>JAYTOE010000121.1:0-61664 GCA_043747935.1 Akkermansiaceae bacterium
TTCGGGAGATCCGCCGCGCCGTGGCTGGCGGTGAGCTTCCAGTCCTTCCGGTTCGTCAGCGGTTGGGGAACGCTGGCCAGCAGCTCCGCCTCCGTCCAAGGGCGGGTGCGGTCTTTGTTCGCAGAGCGGAGGCGTGCCACCGTCTTCTCATCGATGAAGCCTTGCTGGTTCCCGAAGCTGTTGCGCACGTAGGACATCACGGCGGCGACCCAGCGGTCTTCGTTGTCTGCCATCGCGATCATCTCGCCGGTGTAGGTCTTGCCATCGATGGGGCCGGTGATGCCGTGCAGCACCGCTTTCACGCCGAGATCGGAGTGGCCGGTAATGATCTTCGAACCGGCCAGCGGCGGGGCGAGGAGAGCGCTCTTTTCGCCGGGGATCGCGCCGCCTTTTCCGTCGGAGCCGTGGCAGGCGAAGCAGAGTGATTCGTAGATCGTCTGGCCTTCCTTGAAGAGGGCGAGTTCCCCGGGACTGAGTTTCGCCGGCTCTGCGGTTGCTCCGGATACCATCTGGTTGGCGATTTCTCGAACACCCGCGCTGGCGGAATCCTTGATCGAGGCCGCCACCTGTTCGGCAGCGCCCGGAAGCTTGAGCACCCTTGCGGTCAGCAGCGACTGGATCGCGACCTCCGCATCGGTGTCTTTCGCCATCGCGAGGAAATCGGTTCCGAGTTCCTGCTTGCCGTTCTTGTAGAGCGTTTCCCCCGCGCGGATCGCGGCTCGTCGCACCGATGCGTCCTTGTCCTTCATTTTTTCACGGACGAAATCCACCGTCAGCGCGCCCAGCCCCTCAAGCGACCAGATCGCGTGCATCCGGGCGAGATCGAATTCCGATTCGCGCGCGATTTTTTCGAGCGCGGGAGCCACCGTGGCATCGCCGCGCAGCACGATGAGTTTCTGCGCGGTGTCGCGCCACCAGCCGTTGGGGTGGTCGAGGTGGGCGACGAGCTGGGCGGGCGTTTCCGCGAGCATGTTGGGCTTCGTGGTGTCGCGTTTAAAATCGTCGTGGACGATGCGATAGATGCGGCCGCGGCCGATGTTCTTGGCGAAGCCGTATTGGTCGATCACGCCGCGCAGATAGCTGCCGGGCTTCGTCCAGTTTCCCTGCTGGATGATGCCGCGGTACATATCGACGATGTAGAGGCAGCCATCCGGGCCGTTCATCATGTTCACCGCGCGGAAATTCGGATCGGTGGAGCGGATAAACTCGCTGCCGGGGTGGGCGTTGGTAAGTTGGGTGATGCCGTCTTGCACCTCGACCTTGCTCCGCCGGATCAGGCGGCCTACGGGTTCGGAGAAGAAGAGATCGCCGCGCAGCTCGGAGGGCAGCCGGTCGCCGCGGAAAATTTCTTGGCCGCAGGTGGCGGTGAAATGGTTGAGCGTCCTGTCATCCGTACGGGAACGCTTGGGGCCGCTCTGCACGTCGGGGATGCCGACGAGGGGATAGACCTCGCGGTAGTTGGCGGGAAACTGGTTGGCGGAGTTGAAAGCGCCGTAAACGATGGGCTGCTGGAAATTGAGCGGGCCGCGCTCGCCGCCCGCGTTGACGAACCAGGGCTTGCCGTAATCGTCCTGACAAAGGCCCCACTGCCCGCCGTTCGCGGCGGTCGGTTCCTTCATCGCAAGGCCGCCTTGACGGTGGCGCAGGCGGTAGGCGTTGTAGGTGGTGTAGATCCAGTTATCCATCGTCCAAACGAGGCCGCCGGGCTGGTGCTCCATGTTGCCGCCGCGCGCGCCGCCCGCATACCACAGGATTTTCTCGTCGGAGACGCCGTCTCCATCGGTGTCGCGGTAGGAAAAAACGTCGAGGGTGTTGGTCTCGTTGATGAGGACGCGTCCATCGAGGGGAAGCACCATGCGGGGCAGGAGCAGGCCGTCGGCGAAGACCGTGTGCTTGTCCATCACGCCGTCTGCGTCGGTGTCCTCATGGAGGGAGACGCGGCTGTTCGGAGTATTCTCTCCGGTGGCGTTTGCGTCCTGCATATAGCTGCGCATCTCCACGACGTAGAGTCGCCCGTCGCCATCGAAGGCGGCGGCCACCGGCTCGGCGATCACCGGCTCGGTCAAGATCGGCTCAAGGCGATAGCCCTCGGGCAGGTGGAACGTTTTTAGGCTCTCCTCCACGGAAAGGTATGGCAGCGAGCCGGTGGGTTCGAAGCGCTTCACCTCCTCGGCGGTCGCAGATGAAAGGACGGCGGCGACAAGTCCGAGATGGATGGCGAGCGGTCGTGTGTATGGTTTCATGATGATGTGCTTCGTTTTTGTTTGAATATGCTATTTGGGATGGCGGACCACCTTTATGTCGTTCTTCTGCTTCGCGCCCGGGGTGCTGCGCCCCTCGGTGATGAGTTTTTCGTAAAGGGCTTTCATCTCCGCGACTTTCTCCGGCATTTCGGCGGCGAGGTTTTTCTTTTCGCCGAGGTCTTCGGCGAGGTGGTAGAGATAGAAGGAAGAGTCGGCCTCTGCGCCGCGGCCCGGTGTGCCGAGGATGAGTTTCCATGATCCGTCCCTCACGGCGGGAACGCCGGACGCGGCACAGCTTACGGCATTCGAGCGCACGGGTTTTTCGATGCCCTCCAGCAGCGGCAGTAGGCTGTGGCTGTCCTCGCCGGCGTTGTCCGGCAGTTTCGTCCCGAGAATACCGGCGAAGGTGGCCATGAGATCGGCCTGTTGGACGAGTTGGTTGGAAACGGAGCTGGGCTTCACGCGCCCCGGCCAGCGCGCGATGAAGGGAACGCGGTGGCCGCCTTCCCATGCGTCGAATTTATAGCCGCGCAACGGACCGCTCGGGAAATGGCCTTTCGCCTCCATCTCCGGCACGCCGATGTAGGGCGCGCAACCGTTGTCGCCGGAGAGTATGACGAGTGTGTTCTCCGCCTCGCCGCTTTTCTCGAGAGCGTCCAGCACGCGGCCGATCATGGCGTCCGTCTCCATGACGAAGTCCGCGTAGGGGCCGATGCCGCTTTTCCCCTTCCACTCCTCGTTGACGGCGAGCGGTGTGTGCGGGGCGGTCAGCGGCATATACAGGAAAAACGGTTTATCCTCCTTGGCGAATTCTCCGATCCATTCGCAGGCGCGGTCGGTGATGGCCGGGAGGATCGGCTCCAGCGTCCAATCCTTCAGAGCGGGACCCTGTTTGCTGGCTTGGTTGTTTTGGAAAAGCTTGGTAGGCAGGAACTCGCTCGGGATGCCGACCGTGCGCCGATCCTCGATGAAACAGAAGGGCGGCCAGTTGGGAACGCAGGTGCCGAAGTAGCGATCGAACCCGCGATCCACGGGTCCGCCGGGAATGTCTTGGGAAAATAATTCCTTCCACATCGCGATCTGCTCTTCGGTGGCGGGCGCGTTGTTTTTTGAGCTATCAAGGAGCGGGCGCGTCCCTTGCGGGATGGGCCAGTCGAAGCCGAGATGCCACTTGCCCGCCATCGCGGTGCGGTATCCATGCTGCCGGGCGAGACCGCCGAGCGTGAGCCGGTCGGGCGCGATCAGCGGTTTCTCCCACGTTGCGACAATGCCGGCTTGGAGCCGACTGCGCCAATGGTAGCGACCGGTCAGCATCGTGTAGCGGGATGGCGAGCAGACGGAGGAGGATGAGTGGGCGTCGGTGAAACGCATGCCCTGAGCGGCGAGCGCGTCGATGTGCGGGGTGGGGATTTTCCCGCGATCCAAATTGTAGCAGGAGACGTCGCCGTAGCCGAGATCGTCGGCGTAGATGAGGAGGATGTTGGGCTTCGCCCCTTCGGACGCGTGGAGCAAGCCGACGGCGGCCAGATGTAGGAGCAGGGCTTTCATCGTTTGTTTTTTTCGCGACCCTCCGAAGGATACAGGAAGGACGGATTCTCGACTTTTCCGGCCTGACGGCGGGCGGTGGGATTCTTCCCTCCGATCTCGGCCATGACCGCTTCGCCCAGTGCCGTGAGTTCCTTGACGATCTCAGGGTGGGCTTCCGCGAGGTTGTTTTTTTCGCCGATCTCCTGATCGAGGTTGTAGAGCCTCGGTGCCTTGGTGTTGGCGTCGGGCGAAACCGGGCGACTCATCGACTCGTTCTGCGGCGCGATGGCGAGTTTCCACGACCCTTTGCGCACGGCCTGGAGATTGTATCCGTGAAAGTAGCAATGCACGCCGCGCGGTGATTCCATGGTCTTGCCCAGAAGGAGAGGGGAGAGGTCGCGTCCGTCGATGACGGGCTCCGGCGGCAAGGTGCCTCCGGCGATGGCGACGGCGGTGGGCAGGAGGTCGATGGTTCCTGCGACAGCGTCCACCGAGGACTTCGGCGCGATTTTTCCCGGCCACCAGGCGAGGGTCGGCACGCGCACGCCGCCTTCCCAGGTGCTGCCCTTTCCGCCGCGCAAGGGGCCTGCGCTGCCGGCGTCGGCTTCCTTGATCAGCCATGGGCCGTTGTCGCTGGTGAAGATGACGAGGGTGTTCGGCGCGATCTCGCGCAGGGTTTCGAGCACGCGTCCGGTGGACCAGTCCACCTCCTCGATCCAATCGCCGACACGGCCGTTTGAGGATTTTTCGCGGAATTTCTCGCCTGGGTGGATCGGTGTGTGGATGGCGGTGTGCGGCAGGTAGAGGAAGAAGGGCTTGTCCTTGTTCGCCGTGATGAAGCCGACCGCCTCATCCGTGTAGCGCTCGACGATGCGGCTCTGCTCATCGTCGTTAAGGAGTTCCACGACCTTGTCGTCGCGCAGCAGCGGAGATACCGGCTTTCCGGTTACGGTCGATTTGCGCTGCATGTCGTTCGAGTAGGGGATGCCGAAGTAGTGGTCGAAGCCTTGCTTGGTGGGCAGGAACTCCGGCTGGTCGCCGACGTGCCATTTGCCGATGCACATCGTGGCGTAGCCGAGTTCCTTGAGCCGCTCTGCGATGGTAATTTCGGAAGGGTTCAAGCCTGCGGCGCTGCCCGGGCCATAGACCCCCGGCACGTCGACGCGCACCCCGTAGCATCCTGTTAGAAGTTGCGCGCGGGAAACCGAGCATACCGGGGCGGCGTAGAACGAGGTGAGCTTCATGCCCTCCGCGGCCATGCGGTCGAGCTCGGGCGTTTTCTGTTTTGTCGCTCCGTAGGGGCCGATGTCGCCGTAGCCCATGTCATCCATGAAGATGATCACAACGTTGGGTTTATCGGCGGCGAAGGCGGCAGCGCAGCAGGCGGAGAGGATGAGGGCGAGGATGGGTTTCATGTTTTTTGGGCTTGGGGGCGTGATGTTGACAGCGTCATGGCGCGGCCACCAGCTTTTCGCCGGAGGCGGGCATCTTGAGGGTAGGCTCGCCGGTGAGGAGGCCCTGCTTCACTAGGAACTTGTCCGCCTCGATCAGGGTGACAGTGCGCCATGGCTCCTTGTTGAAAAAGCCGTGGGGTTGACCTTCCGCGATATGAAGTTCGATGGTTTTCGCGCCGAGCCCCTTCCACTTCGCATGGGCGGTGTCCCAGCCTTTTTTCCAGGTGTCGTTGTCGCCGAAAAAGACGACCGAGGGCGGCAGGTCGGCTTTGAGATGGGTGAGGATGTCAATCTCGGGATCCTTGTTGTCCTCGGGAGCGAAGGCGGGGTTGAACCAGAGGTAGGCGACGACGCCGGTGTCGATGTCCTTGGGGTCGGCGGGGTCGTTGAGGCCGGGGTTCATGGTGGCGAGGGCGCTGATGTGGCCGCCCGCGCTGCCGCCGCCGGTGATGATGCGGTCGGGATCGATGCCGAGTTCGGCGGCGTGCTGTTTGAACCAACGGATCGCGCTCTTCGCGTCGGTGACGCAGACGCGTTTCTTGGATTCGCCCGCGGGCAGTTTCGGAGAGTCTTTACCGAGCATCTGGTATTCGGCGGTGGCGCAGACGAGGCCGCGGCTGGCGAAATAGGCGCAGGCTACTCGGAATTGCGCTAGGGTGCCGCCAGACCAGCCTCCGCCATGGAACAGGATCACGCCCGGCACCTTGGATTTCGCGGGGTCATGGTTTTCCGGAAAATAGATCTCCATCTGGCGCTCTTTGCCGGCCGAGGTTTTGTAGACGTAAGGCTTGCCGGCCGCGCCATCGAAGGCGTCTTGCGCCGGGGCTTGTGAGGAGAGCGCGACAATGAAGAGTGCGAGGAGGAATCTTTTCATGGGTTTGTGTACACCAATACCTCGCGATGGGACGCGGTATGTCACGGCATTTTTTCGGCAGGGATGGGCGGAGAAACCCTTTCGTAATGGACGCCTTTTCCCGCAAGCTTTCTGCTCGCCAAGCGCATCGCGGGCGGGGAGTGTTTCACTCGGTTAACAAAGCATCCGACATGGCGACAAAAAAGAAACAGGTGGCGCGCGAACTCCTCTTCGGGGATCTCTGGGAATTCGATCCGGCTCCGGAAACGGCACCGGCGGGAATCGCGGATCTCTACGGGCTTTTCATCGGCGGTGAGTTCGTGGCTCCGAAATCGAAGAAGTGGTTCGATTCGATCAGCCCGCGCAATGAGGCGAAGCTTTCCGAAATCGCGCTCGCGAACGAGGCGGATGTGAACGCCGCCTATGCCGCAGCGGCGAAGGCCTTTCCCGCATGGTCGAAACTGCCGGGAGCGGAGCGAGGGAAATATCTCTACCGCCTGGCGCGGCTGTTGCAGGATCGCGCGCGGGAGTTCGCGGTGGCGGAAACGCTCGACGGCGGCAAGCCGATCCGCGAGGCGCGCGACTTCGATGTGCCGATGGCCGCCGCGCATTTTTTCTACCACGCCGGCTGGGCGGACAAGCTGGAGTATGCCGCCCCGGGCCGTGATCTGAAAGCGCTCGGTGTCGTGGGGCAGGTGATCCCATGGAATTTCCCGCTGCTGATGCTGGCGTGGAAACTTGCTCCCGCCCTTGCGCTCGGCAACACGGTGGTGCTCAAGCCCGCCGAGACCACATCGATCACGGCGCTCAAGTTCGCGGAGTTGATCCGCGACGCGAGGCTGCCCAAAGGCGTGGTGAACATCGTCACCGGCGCGGGCGAGACGGGCGCGGCTGTGGTGAAACATCCCACCGCTGCGAAGATCGCGTTCACCGGTTCCACGGGCGTCGGGAAATGGATCCAACGCGAGCTCGCCGGGACGGGGAAACGCCTTACGCTGGAGCTCGGCGGCAAGGGCGCGAACATCGTTTTCGAGGACGCGGCCATCGATCAAGCGGTCGAGGGCATCATCAACGGGATTTTCTTCAACCAAGGCCATGTCTGCTGCGCCGGGTCGCGGCTGCTGGTGCAGGAGAGCATTGAGGCCGAGGTGCTGAGGAAACTCAAGCTGCGGATGAAAACCCTCCGCACCGGCGATCCGCTCGACAAGAACACCGACATCGGCGCGATCAACTCGAAGCGGCAGTGGGAACGCATCACGGAGCTCGTCGATGCCGGGGTCAGCGAGGGCGCGGAGATCCACCAGCCCGCCTGCACGCTTCCGGAAAAGGGCTTCTATTTTCCGCCGACCCTGCTCTGCGGAGTCACGCAAAGTCACCGCGTGGTGAAGGAGGAAATTTTCGGTCCCGTGCTTTCCGTGCTGACTTTCCGGACTCCCGACGAGGCGGTGGAGAAAGCGAACAACACGGCATACGGCCTCAGCGCGGGCGTGTGGACGGACAAGGGCTCGAAATACCTCGCCGTCGCCTCACAGCTCAAGGCCGGCGTGGTCTGGGGAAACTCGTTCAACAAGTTCGATCCCACCTCACCCTTCGGCGGCTTCAAGGAATCCGGCTTCGGCTGCGAAGGCGGACGGCAGGGGCTGTTGGAGTATGGGGAGCTGGTGTAGGGAATCTACCGATGAGTCGCTTTCTCGCTCCTGTTCCCCTTGCACTCAGGATGGCGCCGGGTAGGGTGGCGAGGTGAAACAAATGCCTTGTAGCTAGTATGCCACAACTCGACTCAACCACGCCCATAGATCAGGCGAGCATCTCCTCTGACTCCCCTGAGCGGCTGCGGACCGATCCGCGTCTGCTTTTGGAAGTCCGCCGACTCTCCAAACTCTCCGAGCCTAGGGCTCTTTTCTCGGTGGCCAAAGAGTGGGCGTTCGTATTCTCCGCCGTCGTTCTTTGGTGCATGCTTCCTGAGGATCTCGGTGTCCTCCGCTGGGTTCTCTATGTTGCATCTGTCATTGTCATTGGCGCACGTCAGCACGCGTTATTGATCCTCGTACATGAGGCAGCTCACTTCCGCATTTCCCAGAACAAAGGCCGCAACGAATTATTCAGTGACTTGTTCTGCGCGTTTCCTCTCGGCATTGCCACCGAAATCTACCGCAACCTCCATCTCAGGCATCATCAATACATTAATACCGCAAAGGATCCCGATTGGAAAATCATCCAGAATGTGGAAGAATGGCGATGGCCAAAAGCCAAGCTATCTGCACTGTGGATCTTCTTCAGCGATCTCATCGGGCTCGGTGCGCACAAGGTTCTGGCAATCCTCATTCGTTACTCCCCGTTTCGGAGAATCATATACAAAAAAAGTATTAAGATCCAGCCAGGCGTATTCTTGCGATTTGTGGTATTTTATGCCATAGCAATACTCATCTTAACTTTCTTTGATCTCTGGTTTCTTTTCTTCTTGTTTTGGGTCGTTCCTTTGCTCACTGCGCTACTCCCCATCTCACGGCTGCGCGCGATAGCTGAGCACATGGTCGTCGAATGCGAGCATGAGTTAAACAGCACTCGGCATGTGGATTGCAATAGGTTCGAGCGCTTCCTGGTCGCCCCCCTCAACGTCAACTACCACCTCACCCACCACCTTTATCCCTCCATTCCTTGCTACAACCTCCCGGAGATGCATAAGATTCTCATGCGCGAGGAAGTCTTCCGCGATAACGCACACCTAACCGCCGGATATTGGGGGCTCCGTTCCACGCTCTGGCAGGAACTGACAGAACCCCGTTCGCACTGATCTGCACGCGGCGTGTGAGGTAGATTTGGAAATGATCCATGTGGGGAGGTTTCTGATGGGATCAGGTATCTGGCATTGTTGGCGACGAGCGCGAGGCGACGGCGGGTGTAAGCAGGTGAAGTTGGACATAGCCGAGGACATGCTGTTCGGAGAAGGCGGGGATGCGGAAGCGGGAGTTGGCCGTGCCCCGGTGTGCCCAACCGGGCGGAAAATGTTCAGTAATTTGTCTTTAAATGCTGGTTTTGAAAGCTTTGATCATTTGGAAAAATCTGCCGTGTAGTGATATCGACGAAATGCCCGAGATCGAGACACCCGGGTCTGGATTGCCTCCAAAGATCAGCGTATTTTTCAATTTTTAGTTAATTAATCTTGATAATTTTTAAAAATTCACCATTTTAGCGGGCGTGTCGAGCAGTCCCTATCGATTACACCCACGGGTGATGCGTGCCTTTATCGGAAAGGCTCTGCTCGCGTTATTTTGCCTCAGTGGCATCGCGCAGGCAGATACATCGATGGTGAACCCGATCGGGAGAGTTGCCCGACTTTTTAATCCGCGTCTGGTCAAGGTGGAGGAAAGGATCGGATTTCTTTCCCAGCAAATCATCTCGCTGGCCACCCACGAGGAGCAGTCTTTGGAATGGGGTGCGGGAAGCAAAGGGGTGCGACTCAGCGTATCCGATCCAAATCCCTCCTTGACGGTTGATCTGGGAAAAGAGCTTCCCATTGATGCGCTTTTTTTAGTGCCTCTCCAGCAATTGTCGGGTGAGCGCGGCAGTTTGTTCCCCAGGGCTTTTCGGATCGAACTCGCCTCGAGGGAGGATTTTTCCGACAGTCGGCTACTTTATGAGCAAAAGGAGGGGGCGTTCCCGGAAACGGGCGGTAAACCGGTAAGGTTCGATGGGCAGGGTGCGATCGCGCGGTATGTCAGGTTGACGGTGACCCGTGGTAATCTCAAGGGCGGGAGCGAGGTGTTCGGGCTTTCGGAACTGGTGGTAATTTCGGAAGGGTATCCGGTTTCGTTCGGAGCGGCGGTTACTGCGGTTGGCGCACTCCATGTGGGGGAACAATGGTATCCCGAAGCTGTGACGGACGCGCGGATGCCGCTGGGGGTCTGGCAGGGAGGAAAATGGGTGGAAGGGCAAAATCACGGGGAACTCACGGAGGTGGCTACCGCAGATGAGCAGGTGGTGTGGGAGATTGGTTTCGATGAGATCCGGACTTTGGATTCTCTCATTCTATTTCCCTGCGATATCAGCGGGGCGTTGGAAGCCGGGGTGCTTTCCGATCGCATCGAGATCCAGGGCGCGGATGAGGAGGGCGGAGCGTTCCGGACTTTGGCGACTTGGGCTTCACCGGTGAAGGGAGCGAACCATGGGGTGCCCTTTTTCCTGAATCTCGGTGGTGTCCGGGCGAAGCGGATCAGGGTCATCGGAGCCGAGCCGAGCAGGGTGGGGGACAGGTTCTTCCACGGACTTTCGGAAATCCAGGTGTGGTCGGACAGGTGTAACATATCCGAGGGGCTCTCCGTGAGGCGCGCGGGGACTGGTTCATCCACCGAGACGGGTCTTCTCACGGACGGCTCCGCATGGACGAGGGAGATCATCCCGGTTGGATCCTGGCTCAACCAACTGCACGAGCGCTGGAGGGTGGAGCGTGAGATCGAAGCACTGCAACCCATGCGCTCACAGATGGCAGCGGAGAGCGAATTGAATGCGACATGGGGATCCGCGATGATGCTCGGTCTCACATTCCTGATCCCGGTATTTGTGGTGGAGCGCCGCCGCCTGATTTCCCGGAACCAGATCGACGAGTTGCGCAAGCGAATCGCCTCCGACCTGCACGATGACATCGGCAGTAATCTCGGCAGCATTTCGATGATCGCCCGCACGGCGAGGAAAGATCTGGTGCGCTTGCAAGGGCCGGAAGCGGTTGCGGAGGATCTCGGCGAGGTGGAAAGCATCGCGCGGGAGAGTTCGCTGGCGATGCGGGATATCGTCTGGCTGCTGGAGAGGAAGCAGGACTCCATCGGCGAGCTTGTGCAGCGAATGAGGGAAACGGCCGGGCGTCTGCTGCGTGAGTTCGAATACACCATCGAGTGTGAATCGAGCAAGACGGCCGCCAAGCTCTCGCTGGACGCAAAGCGGCACCTGTTCCTTTATTACAAGGAGGCCGTCCACAACATCCTCAAGCATTCGAAGGCGACCAAAGTTTTCATCCGGCTTTGGGACGAGGGTGAGATGCTCGCGCTGGAGATCATGGACAACGGGCAAGGGTTGCCGAGGGTTGTCGAGAACGGCAACGAGATCACCAAACCTCTAAGGAAGCTGGACGAACGGGCCCGGGTAATGGATGGTGAGCTCAGCGTGTGTTCCGTGCCCGGCAGGGGGACGCGGACTTTGCTGACGGTGAAACGATCGCTGCTGATTGCAGCACCTTCCATGAAATGAGCGAAAAACCAACCATCTATAAGATCTGGATACTCGAAGACCATCAGGTTTTCGCAAAGCAGATCCGCCGCCTCATCGAGGGTGAGGACGATCTGGAGTGCCCTTATCACTTCTCCTCGCCCGACGAGTTTTTCGAAAAGCTCGGTTACACCACGGACTACCCCGATGTGCTGCTGCTCGATCTCGGCCTGCCGCGCATGGACGGCCTCGAGGTTCTGGTGCGTGTCAGGAAAAAGCTGCCCGACCTCAAGGTGCTGATTCTTTCCGCCTTCGATGACCGTGAGCGCGTCTACCGTGCAATCTGCAACGGTGCCTCAGGATACCTGCTCAAGACCGCGGATCCGGATGAGATCCTGACCGGCATCCGGGATGTGATCCACGGCGCCGCCGCCCTGAGCGGCGCGATTGCTACGATGATTCTCCAAGGTTTCTCGAAGCACGGGCCGGTTCAGGAGGTGGAGGCATTGACGACCCGCGAAGAAGAAGTTCTGAAATCCCTCGTCAAAGGTTTCACCAAAAAAGAGATCGGTGATGAGCTCTTCATCTCCGCCCACACGGTGGACATGCACCTGCGCTCGGTTTACCGGAAACTCCATGTCCGCTCGCAGACGGAAGCTGTTTCCAAGGCGATCCGGCAGGGCATCGTTTAATTCGCTTCTCGGAAAACAGCGCGGATTGCGATCTCGCCGTAGTTGAACATCAGGCCGGAGCTGCCGTAGGCCAGCACCTTGTATGTTCCGCTTTCCATAAATCCGGTTCCGTCACCAGCAGCCGTGGATGGGGTGGAATTTCCGCCGCGTGGAGCGGCATCAGGCAGATCGCATGGAAAAGGAGGGCATGGAGGCTTTTCATCATCGCGAAGGGGGTGTAGTCAGGTGCATGCGCAAAGCGTGGTTGCCCTACCTGCTGTCGTTGGCCGGAACATACGGCAGCGGACTGTTGGACTTTTCATACGGTGTGCTGGAACGCGAACGCGGTGAAACGGATGCCTCCGCCGCCCATTTCGTGAAAGCCTACGAAGCCGATCCTTTGGCGATGCCGCTCGTGAGGATCATCGCGAACTCGCAAATGGAGAACGAAGATCGCGCGGCCGCTCTGGAAACCTACGAGCGTGTGATGGCGGCGCGCCCCGCAGAGACTTTCATCGCCCTCGAATACGGCGATTTCCTCGGGCGCGTGGGGAAGGGGGATACCCTTGCCCAGAGGAAACGTGAGGAGATTTACGGCAAAGTCCTCGAAAAAATGCCTGGAGCCTACATTGCCCTCGAGCGGCTCATCCGCGTGGCGAGGGAGCGTGGCGATGACGACCGCGCGCGGGAACTCCTTGAGATGCTGGTCACCGATTCCGAGTCGGCGGTGAGCTACTACGTGGCCTCCACGAAAAGCCTCTACGACAGCCGCGATGAGGCGGCGGCGGCGCGCATCGACGCACGCTTCGCGGAGGCGATGGAAACGCATCCCGACTGGGCGGGGATCGCGCGCGCGGCGAGCGACCACTTCCGTCAGACCAAGAGGTTGGACGAGGCGATCAGCATCCTGCGCAAACATCTGGAGGAACGGCCTTCGTCGCTCGATCTCAAGATTCGCCTGGGGATTTTGCTTTTCTCCGGCAAGCAGGACGAGGAGGCGGTGAAAGTGCTGCGCGAGGTGCTGGAGGTGCATCCGCGGAAAGCCCTGGCGCACGAATCCCTAGCGAAACATTTCCGCCAGAACGGGAAGATCGCCGAAGCCCGAGGCCACGCGGCGGAACTGCTCGGCATTCGTGGCGGCACAACCGAAGAATTCCAGGAACTGGCCGATGAACTCACCGCAGCCAACGACTTCCGCGCCGCCCGAATCCTTTTGGAAAAAGCAGTCTTCCGCCACGACGACGACGCGAAGCTGATGATGAAACTCGCCATCGCCACTTCCCGCGATCCCGGAACGAAGGACTCCGCCTCCAGGCTCTTCCGCGAGGCCGAGGCGATGTTGGAAAACCCCGCCGACATGGATCCGGCTTTCCTGCTGGAGTCTGCCAAGGAACTCCTCGCCCAAGGCCAGGTGAAAGCCGCCGAGGAACGCCTGCGCAACGCGATCCGCACCTTTCCCAAGGAATCAAAAAAGGAAACCGCTGCCGCCATGCGCACCTTGGCCGATATCTGGATTTCCGAAAACCGCAACCTCGACGCCGCCCGCGCCCTCATCTCCCGCGCCGATGCAATGGAGGAATGACCCCTCGGGCGCACAGCGACTCGAAAACCTGCCGCGCCATACTCGACCCGAAAAATCTGCGCCGCGCCCTCTTTTTGCTTGTCAGCCCCCCTCAGCGAAACCAAACATCCCGCCCCGCACAAGCGGCACCTGGGTAGGTGGCCGAGTGGTTAAAGGCGGCAGACTGTAAATCTGCTCTCATTGAGTACGCTGGTTCGAATCCAGCCCTGCCCACCATCTTTATTTTGAACAACTTAGGGAGCCGAAAGGCTCCCTTTTTGTGCCACAGTCCTGGCGTGCCGCCAATATCACCACACCTCAGACATGATTGCCGAACACCTCAACTAAATCCGCGAAGCCGCTCCGGTGATCGTTTCCCTGATCATCATCGAGGGGCTGCTCTCAGTGGACAATATTTTGGCAATCGCTGCTCTGGCCTCACAATTGCCGGAAAATCAGAAGAAACTCGCGCTCCGCCTCGGGCTGGCTGGCGCATATATTTTCTGCATTGTGGCCTTGTTTTTCGCGGGCTTCATCATGGCGAACGAGTGGGTGAAGTTTCTCGGGGCCTTTTATTTGATCCATTTGATGACGGAGCACCTGAGCAGTCACTCCGCGGCAACGGATGATAATCCGGAAAGCTTGCCATCCAAGCCACGCACCTTTTGACCCACAGTCATCGCCATCCAGTTGATGGACTTGAGTTTGAGCGTGGATAACGTGGTCGCGGCGGTAGCGATGACCCCGGATATCCGGGTGGTTTGCATCGGGGTGTTTTTGGGGCTTCTAACGCTGTTCATGTTTGCGTTGGTGAGTTTGAGGATGGTGGAGAAATTCCCCATTCTCCAGCACACGGCGTTTTTGCTCATCGGGTATGTCGGACTGATCCTGCTAACCGAGATGAGCGTGTTGTATTTCTACGATATGTCTCTGCATATCTCGCCGTTTCAGAAATTCATCGGCATCGCCATCATCATGCTGCTGTCGATCGTCTATTCTCGGAATGAGGGTCTGCAGAAACTCTGCGCGCCGGTCTTCAAAGTCATGATGATCCCGGTGATCATTTACGACAAAGTTGCAGGGACTTTGATCGGGATCCTTTTGTGGCCTTTCAAAAAAATGCTGCATCTAAAACGCGGATTGACGCTGTTTTTTCAGAGTCCGCCGTTGTGCGTCGGTGAGTCAGCGCTCCACGGCTTCGGGAGCGTTGCGGGCGTAGGCCTTGAGAAGGATTCCGTGATTCCAGCGCCCGGTTTTTCACGGTTGATACGGAATGGCCTAAACCCACGTTCCCGCATCGACATCACTGTGCTGTGAAATCTCCTCGCAACTCCAGCGCCGGGTATCGCAAGCCGAGGCTTGCCATGCGGTGGCGGCTGGGACTTAGTCTTTAGAACGCAACCTCTCGAAAACCCATGAATCAAAAACCCCGCCTCTCATTCTGGCAGATCTGGAACATGTCCTTCGGCTTTCTCGGTATCCAGTTCGGCTGGGGGCTGCAGATGGCAAACATGTCTTCGATCTACCAGTTTCTCGGAGCCGATGAGAAGGACATCCCGATCCTCTGGCTGGCCGCACCGCTCACCGGCCTGATCGTCCAGCCCATCATCGGCTACTACAGCGATCGTACTTGGACGAGGCTCGGTCGACGTCGCCCGTATTTCCTCGTCGGCGCGATTCTGGCGAGCCTGGCGCTGATCGCCATGCCGAACTCACCCTCGCTGTGGGTGGCTGCTGGCCTGCTGTGGATTCTCGACGCCTCGGTGAACATCAGCATGGAGCCGTTCCGCGCTTTCGTGGGCGACATGCTGCCGAAGGCGCAGCGCAAGAGTGGCTTCGCGATGCAGAGCTTGCTGATCGGCCTCGGTGCGGTACTTTCCTCGGCGCTGCCTTTCATCCTGACGAACGGTTTCGGTGTCAGTAAAGAGGCCACCGTCGATAGCCCGATCCCGCCTGCGGTGAAACTGGCTTTCTACATCGGCGCGGGCGTGTTTTTCGCGGCGGTGCTGGTGACCATTTTTAGCACCCGCGAATACCCGCCGGAGGACATGGAGGAGTTCGAGCGGATGAAGCGCGAGCACTCGGGGGTGGGTCACGCGTTCCGCGAAATTTTCCAAGGCATCGGTTCCATGCCCACCGCGATGAAGCAGCTCTCGGTGGTGCAGTTCTTCACTTGGCTGGCGCTGTTCAGCATGTGGATCTATTTCGTGCCCGCTGTCGGGAAAAAAGTTTTCGGCGGCGAGCCGCTCGGCATCCACGGCGAGGCTTTGCGCGTTCAGTTCGAGAAGGAGCCCCGCTGGCTGGCTCCGGCGGCTGCCCTTGCGAAAGCCTACGAAGCGAAGAAGTCGGAGCTTGCGGGCGAGGCGCAGGCCGCCCGCGCGCCGAAGCCATGGTATGGCGGCATGCTCCAGATGTTCGGCCTCAGCCCGGCGGATCCGGATCCGGGCGAGCGGATCGATGCGGCGATATTGGAGAGCTTGATCCGTGGCTCGATTGGATCGGAAAACAAGGCCACGGAAAAGGAGGCGGAAAGCCCTATGGTGCAAAGTTTCGCACTGGCGCTCGCCACCCATCAGGTGGACGGCCCGGAAGCGCCGGGTATCGCCGATGCGGCGGCTGGTTTACAGAAAACCCTAGCGTCCGCGCGCCGTTACCAAGAAGGCACGGCGTGGGGCGGCGTTTGTTTCTCCGCCTACAACCTGGTCGCGTTCGGATTTTCCTTCGTGCTGCTGGCATTGACCCGTTTCCTTCCCGCAAAGCGCATCCATCACATCTGCCTCGCGATCGGAGCCATCGGGCTGGCCTCGGCCTACGTGGTGAAACAACCGGCGCTTCTGCTGCTCTCGATGACCGGTGTTGGCGTGGCGTGGGCCTCCATTCTCTCGATGCCCTACGCGATGCTCGCCAACGTGATCCCCGGCAGCAAAATGGGCTTCTACATGGGGGTTTTCAATTTCTTCATCGTCCTGCCCCAGATCCTCGCCGCCGTCGCCCTCGGCAAGCTCGTGGACTCGATGCTCGGCGGCGACGCGATGAAGGCGGTGCTCGCGGGCGGCATCTCGATGGCCATCGCCTCCGCCGCGACACTGATCGTGGGCGACGACTCGGAAACCGGAACTCCTTCCGAATCATGAGGATCCTATTCTGCCTTTTTACCGGATGGGCGCTGTCGTCCGGCATCCATGCCGGGGAGACACCGCGCCCGGTGATCTACCAACTCCTCGTCCGCACCTTCGGCAATACCAACGAGACCCGTAAATCGAACGGCACCCTGGAGGAGAACGGCTGCGGGAAATTCGCCGACATCAACCCGGCCGCGCTCGGCTCGCTCAAGGAAATGGGATTCACCCACATCTGGCTCACCGGCGTGCTTGAGCAGGCGAGCGGCACCAAATGGCCGCGCATCCCGGCGGATGATCCGGACATCCTGAAAGGCGTCGCGGGCAGCCCGTATGCGATCCGCGATTACTTCGATGTCAGCGCGGACTACGCGTTGGAGCCAGCCAAGCGCATGGACGAGTTCAAGGCTCTGCTCGGGCGCTGCGAGGCGCAGGGACTCAAGGTTCTCATCGATTTTGTCCCCAACCACGTCGCCCGCTCCTACGACTCCGACGTGCGCGATGATCTCACATTCGGCAAGGGCGACACGCGCCACGAGTTCTTCGAACGCGACAATTCCTTCTTCTACCTGCAGAAATCCCATCCGGGTGATGGCCCGCCGCTCGTCCTGCCCACGGCCGGCATGCCCGGCTGCGATGGCGCGTTCGAGCCGGAGAAACGCCACGGGCGGGTGACGGGAAACAACGTGGTCTCGTGGAAACCCGAACTCGGCGACTGGTATGAGACGGTGAAGCTCAACTACGGCCATGATTTCACCACCGGCCGCGACACCTCGCACCTGCCCGGCGCGGACGCGGCGCCCGCCGATGTCCCGAAAACCTGGCGCATCATGGACGAGGTGCTCGCCCACTGGCAGGCAATGGGCGTGGACGGTTTCCGGGTGGACATGGCGCACATGGTGCCCATGGAGTTCTGGCGCTGGGCGCTGAAACGCTGCCGCGCCCGCGACGCCGGGGTGTTCTTCTGCGCCGAGGCCTACGACGACGACCCTGCGAAACTCACCGAAGGCCATGTCCTCGACGCGCTCCTCGCAGCGGGCTTCGACGCGGTTTACGACGATCCCAGCTACGACCTCCTGGCTGGGCTTTTTAAGGCGGACAAATGGGCCAACGACCTCGACCCGCTCACCTTCACCGGCGAGCGTTTCCACAAGTCCCTCCGCTACTCCGAGAACCACGACGAAGTCCGCCTCGCGAACCCGCGTGAGTGGGGCGGTCATGGCATGCAGGTCGGTAAGCCGGTTTCCGCCGTCCTATTCGCCATGGGCCGCGGGCCGGTCATGCTCTACAACGGGCAGGAGGTCGGCGAACCCGCGGAGGGCGCGGAAGGCTTCGGCGGGGAGGATGCCCGCACCTCGATCTTCGACTACTGGTCGATGCCGGTATTCACGAAATGGGTGAACGACGGGAAATTCGATGGCGGGAAGCTCAGCGCCGAGCAGAAGGCGCTGCGGGCATGGTATGGGAAACTGATCCGCACCACCCAGGCCAAGGCGTTCACGAAAGGGGAGTTCTACGGCCTCAACCACGCCAACAACGAAAACCCGGCCTTCGGCAGGGTGGGGGACGAGTCCGCTTCCGGCCACTGGCTCTACGCCTTCCTCCGCCACGATGCGAAAACGCGCCAGGCATTTCTGGTGGTCGCGAATTTCAACGGTTCTGAAACTCTGGCGGGCGTGAAGATTCGCATCCCGGAGGCCGCCCGGGCTTTCCTAGGCCGCAGCGACGAAGAAACCTGGAATTTCTCAGAACGGCTGGATTCCGAATGGACCGGCAAGACTTCCCGGGAATCCCTTGAAAACGAAGGCCTCGTCCTCCCGGATCTCGCTCCGTGCTCGACGTTGATCCTTGAAATCGGCCGTCCAGCTCCTTGATCACGAAAAATTCCGAATTTTTTTCTAAACCACCACGCGGGTGCCCTACATTTCTCTTCTGAATCGCAGGAACCCGATACCCCGAATTCATGCGGAACGTCAGATTAGATTATAAAAATTCATATTGACGCCCCGTATTTTTTTGGTTGTCGTTTCCTACCAGCCGAAAAAATTGATTAAAACCAAACAAACCAGCTAGACCCATGAAATTGAGATACTTATTCGCCACATTCGCGCTCACCACTTCTTCCTCTTTTGGAGCGGTGATTTTAGGCTCCGACTTTGCCAGCGACGCCGCTTACGACGGCCCGGCCTTCTGGACTACCGGAGACGATGGTGGCACCGCCGGAACTTTCGGAGCTTGGACTTTGACCAATGGTGGCGCTAGTTCGGGACGGTTCATTGGAGATTCAACCTCACTAGGGTCTCCTGGAGCCAACATCAATACTGTCGGAGAGTCCTTCGGAATGTTCGCTCATACCGGGCAAACTTCGGATGCGTTCAGGAATTTTAACGGAAACACCTTGAGTGTCGGACAAACCTTCTCTTTGAATCTCGCCGTCAATTTCAGGAACGGCAACAAGGGCTTTGATCTGCGCAACTCGTCGAATGCCGTCATCTTTAACTTCAACATCGGCGGCGATACCTATGTGGTCAACAACGCCACAACTGGTAACGGCACGATTGGAAACACATACAGTGCAAACAGCGCTTTCGCTCTGTCGTTCACACAAACCACTGGCACTGGCGGAACTTGGTCGATCACTCGTAGTGGTGGTGTAAGCGATCTAGATTCCGGCACTTACACTGGAGTCCCGGAGAATTTTAAATTCTACAATTCCCAAACGACAGGTGGCGGAGCGGCTCAAGACAACCTGTTTTTCAATAGCCTCAGCGTCGTCCCCGAGCCATCCGCCGCTCTCCTCGGTGGTCTGGGTGCCCTGATGCTCCTTCGCCGCCGTCGGAACTGATCCTTGGATCATCTTGTTTTTCAGAAACCCGGAAGGCTTCGTGCCGTCCGGGTTTTTTTGTACCCGCCAGTCGGATGATACAGACTTCGAAGCTTATTTATTGGGGTCAGTTATTGGGGTCTGTGAAAGCGCCGGGATAAACCGGCTTGGGATAGAGAATGAAAGAGTCTTACAAAGAACAACTAGCCATTGACTTTGGACACGAACCCTACGCGGGGAGCGGTGACGCTCCGGGTGTAGCATGGGGGAGTGGAGACGCAGGCCAGCAGGAAGTCAGATGGGTCCGTAACACCTGCGGCAGTTTTCGATGAGGCTGTAATTATGCTCTTGTATGTGGCAACGTTGATCAGATGACCCTTTTGATTTATGGCTTTTCTCCCCGCGGTGGATGAAGCATCCGTTCATCTGTCAGGTGAAGGCATCTGCGCGGATCGTGTCTTGATGGGGGTTGCTGTGGCTGGGATTCTCCTTTAGAACCTGGCGATACGCATGAACGAAGATCCCATCATCGACCTCCACAGCGACGCCCATTTCATGGGGCAGGCGATGCGAGAGGCATTGAAGGCCTATGCCGCCTCCGAGGTGCCGGTGGGTGCGGTGGTGGTGCATGAGGGAAAAATCATTGGCCGTGCTTGGAATCAGGTGGAGACGCTCAAGGACGCGACCGCGCATGCGGAAATGCTCGCGCTGACCGCCGCGCAGCAGGCGCTGGGCGATTGGCGACTGGAGAACTGCACGCTCTACGTCACGAAGGAGCCCTGCCCGATGTGCGCGGGCGCGATCGTGCATTGCCGACCGACGCGGGTGGTCTTCGGCTGTTCCGATCCGAAGGCGGGCGCGGCGGGCGGCTGGATTAACCTTTTGGAATCGAATCCGCCGCTGAACCACCGCTGCGAGGTCACCGCCGGGGTGCTCGGCGAGGAGTCGTTGGCGCTGTTGCAGAGTTTTTTCCGTGAGGCGCGTCAGAGGAAAAAATCCGATGAGTCTTGAAAAGTGCGCGTTTTTGCCTGCGTTTAGGGGGCGAAGCTTTATCCAAACCCCATGAAAATCCCAGCAGCTCTCTTCGGTCTTTTTGTAGCCACCCATATCCATGCCGCCACATTCCTCGTCGAGGCGGAGCAATTCGCCGAGAAGGGTGGATGGGGTATTGATACGCAATTCATCGAGTCGATGGGTTCGCCCTACCTGATCGCGCATGGCATCGGAAAACCAGTTGCCGATGCCAGCACCAAGGCAAAGGTTCCGGAAGACGGCGATTACCGAGTGTGGGTGCGGACGATCGACTGGACGAAGCGCCTCGACGGCAAGGCAAGCGCGGGGCTGTTCAAGGTGATGGTCAACGGCGAGCCGCTGGCGAACGAACTCGGTGGCGGCGAGGCCTTCTGGTCATGGCAGCTCGCCGGGAATGTTGTGCTGAAGGCCGGTGAGATGGCCCTTGCGCTGAAAGATCTGACAGGCTTCGACGGACGCGCGGACGCGATCCTTTTTAGCACCCGGCCGGATTTCACGCCGCCGCCGGACGCCACTTTCGAGGAGCGCACCGCTTGGGGGATTCCGGGTGTGCCGGCCACGCAGGTGGACGGGGGTGAGTTCGATCTCGTCGTGGTGGGCGGCGGCTACGGCGGCCTCGGAGCGGCGATTTCCGCGGCGCGTATGGGCGCAAAGGTGGCGCTGATCCAGAATCGCAAGATTTTGGGTGGCAACGGTTCCTCCGAGATCCGGGTGTGGGCGAAGGGTGATTATCCGCCCAGCGAGTATCCTCTCGACCAGATCATCCGCGAGTTCGAGGACAAGGCCACGGCCTCACCCGCTCCCGCCGAGGAGTTCGTGGATGACAAAAAGGAGAAGGTCGTGCGGGCGGAGAAAAACATCACGCTCTTCCTAGGACATCACGCCTACGGGTTGACCATGAAGGATGGGAAAATCGATGCGGTGCGTATGGTTGACATCGAGGCCGGAAAGCTGATCCGCGTGAAGGGCAGGTTCTTCGCGGATTGCACCGGCCATGGCTTCCTCGGCATGTGGTCGGGCGCTGAAACGACGTCCGCCGAAAAAGGCCGCATGGGCTTGAGCAACATGTGGATCTGGGAAAACCGGGACAAGCAGGTCTCTTTCACCGAGCAACCGTGGATGTACAAGTTCAGCGCGGAGGGTTTTCCCTATCCGAAAATCCGCAACGGCTTCGGCCATGCGGAATGGTTCTGGGAAAGCGGGTTCGACAGCGACCCGATCAAGGATCTCGAGGAAACCCGCGACCTCAACCTGCTCGCCTCCTACAGCGCTTGGAACTCGATCAAGAATCACGGAGCCTACAAGGAGCGCGATCCGAAAGGCCACGCCAACGCCGAGCTGACATGGCTGGCCTACATCGGCGGCCCGCGCGAGACCTTGCAGATCGTCGGCGATGTGACCGTGAGCGGCGCAGATGTCCGCGAAAACAAGCAATACGATGATGCGACGTTCAGGTCCACCTGGTCGATCGACCTCCATTATCCGGTCGAAAAATATAAGGATACGATCCCCGGTAAGCCCTTCATCTCCCGTGCCGAGCACGGGAAGGGTGTTGATAAAAAGATCGGCTACCCGGTTTCCTACCGCGCGCTCTACTCGCGCAACATCCCCAACCTCTTCATCGCAGGGCGCAACATCAGCGTGGATCGCGAGGCTCTCGGCACCGTCCGGGTGATGAAAACGATCGGCATGATGGGAGTGACCGTCGGCCGCGCCGCCGCTCTGGCCACGATGCGCGATTGTATGCCCAGGGATGTTTACGCGAAGCACCTCGACGAGGCGAAAATCCTGTGGAGACTTCCCGGTGACAAGCGCTTTGAAAACCTCGATGCCTTGAAACAATCCCTCGATGGCAAAACCGAAAGCGTCAAGCCCGCGAACTGATTGGAAACGCCGCCTGAAGCGGTGGGCGCTCGGCTCCTACCGCCTCGGCGTGATCCTCGCCGCGCTCGCTTGCCTGCGCGCTATTCCCCGCGACGAAGTCACTCTCGATCCGGCGCTCGTAATTGAGCTTTCGAAAGAGCTGATACCCTCAGCGGCTTCGGCGGGTGATCCTTCCGATGGTTTTTTCCCTCTGCTCGACGCGGCCGGAGAAACGGTCGGATGGGCAACCTCCACCCGGCCCCAAGCAGCGAACATCCAAGGCTACTCCGGTCCCTCGGAGCTGCTGGTGGTTCTCGGCGATGATCGCAAGGTGAAAGGTGTCCGTTTGCTCTCCAGCGCGGACACCGACGGCCATGTGGAGAAAGTGCGTGTCGACCAGCCGTTCTGGCGGCAGTGGGATGGCAAGGCCGAGGCCGCGCTGGGGGCACCGGGCACGCCGCTCGTCGTCTCCGGAGCGACGCTCACCAGCGAGGCGATGGCGCGGGGTGTCGCCGCCCGCTTCGGCGCGGAGGGCATGGACGAATGGTTTCCCGATGCGCTCACCTTGGCGGATGTCGCGAAGGCGTTTCCGGATGCGGATGGGATTTCGGAAAGCGACTCCAAGGGAATCTATCGGATTTTGAGAAAGGATGAGTTCATCGGCACGGTTCTGCGCAGCAGCCGGATGGGGATTTCCGCGAGGGGTTACAACGGCACCTCGGATGTGATCGTCTTCCTCGCTCCAGACGGCGAGAGGATTCTTGGTATCGGTTTCCTCGGCAGTCGCGACAACGAACCCTATGTCAGCGACGTGCGCGAAGAGGTAAAATACGCGGATGGCTTCGCGGGGAAGAGCGTCGCGGAGGTTTTGGCTGAGGATACATGGGATTCACCATCGCTTTTCACCAGCGGCGCGAGTTTTACGAATCATGCGGTCGTGGAAAGCGTGCGGGAAATGCTCAGCCGCAACAGGGCGGTGGAGGATGGGAGGGCTTTCCCGTGGAAGGCTTCGCTCGCTTTCGCGTGGATCGTGCTGGGTGTTTTTGTAGGTGTCCACAGGATCGGCAACCGCTCATTGGTGCGCTTGGCTTACGCCGCGATCTCGGTCTTGGCGGGTCTCACGCTGGGCTGGATGGTGAGCCAGGATCAGTTGGTGGGGTGGGGGATGAACGGGTTCGGAATCCGCGGCATCCTGCCCTTGCTCGCACTTACAGCCGCCGCGCTGGTGATCCCCGCGTTCACGGGAAAGAACGTCTATTGCAACCGGATCTGCCCGCATGGTGCGGCGCAAACGCTCGCCGGGCGTATGGTGCGGAAACGCTTTCATCTGCCGCCCAAGCTCCATGCCGCGCTGACGCGTTTGCCATGGCTCACGCTGCTCGCGATCTGGTTGCTCGCCTTTCTTTCGAGCGGGATTCCCTTCGCCTACTTCGAGCCGTTCGAGACCTGGAGCAGCGGCTTCGTCGCCTTCGTTCCCGCTGCGATCCTGACCTTCGGCCTCGTCGCAGCGTTTTTCCTGCCTCAGGCCTACTGCCATTACGGCTGTCCGACGGGTGCCTTGCTGAAATTTCTAACAGCCTCCCCGACGGCATGGACACGCCGCGACACGGTGGCTGCCGTTCTCATCGCCACCGCCCTTTTGCGCGTCTTGTTATGAAGGCTCTTTTCCTGCTCCTCACTTTCCTCATCGTTTCCTGCAAACCGGAGAACGATGCGAAGATTCTCACCGGCGAATCCATGGGCACCACTTGGAAACTCGCATGGCGCGGTGCGTCCTCCCCTGGCATGGAAGAGGCTGTCACGGACACTCTCAAAAACTGGGAGGACATTCTCAGCCAATGGAAACCGGACTCAGACCTTTCCCGTTTCAATCGCGGCGAGCCCGCTACACCGGAATTACAACGCGTCATTGATCTCGCGGAAGAAATGCGCGAAGCAAGCGGCGGAGCCTTTGATCACCGTATGCTCAAGGAAACAGGAGAAGCAGGGTTCGGGCCGGGAGGGAATGGCATGGACCTTTCCGCGATCGGCAAAGGCTTCGCGGTGGATCGGGTGGGGGAAAGGTTGAGGGAAATGGGGGCTTCCGATTTTGTCTTCGAACTGGGAGGGGAAATTCTGGCCGGCGACGGAGAATGGGAGGTGGCGATCGAGAAACCCGATCCGGCCCTACAAGAAACGGCGTTAACTCTACCGCTGAAAAACCGGGCTCTCGCGACCAGCGGGAACTACCGCCAGTTCAGACCCGCCGCCGGAGGACTTGCCAGCCATATCATCGATCCAAAGACCCGCAAGCCCGTCATCCGCCCACCGTCTTCCGTCAGCGTTTTCGCGAAGGATTGCGCCACCGCCGACGCATGGGCGACCGCCCTTTTTGTCCTCGGCCCCGGTTTCCCCGTTCCCGATGGCATCGAAGTGATCTGGAATGCGGGGAGGTGATTTGCGGTATGCGCCTAGAAAGGCATGTCGACACCGGAGACAAGGATCATCGCATAGATCATCTTGCAGGAAAAATGCAGCGCCTGATCCATGCTGAAGCCGATCCATTTTTCGCAACGCACGAAGTCGATGATCCAGTGAACGACGAACTCGGCAAGTGCCAGCGCGGCGGAACCGGTCACGATCCACACCATGCCCGCCTGAATGAGCGAGTGAGCGGTGAGCGAGTGTACCCAAAGGATGGGTGAGACCTCACTGCCGCCGAAGAATGTGCTCGAATCGATGTGGCGGTTCTTACCGCTGGCGAGAAAGGATCCCTGCAACGGGTAGTCCCCCAGCGCGTGTCCGATGGCCATGGCGAAAAACAGGATCATTCCGCCCGCGATTCCGCCTACTTCGATTTGTGTTGCTGCGAATTCGGAAATCATTTGCTCTGGGGATTTTTTTGGGATCACCAGAACTTCGCCAGATTTTCCATGCTCTGGACATCGGCGAGCTTGTCGTTCATGTTCCGGATGCGGCGGCACATGACGCCGATGATGCCTGCCAGAAGTATGGAACCGGCCTCCGGGTAGGCTTTGACGAAGAGATCGATGTCAGCTCGGTTTGCACGCCAGACTTGGGTGAAATCCTGCGCGACCACGGTGGCGCTGGCTTTCGCGGGATCGAAAACGTTTACCTCGCCCAAAGTTTCGCCTGCCTCCACACGGGCAACAAGTTTCGTTCTGCCCTCCACCATGATGGTCACGTGCAGTAGGCCGGAAATGACCAGATAGAGGTGCTCTTGGGCATCCCCCGCCTTGATAAGGGTTTGTCCGGGTTGGGCAGGAAGGAATTCGCCGTAGTCACCGAGCAAAGCCCGATCCTGTGACTCAAGTTCTGCAACGATTCCAACTGCAGGAAGTTCCGGGCGCATCAATTTATCGCTCATGGTGCGTAAACTGAATGAATCATCACGAAACGGGAAGCCAAAAACGCGGCGATATCGGGATACGTGATCACGTAATATCGGGGGCTGAACATCGTGCTAATGTATATTCATGCGAAGGCTTGCAGCCGTGAACCTCGCTGTTCCCCCCAAACAGAAAGTCGGCGGGTGTCACGGATCGCTACCTGACACCCGCTGACGACTTTCTCCCCGGACTTCCGGCGGTCATTGACCTTTCGTTCGCGAGGGATTATCCCGCGTGCCCGTCCGATGTCCCTTTCCGCCTATACCACCCCTTCGCCCGCCCTCCAGAAGGAGGTTTTGCGCCGACGCTCCTTCGCCATCATCTCCCACCCCGATGCAGGGAAAACGACCCTGACGGAAAAATTCCTGCTCTACGGCGGCGCGCTCCAGCTCGCCGGTTCGGTCACCGCGAAGAAAAACCAGCGCGCCACCACCTCCGACTGGATGGAAATGGAAAAGCAGCGCGGCATTTCCGTTTCCTCCACCGTCCTGCAGTTCGAATACAAGGACTGCGTCGTCAACATCCTCGACACGCCGGGGCACAAGGATTTCTCCGAGGATACCTACCGCGTGCTCACCGCCGTGGATGCCGCCGTGATGGTGGTGGATGCAGGCAAGGGCATCGAGTCTCAGACGCGGAAACTCTTCGAGGTATGCCGCCGCCGGGGCGTTCCGATTTTCACCTTCATGAACAAGCTCGACCGCCCCGCGCGGCCGACGCTCGATCTCCTCGACGAGCTGGAATCCGTGCTCGGCATCCATGCGTTTCCTGTCAACTGGCCGCTCGGCGACGGCCCGCGCTTCAAGGGCGTTTACGACAGGGAGCATAACAAAGTGCATCTCTTCGATCGCACGGCGCACGGCGCATTCCGCGCACCGGTGAATGTCTCGGGTATTGAGGATGAGGGCGTGAAAAGCGCGGTGGACGAGGTTACCTACAAGCAGGTCTGCGAGGAGCTGGAATTGTTAGAAGGAGCGGGCGCGGACTTCGATGTGAACGAGGTTCTCGCCGGAAGACTCACGCCGGTGTTCTTTGGCTCCGCCGCGAACAACTTCGGCGTCCAGCTTCTGCTCGACCGCTTCCTTGAGCTTTCCCCGCCTCCGCTGCCCCGCCAAAGCGCCGGCGAAACCATCCAGCCTGCGGCGGAGGGATTCTCAGCCTTCGTTTTCAAGATCCAGGCGAACATGAACCCGAAGCACCGGGATCGCATCGCTTTCATCCGCATCGTGTCGGGACGCTTCGAGCGCGACATGGATGTCATCAACACCCGCACGGGCGCGACCATCCGCCTCGCCAACTCGCAGCGACTTTTCGCCCGCGAGCGCGAAACCGTGGATGATGCCTTCGCCGGTGATGTGGTCGGCCTTGTCGGAAATTACGACCTGCTGATCGGCGATACGTTGGCCTCCGTCGCCGAAGTGAAATTCGACGAGATCCCGCGTTTCCCGCCGGAGTGCTTTGCCTACCTTACCAACAAATCCACTGCGAAATACAAGCGCTTCCAGAGCGGCCTTGAGCAGCTTCTGAAAGAGGGCGTGGCTTCCGAGTTCACCTTGTTAGACGCGCCCGCGTCCTCGTCCAGCATCCTTCTCGGTGCGGTCGGGCCGCTCCAGTTCGAGGTGCTCCAGCACCGCCTCGAAGGCGAATACGCCGCCGAGACCCGCATCGAATCCGCCGACTGGTCGATTGCGCGCTGGCTGAAACCGAAGGAAGGCGATCCGCTGGCACCCGAAGCCCGCCCCGCCTTATCCATGGGCACCGTGCTCGCTCGCGATCCGAATGGCTGGCTCACCGCCCTTTTTCCCGGCGAGTGGGCGATGAAAACGTTTACCGAAAAGAACGAGGACTGGATCATCTCCGAGCAGCCCTTCCCGCCCGCGTAACGTGGCGGCGATCTTCGGTCGCCATGCCAATTTTTCATTCGCGATCCGGGAAATTCAGGAGAAAAGAATACCTTCCAAGAATTCCTTCACATGATCTGGAGTCGTAGAGAAACGAGGCCTGATCGCCGCCAGATTTCTGGAAAGTTTACCGGGAACATCCACCCTTTCGATCAGGTGCTTCCTGGGAAATACGCTCAACGCTCTCCTCGGAACAAAGGCAGCACCCATCCCGAGTGCGACGAACTGGATCATTAGGTCGAAATTCTCCAGCACCATTCCCGGACTGATTTTCCAGCCGAATTTCGCCACCCAACCGTCAATCAATCCCCTAGTGGTTGAGGATTCGGGCGGGATGATCCAGTGTTGTCCAGCCGCCCATGTTTTCAGATCGGATCTGGAAGTGCCTTCGCCCGGCGGATTTCCACCAAGCGGTGCGATGATCACAAGGCGGTCTTCCATTGTGTGCATTACCTCCACATGATCCAACCGCTGCCCATCCACGCAAACGATAGCGAGATCCAAGCCGTTCGCCCGTACCCGCTCAAAAAGGGAGCTGTCGTCACCCTGCGAAACCTCGATTTTGGCCTCGGAATGGGAGTGAACAGACGAGTGAAAAATTCCAGGCGTATGCGCCAACGATAGTTCCGTGGAGAGACCCACCGAAATCCGCTTCCTCGCATCCCCGCATTCCTCTCGGACTCTCCGTATGGCCCCCGAAAGTAAGTTGGGGATCGCTTCCGTCTCCCTCAGTAGGATAGCCCCTGCCTCAGTGATCTTCACACTGCGCGTTGTCCGTATCAAAACACCGACGCCGAGCTGCGATTCGATCGCCTGAATCTGCCGACTCAGCGCACTTTGAGAAATGCCTGCACGCTCGGCAGCGGCAGTGAAACTCCTGCACTCCGCCACAAGGCGCAGTAAATCTAGTTTGTAGAGGTCAAGATCGGCAAATTCACTCATGCGTAATATGCATTAATAATGATTTAAAATGAATTTATCACAATAAGAATTTTGACCCAAGCTCACACTCATGGCTGACAAAACAGATAAGCATCCAATCAACGTATCCGGCAAATACTACAATGATATGACCTGCATCGACTGCGACCAGTGTCGAGATATGGCTCCTGCGTTTTTTGTGCGCGACGATGAAGATGGCTCGACCTACGTGTATCGCCAGCCAGCAAGCCAAGCTGAAATTGCACTCGCCGAAGAAGCACTTAGATGCTGCCCCACAGAATCCATTGGAAACGACGGCTAGGCTTCCCCGTGTTCTACACCTCCACGCGATACCGCATCACCTTAGCATCCACCTCCCGGCTCCAGGCATCGATTCCCCCGGTCATTGCGAAGGCGTTCTCCAGCCCGTGCCTGCGGAACCACGCGACCTGATCGAGAACGAATTTCCCCGTGTGATCGTAATGCGCCAACAGCCCGCCGCTGTGAAATGCTCGCCCGCGATCTCACGCGCTTTCGGATCATCTAAGCCGAGGGATCGTACGGAAGAACCGTGGATAGGCGCTGATCACTGCGGGATCTCGTTGAGGGTGTAGAATGCCTCGGGGTGCCAGAGGGTGAGGCCGGAGGCGGATTTTACACCGGGAGCCTTGAGGTGGTGGACGTGGCCGCGGACGAGACCTTCGATGACAAGCCGCACGGATTTGCCGTCGGGGGCGACGGTGGCGGATTTGACGATAGGAGTCGCCTGATCCACTTCGGGTGAGCCGTAGTCTTTGTGGTAGATATAAGTCCACGCCTCCATGGAATAGGAAGCGGGGTCGGAGGCGGATTTCGCGTCAACCGGTTCGGTGAAGGTGAGGTTGAAACCGTCGGGCTTCGCGCTCATGGTGACCATTTCGAAGGGCGTCTTGCCGTTCCATTTGACGCGGTCGAAACTGAAGGGTTGATTGCCCCGGGAAGCCCAACCGCGGTTCGAGCCGCCGACGAAGAGGACGCCGCGAGCGTCGAGTTTGGCGGGGATGATGCCGCACTGGAAACCTTCGAGGAAATGGAACACGGCGCCCTGATAGAAGCCGTTGACCTTTTCCAAGAAGACGCGCTGCACCTGCGAGTGTGTCTGCTCGCCGACATAAACCTGCCCGGCTCCAAGGCCGAATTTCCCGCCGGTGAGGTCGGGCTCGATGGCGGTGGGGGATTGGCCGATTTTGCCGTGTGGCAGGATCACGGCGGGAGGGATGAATTCCGGCGTTTTCAGGCGCTCGGTGAGGATTCGGGATGGTCCGGTGGGTTCGGGAGGGGCGGGAAGGCCTGCGAGCGTGTGGGATTTGTTGCCCACCGGGTTGCCTTGGAAAGATCCGGGTTTGAGCCATTTCAGGGAGGACGAGCCGTTCCATGTGCCTTGGTTGTCGGTGTAGAAAACATCGCCCTCCGGGTTGAATCCGATGCCTCCGGGGGAGCGGATGCCGGAGCATGTGGGGATCATTTTGCCATCGGGCGTGACACGAAGTGTCCAGCCGCGCCAGTCGGCGTTCGCATTGAACGAGCCGGTGAGACAGAGGGTGATCCAGACATCGCCATTTTTGTCCGGAGAGGAGCCAAAGGCATATTCGTGGTAATCCCCGGTGATGCCCCAATCGGAGTTGATCGTTTCGAAGACATCCGCGAGGCCATCACCATCGGTATCCTGGATGCGGCTGAGCTCCGGGCGCTGGGTGAGGTAGAGCGATCCGTCTTTCCAATACATGCCCAGCGGCTCGTGGAGGCCTTGGGTGAAGCGCGTCCATTTCACCTTCGTGAGGTCGTCGCCATAAGCTCCCTCGCAGATCCAAAGATCGCCGCGGCGGGTGGTGACGGCGACCTTGTCACCCGGCATCAGGGCGATGGAGCCGATTTCCATGACCTCACCGGGAGGGAGGGGTATGGAATCGATGGTGTAGAAATCGGACTGTTTCTGCGTTTGGGAAAACGAGGTGGCGGTGAGTGCGGCGAGGAAAAGGAGTGGGCGCATGGAAAATTGGATATTGGAAATTGGGGATTGAGTATTGGCGTGTCATTTCAGCTTGTAGGTAACCGTGGCGGGTTTTCCTGGAGCTAGGCTGATCGATTTGGCGGGAGTGACTTCCGGGTTATCGCCGAGGGGGATTTCCAAAACGGACGAGCCACCGGTGAGGCTGAGGGTGCGGATCAGGGTGCCGTTTTCGCCCGGCACCCATGCGTCGCTGAGAAGCTGGCCTTCCATTTTGACATGGAACGTGGGGTTGCCCTTGGGATCGAGTGAATACCCTTTGAAGCGCGCGGTAGGCGGGAGGAAGCGTTGCTTGGTGAGGGCGACGACATTCTCAGCCAGCGGTGGCTGGGAGCCTTGGCCGCGGTTCGTCCAATGACGGCCGGCATCGATGAAGCCACCTTCCCAGATGAGTTCCGGTGCGAGGTTGTCTGCGGAATACGCCATGTTGACATCGCCGGGGAAACCGAAGCCGATGGCTCGTGGCGTGGTGCCTTCGATGAAATTCCGGTAGGTCACCGTCCGGCCGTCCCTCGGCGTGAGCGGAATGGGTGGGGTGTCCGGCGAATTCGAGGGAGCCTTAGGGGAAAGCCACTGCCACTGCTTCGCACCGTCGATCTTCCATCCAAGGGAGATACCTTGATTGCCTTTTCCTTGGAAATATTCGATCCGGATCGGGTTCGCTCCGGCTTTCAGTGTGACCTTGCCTTCCGACTTGCGATTATTGCTGCCCATTGGACCCAGCCCCTTCACCTCGGCGACGGGTTGTCCGTGGAAGATGAGCCGGGCGCCATCATCCGCATCGAGTTGGAAAGTGTATTCCCCATCGACGGGAGCTATGAAATCGCCTTCCCAGACGATGCCGAAGTCCTCATTCAACGCTGCAATCGATACGTCGATTATGCCGTGATGCTCTTCCTCGACGTTCTCAGCCTCGATCTTGCTGAAGTCGGGAGTCTGCACCCATTGCCCCTTGTAAATGCGAGAGGTGAGATTCGCTAGGGCGTTTGGTTTATTTTCTAGGGGAAGGATTTTGAGAAGTTCCTCTGCGGTCCATGGAGCCGTGCGCGACTCGAACTCGGAGCGGGTGACGCGAACGAGATCGCGCTTCACTTCCTCGCCTTTGTTGCCCCAGGCGGTGTGGACGTAGTTGAGGATTGCGACGATCTGGTCGTCCCCGAGAACGGAGCCCTGTGGCGGCATTTCCAGATTGTAGGATTTTCCCGCTACATTCACCGGCCCATGAAGCCCCTTGAGGACGATCGCGACTGAGCGCTTCGGATTGCCGTGCAGCCACTCGCTGCCGGCCAGCGGTGGGAACGTGCCGCCGGTGGCACCTTTGCCGTCGGGCGCGTGACAAGCGGAGCAGTAGAGAGTGTAAAGCTGCGCACCATCCTGTGCGTGCAGTGGCGGAGTCAGGAGCGCGAGGCTAAGGAGAAGGGGATATCTGAGCGAAGGCATGGCAGGGGAAACGGGATTGGTGGCGGAAATGTTTCAGGGTTGTGGAGGAAACGAGAGTTTTTTTTCACGCAATATGCCGATGTTAGTCGATTAGGGAGTGAAAACTGCTTTACAGAAAGGGCAGAGAGTCAGAAACACTCCGTCGTGATCGATAGATTTACCAAGCTACTTCTCCCCGTGATGATCGCAGGTTGCGCTGTCATGCTCAATTCCTGTGCTCCGACGCCGCCCAAGCCGCCGGCTAAGGCGGAGCGGATCATGTACCAATGGCATGAAGCCAGCGGGACGGGCGCGGTTTCCGTTTCCATCGACCTCAGCGAGCAACTCGCGACGATCAGGCGCGGTGACCGCGAGATCGGCTGGAGCTACGTGGCCACCGGGAAGGAAGGCCGCTCGACGAGACCCGGCAGCTACCGGATCATGGAAAAGATCGTGGACAAGCACTCGAACAAATACGGCTGGATCGAGAATGAGTTCGGCGAGGTGACGGATGACGATGCTTCTCCCGGTGACCGTCTGGAGCCGGGCGAGGTCTACAAGCCCGCGCCGATGCCCTATTGGATGCGGCTGACCAGCTATGGTGTCGGCATGCACGTGGGGAAAATCCCGCAGCCCGGTGAGCCAGCTTCGCACGGTTGCATACGCATGCCGAAAGATTTCGTGCCGACGTTTTTCGATATGGTGAACGTCGGCACTCCGGTGAAAATCACCTACTGAGTCCTTCGCCCGTTACTTCGGGACGCCGACCTTCCTTGTGGGCTGGCCGGTGTTGGCGGCCAATTGGATCGCACTGAACGCGGTGGGGGTGCTGGATTTCGATGTTTATCCGTTCATCCTCCTGAATCTGGCGCTCAGCCTTCAGGCGGCAGAGGCGGCTTGGCGGCCGCAGGTGTTTCCAGCGGCAGTCCGGCGGCACGCCAGTTGTCGATTCCCGCACTGAAAATATGGATTGCATAGTCCCGGCGGGCGAGCTTTTTGGCCACGTTCCTCGCCTCGGGGCATCCGAGGTTGAAGCAATAGACCACCACTTTCTTGCCCTCGGCCAGAGCCTTCTGGATCTCGATGTCGCGGCTCTGCACTTGGCCGTCGTAATCTGTGTGTGGCCAGTTGATCGAACCGGGTATGTGGTCGATCAAGTAGAAATAAGGAAGTCGCACATCGTAGATCAGCGCTTTCCCGGATTGCTGGAGTTCGAAAACTTCATCTACCTCGATGCTCTCGCAGCTGCCTAGCTTACGGTTGGTCGGAGGCATCTTTACGGGTTTGCTTTGGGGTTCCGCAGTCGGTTGGGACGCCGGCGGTGTTTCAGGTATCGGTTGCCCGGACTCACAGGATGCGAGCAAGGTTACGACCCCGGCGAAAAGTGCGGTTTTCTTGGGGAATCGTAAAATCGCATGGGCGGCGGGGTTTGGTTTCATCGTTGAAGTATGATTTGCGTATAAATACTGCGCCAAGTGACTGCTTGTCGATTCCGCTCTTCCTGCGACGTGCCGATTCTGATCGGTAGCCCGCTTTTTGCGAATGGATGCGACTCTTTCCTAACATGTCCATCGGGAGAGATGGTCTTCAGTTTTCCGGCGGCTTACGGAGGGCTTTTTTTTCGGAAAGCATCCTTTTGTCGGCGACGGAGCGTTGCTTGGAGCGCCTCGATCTCTGCCGTTTCTGGCGGCGGAGTTTCTCGATGGCCTGGATCTTGGCAGAAAGTTTCCCGTTGATGATCCCGTCCATCTGGTCGCAGAGTTCGCGTCGGGCCAGGAAACGGTTCATCTCGCGGGAGCGTTCCAGTTGGCATTTGACCGCAATGCCGCTGGGCAGGTGCTTGAGGAAAACGCAGTTCGAGGTCTTGTTGATTTTCTGCCCGCCCGCGCCGGAGCCGCGGACGAATTTTTCCAGCAAATCCCCGGGATCGATCCCGAGAGACGCCATGCGCTGCTCCAGGGAGGAGATTTTATCCGGTGAGGGGAGGTTCATGGTATGCGTGATTTTATCCGAAATTATTTGAGAGATTGGGTTTTTCCGTGAAGTATCTCGCCCCTAATGATGCGCAAAAAACTGATCTGGATGTTGCCGTGTCTGCTTCTGGGGCAGGTGTGTATGGCGGAGGTTACCGATCAAACCACGAAATACAAGGTCGCGGCGGGCTTCAAGCTTGAGAAGATCTACGATGTGAAAAAGGACGAGGGCTCGTGGGTGGCTCTCACCGAGGATGGCAAGGGCAGGTTGATCACCGCCGACCAATATGGAAAGCTTTACCGCGTGACACCCGCACCTCTCGCCGGCGGTGAGACTACAGTGGAAGCTCTCACCATTCCCTTGGGCGGCGCGCACGGCCTGCTCTGGCATGAGGGGACGCTTTACGTTGCCGTAAACGAGAAAAGCAAAGAGCATCCCGTCGAGACCGGTGTGTGGATCGTAAAGGAAACGGCGGACGGCTGGGAAGCCCCCAGGCTGGCCATACCCGTGAAGGCGGGCGGCGAGCACGGTGTGCATTCCGTTGTGCTTTCTCCGGACAAGCAATGGATCTATACGGTGGCCGGAAACTTCACCCAGCTTCCGGAAGTCACGGATTCCTTTCCTGCGAAGGTCTGGGATGAGGATCAGCTCTTACCCCGCAATCCGGATGGCAACGGCCACGCGGCGAACGTCTTTGCTCCGGGCGGATGGATTGCCCGATTCAAGCCCGATGGAACGTCTCTGCAGCTCGTCTCGATGGGTAAGCGGAACACCTTCGATATGGCCTTTCACCAGAGCGGTGAGCTTTTTTCCTACGATGCTGACATGGAGTGGGATTTCGGGCTGCCTTGGTATCGGCCGACACGCATCATGCACGACGTTCCCGGTGGTGAAAGCGGCTGGCGCAACGGCTCCGGCAAATGGCCGTCCTACTATGAAGACAGCATGGAACCCAAGCTGAACATAGGACCCGGCTCTCCGGTCGGTTTGCTTTCCGGTCGCGGATTCAAGGCACCCGCCAAATACCAGCACGCGATCTATGCCTTCGACTGGACTTTCGCGACGATCAACGCCGTCCATCTCACACCAAACGGCGCTTCTTTCGATGCTACCAAGGAGGAGTTCGTGGCCGGAGCGGGCTTGCCGCTGACGGATGGAATCATCGCCAAAGACGGCACCATGTATTTCACCACCGGAGGACGCCGCACCGTCTCCGCACTGTGGCGTGTGACATACACCGGCGCAGAGTCCACTGCCCCGTCACCGGGAAATTTCCCGAAAAACGCGGAGCGGGACAAACTGGCCGGATACACGATCGACCCCAAAACTGCGGATATCGAAGTGATCTGGAAATCCCTTGGATCTGAGGATCGCACGCTGCGTTTCATGGCGAAGGCCGCGCTCGAACGTCTTCCGGCAGTGCCTTGGGGCACCAAACTCCAAACCGAAAAAGATCCCTGGCGCGTGCTCATGGTTAGCATGGCGCTTGCTCGCCTTGATGCCAAAGCGAACCGCGCACCCGTCCTTGACGCGCTCGACCGCCTCGACTGGGCGAAACTTTCCACTCACCAGAAGCTCAACTGGCTCCGCGCGGCGGGACTTGTGTTCATCCGCAGCGGTGAGCCGAACGAAGCCGAGAAGGCCAAGGTGCTCGCCAAGATCGATGCGTCCTACCCCTCGGGTGAGCGTTTCCTGAACTACGAACTGGCTCGCATGCTTTGCTATTTGCAGGCACCCGCTGTCGTCGCCCGCACGCTGGATCTGATGGACAAGGAACCTGCGCCCGAACCCGAACCATGGGCGGAACTGATTTCCCGCAACGCACGATACGGCGGAAGCATCAGCCGTATGATGGAGGATCATCCTCCCACCGCCCAGATTCACTACCTCTACTGCCTGCGTGTCGTGAAAGGCCCGTGGAAAGCGGGTGAACGGCAGCGCGTGTTCGAGTGGTTCCGCGGGGTCGAGAGCAGCAAAGGCGGTAACAGCTTCGCCAAGTTCATGATAAAGATCCGCGAGCAGGTTTTCCAAAACGGCACCGACGAGGAGAAAAGGCTGTTCGCCGCCGAAGCGAGGGCGCCCGCCGAGAACCTGATGGCGAACCTCCCCAACATCGCCGGCCCAGGCCGTGCGTGGACGGTGGATGAGGTCGTTAAGCTTGCGGAGACGGGGCTTGAGGGGCGCGATAAGAAAAAGGGCGAAAACATGTTTCGCGCCTCGCTCTGCGCCGCCTGCCACCGCTTCGGGGCATTGGGGGGCTCGCAAGGGCCGGATCTGAGCAACCTTACCGGGCGTTTCACCGTACGCGATCTCGCCGAATCGATCATTGAGCCGAACAAGGTCATCTCCGACCAATATGGCTTCCACGAGTTCACCATGAATGACGGGAAGACCCTAGTTGGCAAGATCCTGGAGGAAAAAGATGAGGTAATGATCCTCACCAGCAACCCCTTCGACTACTCGCAGAAGGTGGAGGTCAAACGCTCCGACATCAAGTCGAGCAAGCTCGCCGAGGTGTCACCGATGCCTGCCGGGATGATCAATCGCCTCAACCCCGACGAACTCAAGGATCTGCTCGCTTACCTGCTCGGCAAGTAACCTCAGGCACCTCGCAGCAGATATCGGGACGACCACACGTAGTTCCATCCTGAGATCACCGTCAACCCGACCGCGAGGCCGAGGCTGATGGGCAACAGCCACGCTCCTTCGCCCCACGGGGTGGTCAAGGTGTGCAAGGGGGAAAGCGCTCCGACGGATTCCATCGAGTCGAGCGTCAGGCGTATCATGCCAGCGATGATGTAGGAGAGTTGGAAAGTGGTTTTCCATTTCCCCAGCCTGTCGGCGGCGAGCACTTGTCCTGCCTCGATAGCGATCTGGCGCAGGCCTGTGACGAGAAATTCGCGCCCGATGATCAGCGCCGTGACCCAGACCGGGCATAGCCCCTCCGCGGTCAGGAAAACGAAGGCGGAGCAGACAAGGATCTTGTCGGCGAGCGGATCGAGCAGCTTGCCGAGCGGTGTAACCATGTTCATTTTCCTCGCTAGCCAGCCATCGACAAAATCACTGATGGCGGCGACGATGAAAAGGATCAGGGCGGTGAGATGACCCCAGGTGCTCTCAAATGCCACGAAAAGGATGAAGCCGGCGGTCAGGAAAAGGCGGGAGACCGTGATCGCGTTGGGTAGGTTCACTGCGTGACTTTGGGAAATAGATTGCGAAATGGCAACAATGGGTTGCATCGGTCGATCATATCCCCTAATCCATGTGTGGGAATCACCCCGCAATCATTATGAGCAACAGCGACTTTGGATTAATCGGTCTGGCCGTCATGGGTCAGAATCTTGTTTTGAACGTAGAGTCCCGAGGCTTTCAGGTCTCCGTCTACAACCGCACAACCAGCGCGATGGAGGAATTCATCGCAAAACACCCGGGTAAAAAACTCGTGGGTGGGCAGACGCTGGAAGACTTCGTGAACTCCCTTGCCGCGCCCCGCAAGATCATGATCATGGTCAAGGCCGGCGGCCCCGTGGACGCGGTCATCGAGTCCCTGATCCCGCTACTCGACAAGGGCGACATCATCATCGACGGCGGCAACTCCCTCTACACCGACACCGAGCGCCGTGACAAATGGCTCGGCGATCTCGGTTTCCGCTTCATCGGCGCGGGCGTTTCCGGCGGGGAGGAAGGCGCTCGCAAGGGTCCTTCCATCATGCCAGGCGGCCCTACCTCGACTTGGGATGTCATGAAACCGATTTTCGAAAGCATCTCGGCCAAGGTGGACGGCGAACCCTGCGTCACCCACATCGGCACCGGCGGAGCGGGGCATTACGTGAAGATGATCCACAACGGCATCGAATACGGCGATATGCAGCTCATTTGCGAGGCCTACAACATTTTCAAGGCAGCCGGCTTCACCCCTGCGGAGCTCGCCAAGGTCTTCACCGATTGGAACAGCGGCGACCTCGAAAGCTACCTCATCCAGATCACCGCGAAAATCTTCGAAATGAACGATCCGGAGACCGGAAAGGCGCTCGTCGATGTGATCCTCGACACCGCCGGCCAGAAGGGCACGGGGAAATGGACGATCATCAACGCCGTGGAGAACGCGGTCGTCATCTCTGCAATCAACGCCGCCGTCGAAGCACGCATCCTCTCCTCCATGAAGGACAAGCGTGTCCACGCCAGCAGCGTCCTGAAGGGGCCGAAGACCGAGATCACCGGAGACAAGGCCGAGCTAGTGAAAAAGGTTCACGACGCACTTTTCGCCTCCAAGATCATCTCCTACGCGCAAGGCCTCGACCTCATCGCCGCGATGGGTGAGGAAAAAGGCTGGGGACTCGATCTCGCGAAGATCGCCGCCATCTGGCGCGGAGGCTGCATCATCCGCGCCCGTTTCCTCAACGACATCACCGATGCCTACCGCAAGGATCCGAAGCTCAGCAACCTCATGCTCGCCCCGTTCTTCACGGATCTGCTCAACGGCTTCCAGCAGAACTGGCGCGAGGTCATCTCCATGGCCACGCTCGCAGGCATCCCCGTCCCGGCCTTCAGCGCCTCGCTCGGCTACTACGACAGCTACCGCAGCGCCGTCCTCCCCGCGAACCTGCTCCAGGCCCAGCGCGACTTCTTCGGCGCCCACACCTACGAGCGAACCGACAAGCCCCGCGGCCAGTTCTTCCACACCAACTGGCCCGACGTGATCGGCTAAGCGTAATCCGCACAACATTCCAACCAACGCAGCCGGGAGCGATCCCGGCTGCTTTTCTTTTTGGATGTAGCTTAAGGCCGAATGGCTCGGATATGGCCCAGCGACGGAACGCAGAGTGATCCCCGCTCCGCAACTCGCCTCACTAAGGCAGGAAAATATTAGTTAGCGGGGACTGACCCGAATGGCAGGAACTAGGACTTCAACGCCTATGACGAGAGCTCTACCGTTCATCCGTGGTTCGAATTCTTTTCCTCCTTGGTGGAGGAACCCCGCACCGAAATCGCTCACTTAGCACTGGCAAAGCCGCGCCCAAGGCGTTAATCCATCCGCCCCGTGACCAAGCACCGCACAGACGACCTCCGCATTTCCGGCATCAATCCGCTCATCTCCCCGGCGGTGCTCGCCTACTATTTACCGACAACCGAGCATGTCGCTTCTGTTGTCCACACCGCCCGCACCGAGGCCGATGCCATCCTGAATCGTCAAGACGACCGCCTGCTCGCGATCGTCGGGCCCTGCTCGATTCATGACCCGGCCGCCGCTCTCGAATATGCAACACTCCTGAAAGCTGAGGCAGATCGACATAAGGACGACCTCTGCATCATCATGCGCGTCTATTTTGAGAAGCCGCGCACTACCGTCGGCTGGAAAGGCCTGATCAACGATCCGCATCTGGACGACTCCTTCGACATCAATCAGGGTCTGCGCGTTGCCCGGAAACTGCTCATCGATCTTGCCAACATCGGCATCTCCTCCGGGACGGAATTTCTCGATACGATCTCGCCACAATACATCGCGGATCTGATCGCCTGGGGAGCCATCGGTGCGCGGACTACCGAGTCCCAGATCCATCGCGAGCTCGCCTCCGGCCTCTCCATGCCGGTCGGCTTCAAGAACGGCACCGGCGGCTCCATCCAGATCGCTCTCGATGCGATCCAATCCGCTTCGCGCCCGCACCATTTTCTCTCCGTCACGAAGCAGGGTGTTTCGGCCATCGTTTCGACCGCCGGCAACAACTCCTGCCACCTGATCCTGCGCGGTGGAAAAACCGGTCCGAACTACGACGAGGAGAGCATCGCGAGCGTCGAGGCCATGCTCACCGAGCAGAACCTGCCGCTTTCCGTGATGGTCGATTGCTCGCACGGAAACTCGAACAAAGACTTCCGCAACCAGCCGCTCGTGGCGAAGGCGATTGCCCTTCAGATCGCCGCAGGATCGCGCTCGATCACCTCGGTGATGATCGAGTCGAACCAGGTCGAGGGGAACCAGAAGCTGAATCCCGACCTGAGCAAACTCACCCGCGGCCAATCCGTCACCGACGCCTGCATCAACTGGGACGATACGGTCGAGACTCTAGATGTCCTCGCCGAAGCCGTCCGCAAGCGGCGGGGCTAATGGAGAGCCGCGCCTCCGGTCGGCTTATTCTTTCCCCCCTTGGTATCTTTAAGCACGCCGCCACCCCGTCCTGAGCCGCATAGCGGGCAGTTGAAATGGAAGATCGTGTGGCGCCCCGGATCGGGCGCCCCGGATATCGGGATAATTGATCTTGAGAGGAACGGACCCTGCATTACCTTCCCAGGCATGAGTACTACTACTCACAGGCAGCGGAAAACCTCGACATCAGTGTCCGTGCGTGAGGTTCGCAGCCGTCTCAAATCAAGGGGTGGAGATACCCCTACTTCTTGAGGCGCGATAGAACGCTTACTCGCTAGGGTATCCATTTCCCGTAGAAGATTTACCATTCCGGGAGGAAGGTGCCGGACTTGGATTGGAGGCGGAATGCTTCGGGGAAATGTTCCGCGCGGAGGACGAGGGTGTGGATGCCTGCCGGTAGTGCTGTGGTTCCGGTTTCGGCGGGTTTGCCGTTGATCCAGAATCCGGTGGGTTTGAAGTTTTCGGGGAAGGTGATGGTGAGGGTGGTTGGCTCGGTGAGCTGGATTTTGGTGGCGATGATCGGGTTCTTGGTGTTTCCGAGATCCTGGGCGAGGAGGCTGCCGTTGACGGTGGCGTTGACGATGGACCACGGGAGTTTCGGGTCGCCTTGGGTGGCGGATTCGGTGTTTTCCGGGGTCGCGGCGAGGATGGCGTAAATTTTGGGTGCCTTGCTGTCGCCGGCGGAGAATTCGCCGGGTTTGCCGAGGCTGGAGAGGAACTTGAAGAGGTCGTCGGTTTCCTGCGGGGTGAGGGCGCCGATGAGGTTGCCGGGCATGAGGCTGCCCGCGTCGGTTTTGGAGGCGATATTCGCGTCGGCGACGGTGATCTCCTTGCCCGCGCCGTCGCGGATGACGGAGGTGCCGCCCGAGCTGCGGAGGAGCTGGCCGGTGATGGATTGCCCGTCCTTGGTCTGGATGATGACCGAGTGGTAGCCTTCCTTGATTTTCGCGCCGGGATTCATGACGGATTCGATGAGGTAATCGAGTGGGGCGCTGGCACCGATGGAACCCATGTCCGGGCCGACCTTTCCGCCCGCGCCGCCGATGGCGTGGCAGGCGGTGCAGGCGAGGGCGGGGCGGCGGTAGATGAGTTCGCCGCGCCGGGCATCACCTTTTTCGGCGGCGCTGGCGGCCATGGCAGGGATGTCGTGGGTTTGCGTGGCGGCGGCTCCGGCCTGGGTGCGGAGCAGGGAGAGGAGGGCGTCGTGCTCGGCGATTTCCGGGATGTGCTTGATGGTGAGGGCGGCGATTTCCGGGGGGAGGGGTTTGGCTTTCAAGGTCTCGACGAGTTGCTTGGAGATGCCCGATGCGGTGAGCGCTTTCTGCCAGAAATCGCGGGATGCCTGCGGATCGGAAAGGGTGGCCGCGATGGATGTGATGAGCGGCAGCGCGGCCTCGCGGTGGTGGCGGGTGAGTGCTAGGGCGGCAAGGATGCGGGCGGATGGCTCTGCATCTGCGGCGAGCCTTGTCAGGATGTCGCGGGCTAGGGGCGAGGGGAAATTTCCGATGGCGGCGATGATTTTTCCGACCGTCGCGTCGGGGAGGTTGTCCCCGGTGGAGATGATGGAAATCAGTGCGGGGAGCAGGCGTTCATCGGCGAGCGCTCCGGCCAGATCGATCGCGGCGGGGTTGGCGCGGGTGATGAAGGGAGCGAGAGCGGAAACGTCCGAGGAGGGTTTCATCTGGCGCTGCGAGATGGCGGTAGCTATGCCTTCGAAGGCGGCGGTGGTGGTTGCTTCGTCGAAGCCTCCTGTCACCGCTTGGTCGAAGATTTTGGTGATGATCTGCGCATCCCCGCTGATGAGCCCGAGCTGGAGCCAGGGGCCGCTGCCGTCTTTGGGAAGGGTAGCGGGGAAGAAGCGGGCGAGGGCGTCCTTACCTATTTCCGGCGGCAGATTCGCGAGGACGAATTGGATTTTCTCGCTGTCCGCCATGGTGGTGTTCGTGGAGGCATGGCGCAGCCAATCTTCGCCATGTGACTGGACGCCGAGCCAGAGGGCGTAGTCGATGAAGCGGTCACGTGGAAGTTTCAGCGCATCGAGAGCGATATCGAGCGGGTTCGGAACAAGGGAATCGGCGAGGGCGCGCATGGTTTCGAGGCGGACGCGCGGTGAGGGATCGGCGATGGATTTTTGGAAAACGTCCTGGAGGGCTTCCGGTTTGATGAGGATGTTCGGATCGATGAGTAGGCGGACGGCGGCGGCGCGGATCTCCGGGGTTTGGCTGTTGAGCGCGGCGGTGATTCCGGCGGGGATGACATCTCCGGATTTCCCGAAGCGGCTGGCGAGGAGACGGGAGGCGTTGAGGCCGGTGGTGCCGTCGGTTTTGGCTGCGCTTTCTAGAGCAACTTGCAGTGAGGGGGATGTGCTTTCGAAGAGGACGGCAGTGGCTTGGTCTCGGTCGTAGCGGTTCGCGCTGCCGAGGGCGGCGACGAGTTCGGTTCCGGGCAGTTTTGTGAAATCTCTCTTCGCGATGAGCGGGCTGTCTTTTTTAGCAACCCTCCAGATGCGGCCGTGCTCGCGGTCGCGGCGGGGATCGCGGAAGTCCACCTCGCCATGGTTGATGATGGGGTTGGACCAGTCGGCGATATAGAGCGCGCCGTCGGGGCCGAGTTTTACGTCGATGGGGCGGAAGTTCACGTTGTCGGTGCTGAGCAGGTCGCCGAGTTGCTGGGTGACGTAGCCTGCGCCCTCATCGGTGATGGAGAATCGGGCGATGCGGTGGGCGCGGAAGTCGCAGGTGACCATGTTGCCCTGCCAGTCGGCGGGGAAATGGGCGGACTCGATGAGCTCGAGGCCGCAGAATTTCGGATGGCCGCCCGGGCTTACGCCGGCGAGGACTTTGGCGGCACCCGAGTAGCCGGAATACATCGCGCCGGGAACGCCCCAGTTGATGCCCTCGCGGCCGGCACCGTCGGTGAGGAAGGACTGGCCGTATTTGTCGAACTGATGTCCCCATGCGTTCCATAATCCGTAAAACCCGTGCTGTAGGCTGACCTTGCGCGGATCGAAACGGAAGATGCCGCCGCTTCTGAGGCGGAAGATCCCCTGGGGAGTTTCCACATCGGAGCGGGTGTAGATGCTCTGATTCATCCAGATCCGTCCGTCCGGGCCGCGGCGCAGGGTGTGGAGATTGTGGTGGGTGTCCTCGGTGCCGAAGCCGCTGAGCACGCGCGTTTTCACATCCGCCTTACCGTCGCCGTTGGTGTCCTTAAAATGGAGGAGGTCGGTGGACTGGGCGACATAGACGCCGCCGTCCGCGGGCAACAATCCGGTCGGCATGAGCATGCCCTCGGCGAAGACGGTGGACTTGTCGGCCTTGCCGTCGCCGTCGCTGTCCTCGAGGATGATCGCCTTGTCATCGGGGGTCTGGCCGACCTCGATCTGCGGGTAGGAAAGGCAACTCGTGACCCAGAGCCGACCTTGTGGATCGAAGTTCATCTGGGTGGGTTTGTGGAAAAGTGGATTCTCCGCCCAGAGCGTGACCTCGAAGCCGTCGGCGACGGTGAACGCAGGTTGTTCCTGCTGTGTTTTTTGCGCGAATTTCGATTCCGTGCGCGTCTCTTTCATTGGGACGATGTTGCCGCTGGAAAGGTCGCGCATCTTCGCGATGGCTGCCTCCTCCTCCGCGATGAGAGCGTCGAATTGCGGGATCTCGCCCGCGTTCCTGCCCTGCTCTCCTTTGCGGAAACCGAAGATGTAGGCCATGTTTGCGGGGCGGGAACGATGGAAGAACCATTCGTTTTTGCGGATGATGTGCTGGCGCAGGATTTCCGCCTGCTGGCCTTTGTCCCATGGCTTTGCCTCCCAGCTGAGCGAGCGTTCGATGATGCGGGCGGCGGCCTTGTAGCCATCAACTGTTAGATGGATGGGGTTTTGGAAAAGGGCTGGATCCTTGGCGAGTTCTTCCATGCTGACGAAGGGGATGTTCCGTTGCGCGGCGGTTTCCGAAAGGATGGCCTCGATGGGCGGCCTGTTATTGTCGGCGCGCGGCGGGGTGGCGAGGATGAGGAAACGCGTTTCCTTGCCGGTCGCCTTCGGTGCCTCGTCGAGCAGGCGGGTGAGGTTTGCGCGGAATTCATCGGGCGGGCTTCCGCCTTCCAGCGAGGCGGCCGTGCCGTAGCCGAGCACGATCACGTCCGGCTTGTATTCCGAAAGCTGTTTCAGGAGCTGATTCCAGCCTTCTCCCGCCGGTTCGTTCCCGGCCTGCACCAAGCTGAGGCCGTTGCGGGAATGACCGGCGGGTGTGTCCGCGCTCCAGCCGAGGTTCCGAAACGTGACATTCCGGTCGGGAAACTGGGTGGTCGCGGCAAGCTCAATCCAGCCGGCATACTGTTCTCGCTCGATGAAGCTGTCTCCGAGGAAGGCCACCTTTTCTCCTTCCTTGAATTCAAAACGGGGAGCGGCTGATGCGCTGTGTTGGAAGATGGAAAGGAACAGCGTGAGAAGGGAGAGGAGTTTCATGGGCGAGGCCGACATTCTGAGCATACCGAGCAAGACCGCCAAGTATTTCGCACGTTGGCAAGGTTCTGGATCCGGAACTTCGACGGAGATGTATTTCCCGCTTGGAGAAAGGGGCGGGAATGGGGAGGATGCCTGCATGGGAAACGCGGGAGATTGGGAACTCAGCAAGGCTTTGGCGCTCGCGATCCTGCGCGATCGCGGCCAGCGGAGGAAGTGGCTGGCTCGCTGGCTCTTTCTCACGATCACCTGGATGGCGGTGGGGCTGTGGGTGGTGGATGGCTGGCTGGAAGAGGATGCTTGGAAATTTCTGACGTGGTGGGCAGTCTGCGGGGTGTTGGCCTTCTTGCTGATGTTGTTCGCGCTCTACGATGCACTGGCATCCATGCGCGAGGAGAAGGAGAGAGTTAGAAAAAACTGAAACCATGAAATCGACTTTTCCCACCGAATGAATGCTCCGCACGCGAAAGTCAGGCCTGTGATCTACCAGTTGCTGGTGCGGACGTTTGGGAACACGAAGGCCAAACGCAAGCTAGGCGGCACTTTGGCGGAAAATGGTTGCGGGAAATTTCGTGAGATCAACGACGCAGCACTCACGGCGATACGCGAAATGGGTTTCAACCACATCTGGCTGACGGGAATTTTGGAGCAGGCAAGCGGGACGGATTATCCGGGACGGCCGGCGGATCCTCCGGATATTTTGAAAGGTGTGGCCGGCAGCCCTTACGCGATCCGGGATTACTTCGATGTCTGCCCGGACTACGCGGAAGAGCCGGAGAATCGCATCGCAGAGTTCCGCGAGTTGTTGGCGCGGTGCCGTCGGCATGGTTTGCGGACGATCATCGATTTTGTGCCGAATCATGTCGCGCGCAGCTACGCGTCGGACGTGATTCCCGAGCTTTCCTTCGGTGAGAGCGACCGACGCGATGTATTCTTTGATCGCGACAACCACTTCTACTACCTCCATCAATTCCACCCTGGAGGCGGGCCGCCGCTGAAGCTGCCGGTTGGAACGGGTTTGTTCGTGCCGGAGACGGAGTTCGGGCGCGTGACGGGGAATAACTCGGTAACGTGGTCGCCCACGATCAACGATTGGTATGAAACGGTGAAGCTGAACTACGGGCACGATTTCACAACGGGGCGCGCGACATCCCATCTGCCTGGGCCGGATGCGGCTCCCAAGGATGTGCCGCACACCTGGCGGACGATGGATGCGATCATCGCCTATTGGCAGGAAATGGGCGTGGACGGTTTCCGCTCGGACATGGCGCACATGGTGCCGATGGAATTTTGGCGCTGGATGGTGAAACGCGCACGGTCTAGGGACGCGGACGTATTTTTCATCGCCGAGGCCTACGATGGCGATCCCGCGAAGCTCACCGACGCGGACGTGTTAGATGAGCTTTGGAAAGCGGGTTACGACGGAGCTTACGAGCATCCGACCTACAAGATCCTCCAAGGCATCTACGAATGCGGGAAATGGGCGAACGACATCGATGGTGAAACGTTCGGCGGCGAGCGCTTCCACCACTGCGTCCGCTATATCGAGAACCACGACGAGGTGCGGGTGGCGAATCCGCAGCATTGGGGTGGGGCGGGGATGAATGCGGGGAGACCCGCTGCGGCGGTGATGTTCGGCATGAGCCGCGCGGCGATCATGCTCCACGCCGGCCAGGAGATCGGCGAGCCGGCCATCGGCGCAGAGGGATTCAGCGGTGACGACGGGCGCACCTCGATCTTCGATTACACGGCGATGCCGGAGTTCCAGAAATGGTTCAACGGCGGGAAATGCGACGGAGCGAAACTTTCCCCCGCGCAAAAGGCGCTGCGGAAATGGTATGGCGATCTGCTCGCGATCCTGCGCGAACCGGCCTTCACGGCGGGTGATTTCTACGGCCTGAACCACGCGAACAAGCAGAACCCCGCCTTCGGTCGCGTCGGCGGCGAGACCTGTTCCGGGCATTGGCTTTACGCATTCCTGCGCCGCGATGCGGAGTCCGGGCAAGCGTTCCTGTGCCTCGCGAATTTCCATCCGACGGAGACCCTCGCCGATGTGCGGGTGATCATCCCGGAGCATGCGCTGGCTTGGATTGGGATAGGGGCGGAGATTACCTTCGTCGAGAAGCTAGGTTGCGTCGAAACATTCACCTCCAATGTCCGCGAGCTTCCGTTGCAAGGTTTGCAGGTGGGGGATATGGAGCACTTCGGCGTTCACTATTACGCATTGAAATGAAGTCCGGCGCGGGTTGAACTGGCGGCCATGGATTTCGAAGAGCGGGCGAGGGTGGTGATCGGTATGGAGGCGGAGAGCCTCCGGGAAATGGCTTCGCGCATCGGCTCGGGCTTCGGTGAGGCTGTAAAAATACTCCACACCTCGTTGGAGGATCGCGGGAAAGTGGTGATCGTTGGTGTCGGAAAATCAGGCAACGTCGGCCAGAAAATCGCGGCCACGCTGAACTCCACCGGCGCGACCGCTGTGGTGCTCAACGCGCAGGACGCCCTGCACGGCGATCTCGGCCTGCTCTGCGATGGCGATGTCGTGCTCGCTCTCTCCTACTCCGGCGAGACCGAAGAAATGATGGGGCTGATGCCATTTTTGCGCAGCTTCGATGTGAAAGTGATCGCGTTTTGTGGGAAGACGGCTTCTTCGCTGTCCCGCGCCGCGGATGTCACGCTCGACACCTCGGTCACCCGCGAGGCCTGCCCGCTCAATCTCGCGCCAACCTCCTCCTCCACCGCCATGATGGTTATGGGCGACGCGCTCGCGATGGTTTTGTTGGAAGCTCGCGGTTTCACCCAAAGCGACTTCGCTCGCTACCATCCCGGCGGCTCGCTGGGTCGCGCCCTGCTGCTGAAAGTCGGCGATGTGATGCGCCGCGCCAAGGCGATGCCCGTCGTGAATGTCTCCGCCCGCGTGATCGATGCCGTCGCGGAAATGAACCGCAGCCGCGCCGGTGCCTGCCTGATCCTAGAAGAGAACGGCAAGCTCGCCGGAATTTTCACCCACGGGGATTTCGCCCGTGGCTACGAAAAAAATCCCACGCTCGGCACACTCCCGGTGGTCGATCTGATGACGCGCAACCCCATCTCACTCACCGAGGATTCGCTGGCTGCCGAGGCGGTGAAAAAAGTCGGCGAGAAACACATCGATGACATCGTCGTCATCGATTCCGAAGGCAGGCCGGTGGGTCTCATCGACGCGCAGGATCTCGCGCGGCTCAAGCTGGTCTGAATGGAAACGGTCGATATCGCCGTGATCGGGGGCGGACCGGCGGGACTCCGCGCCGCCGAGGTCGCGGCGGGCATGGGTAGGTCGGTGACGGTCTTCGATGGCAAGCCTTCCGTCGGAAGGAAATTTCTCGTAGCGGGTAAAGGCGGACTGAATTTAACACACGGAGGATCGCTGGAAGCGTTCGTTTCAAACTACGAAGGCGGCAGGGATTGGGAGGGTCTACTGAGGGATTTTTCCAATCACGATCTTCGCGAATGGTGCCACGGACTCGGGCTGGAGACGTTTGAGGCGAGCTCAGGACGGGTCTATCCAAAGGCTCTCAAGGGCGCTCCGGTGCTGAGCGCATGGCTGGCGCGGCTGCGCGAAATGGGCGTGGAGATCCGGCCGAAACACCTGTGGCAGGATCTCCTGCCGGGAAACATTTTGCGCTTCGCGAACGGTGCGGAAGTCCGCGCCAACGCCATCGTTTTTGCGCTTGGCGGAGGATCGTGGCCGAAGACCGGATCGGATGGCGGGTGGTTGGAGAAATTCCGTGAACTCGGCATCGCGTGCGAGCCGCTCGTTGCCTCGAACTGCGGCTGGGAATGCGTTTGGTCGCCCGAAGTGCTCGCCGCCGCCGAGGGCTTGCCGATCAAGAATATCCATGTCCGCGCGGGTGGAGAAAACGTCGCGGGTGAGTTACTTGTGACGCGCTACGGTCTCGAAGGCGGCGCGATCTACGCCCTCGGCGGCGAGCTGCGTAAGATGCAGGAACCGGCTATCGAGATCGATTTCAAACCGACCTTTACTGCCGAGGAACTCGCCGCCAAGCCGATCCGGGCATGGAAGCTCAGCAAGCCCGCCGCCGCGATCCTCGATGCAGCAAATTTCAATGATCCGTCCCAACTCGCGAGGGCTGCGAAGTCGTTCCGCCTCCCTCTGCTGCGCCCGCGTCCCCTCGCGGAGGCGATTTCCTCGGCGGGCGGAATCCGCTGGGACGAGCTCGACGAGAACCTGATGCTCCGCAAACTGCCCGGCGTTTTCGTCTGCGGCGAGATGATCGATTGGGACGCGCCCACCGGCGGCTATCTCCTGCAGGCAGCCTTCGCCACCGGCACCCGCGCGGGCAAAGCCGCCGCAGTCAAAAGCTGCACAGATTCCGCTTTCGCGGGCGGATGAACTTTCCGGGAAAAATCCTGTATTTTCCCGCTGGAAATCGCAGAGTCTGGGCATGGATCTCGCGGCGGCTTCGGAAGGCATTGCGCATGGGAACGGACTATCCCCTCGGGACAGGCCGAGGGTTGAGATGGCGACCCTTGATGACCTTCCCGCGCTGACCGAGCTGGTCATGGATCTTTTCTCAACTTCCGGGGATTTCATGCCGGATCGTGAAGTGCAGGAGCGCGGGCTACGCCTCATCCTTGAGCAGCCGAACCGCGGGCGCATCGTGGTGGTGCGCAACGACGACCGGATCTTCGGCATGGTGAACATGCTGTTCACGATCTCCACCGCGCGCGGCGGCTTCGTGATCCTGATGGAGGACGTGGTGATCCATCCCCGCCATCGCGGCCAGGGTTATGGCACGATGCTGCTGGATCACGTGGTCGAGTTCGCGAAGCAGAAGAGTTTCCTCCGGATCACCCTGCTGACCGACAAGATCAGCGCGGAGAGCCAGGAGTTCTTCCGCAAGAAGGGCTTCGAGTATTCGAGCATGATCCCGATGCGGCGGCTCATCGAGTGAGAGCCTACTGATCTTTGCCCGGATTTACGGTTTTGAGACCCGCTTCGATGGCTAGGGCTTCCTGTCGTGTATCGAAAGTCACGAAGAGATGGGGAGATAATTGAAGTGCACATGCCACGTGGAGAATGTCCAGTGTCCGGCAACCGGAACGGGGCGTGAGTGCGGAGAGCTTTTGGAAATCATCGAACAACCGCATGCGATCCAGATCCGGGAAGAAAAGCTGACCTTTCGCCTTCCGCGATTGGAAAAGATCAATCTGGTGGTCTGCATCGGTCTCGCTGATGTCAGCCCAGAACACCTTGAGTCGCAGCGCGTTGGTAAGTTCCATTTCCTGAATCTCCCATATTGGCAGAGGATCACTTTGTGAGGCCACAAGATCTCTCACGATTTCCGAGCCGGATTCGAGCATGTGAAGCTTCACAAGAGCGCTGGTATCCAGATAGATCACCAGCGCCCACCCCTCCCGTAGTCGATGGTTTCTTCGCCCGTTTTTCCTTTGGCCGGGATGGCTGTTCCGAGAAAATCATCCCATTTCAGAACCTTTCTTGGAATGGCCGGGATGATGCGAACGGACGGTTTGCCGCGGTTGATGACTTCGAAGGTTTCGCCTTGAGAGACTTGGCGCTCAATTTCAGACCAGTTTGCCTTCATTTCCCGGACAGATACCACTTTCATTTTAGTATGAGTGCCAGATGTTTTTCAAATTGTCAAACATCATCGAATTTGTCATCGAATTTGTTTCCCCGTTCATGTTCGAAAATCCGCCTTCATCCTACCGTCTTAAGGCTTTTTTCGAGCACGGGCTCAAGGGCTTCCCCGATGGCGGTGCCCTCGGTCACGAGTCGCAGGGATTTCGCCGCGACAGGGATGTGCTGGCGATACCATTCGTCACCGCGGTTCTCGAGGATGTTTCCGAAAGCGCCGAGCGCCTGCATGAGCCTTTGGGCGGCGCATTGGTGGAAGAGGGTCTTCTCCGGGCGCTCATCGGAAATTTCCTCCCAAAGGTCTAACAGGGCTTCCCGCTCGTCTTCGGAGTGATCCATGTAGGGATCGAAAATGAGCGACGCGAGATCATACTCCTGCCGCCCGCGGCGCAGTCCCTGGAAGTCGATCATGTAAACATTGCCATCCTTGATCAGGAGGTTCTGGGATTGGAAATCGCGGTGGACGAGGTGCTTGTGGGTCGAACCCAGCCCCTCCGCCATTTCCGCAAAGATCTCGTTTTTCTCCAAGGGAACCGGACTCATTTTCAGGAAATCCTCGACGAAGTGGTCGAAGAAATACCGCTGCTCCCATCGGTAGAGCGCGGCGTCGAAGGGCGGCATCAGCTCGAAATCCTTCGGCACCTTCGCGTAAAACAGGCGGTCGATCTGCTCCAGCGCGGAGCGGTAGAACGGCAGGCGTTGTTTGAAAGGCTTGCCCTTGAGAGAGAGCAGATCCTGATCGCCGAGATCCTCGACGAGGGCGACGTTGTGCTGCGAGCGGTCGTAAAGGATTTCCGGTACGTTGAAGCGGGCTTTTTTCAGGAACTCGGCGACGGGCACGAACTGGGCGTTGTCCTCGCGCTCATCGGTCCAGTGGATGCCGATGAAATCATTGTGCACCGGGGTTTTCACCCGAACGATGGTGCGTCCCGAAGCTCCGCGCTTGATCGGAACCATGGTGATGGGCGTGGTGGGATCGACCTCAAGATACTGCCGGGCGGTGGAGAGGATGGCTTCTGTGGACATGGGCGGCGCTGTCATAACACGGTTTTCATCCCGCGCCAGAGAGATCGGGGGAAATTTTGAGGGCCAGCCGGATTCGCAATATGTAAGAGAATCAACCGCAGATGGACGCAGATGGACGTGAATTTTGAAGATATGATTCTCCAGTCTCCGTGTCCTGATCTACCCGGGTACATGAGTCTTACTGCATTTTCCCCATCTCTTCTCTTCCATCTGCGTGAATCTGCGTCCATCTGCGGTTGATTTTTTCTTTTCGCAGATACGCCCGGGGAAATTTCGAGTGTCTGCCCAGAGCCGTGTTTGGATTGACGTGCCGCGCCCGCTCGGATTGGGTTGCGCCCCGCTGATGGCGGGTATCCATGGATTACTCATCGAAAATCGCAAGGCACGTCGCGTCGATCCCGAGATCGGGCATCAGGGATTTCTTCGACCTCGTCGTCGGGCGGGACGATGTGATCTCGCTCGGCGTGGGTGAGCCGGATTTTGTCACCCCATGGCACATCCGCGAGGCGGCGATCTATTCGTTGGAAAAAGGCCAGACCACCTACACCGCGAACCTCGGCTTGCTGAGCCTGCGCAAATCAATTTCCAAGTATGTGTCCGGATTCTTCGAGGTGGATTACGATCCCGCGAAGGAAATCCTCGTCACCGTCGGCGTCTCTGAGGCGATCGATATCGCCCTGCGCGCGCTGCTGAACCCGGGCGACGAGGTGATCTACCACGAGCCCTGCTACGTTTCCTACTCGCCGAGCATCGTGATGGCGTATGGCGTTCCGGTCGGTGTCGAGACGACGAAGGCCGACGGCTTTTCGCTGAAACCCGAGGCGCTCGAAAAGGCTATCACCCCGAACAGCCGGGTGCTGATGCTGAATTTCCCGACGAACCCCACGGGAGCCGTGGCCTCGTATGAGGATCTGGAGGGGATCGCGAAACTGGCGGTGAAGCACGATCTGATCGTCATGGCGGACGAGATCTACTGCGAACTCCGCTACGACGGCATCAAGCACGTCTCCATCGCCTCGCTGCCGGGGATGAGGGCGCGCACGATCCTGATGCACGGATTTTCCAAGGCTTTCGCGATGACCGGCTTCCGCCTCGGTTATGCCTGCGCGCCGTCTCCCATCATCGAGGCGATGATGAAGATCCACCAATACTCGATGCTCTGCGCCCCGATCATGAGCCAGAACGCCGCCATCGAGGCGCTGGAAAACGGTGCCCCGCAGGTGGCGATGATGAGGGATGAATACCATCAGCGCCGCGACTTCCTGGTGAAGCGCCTCAACGCAATGGGGCTCGACTGCCACACGCCCGGCGGCGCGTTTTACGTCTTCCCCGATGTGCGGAAGACCGGCCTTTCCTCCAAGGATTTCGCGATGCGCCTGCTCGAGCAGGAAAGTGTAGCCGCGGTGCCGGGCGGTGCCTTCGGGCCGAGCGGCGAGGGTTTCCTGCGCTGCTGCTACGCCACCGGCATGGAGGATCTCAAGACCGCGATGGATCGCATGGAGCGCTTCGTTTCGAAACTCTAATTTCAAACTTTAAACTTCAAGGAAGAGGCCGATGGGAATGGATGCGAACAACCCGGATCGGCTCGCCAAGGCTCATATCGTGCCTTTCGCGGTGTTCATGGTCTTCCTGATCCTGCTCCAACTCTGCGACAGCCTCTTCGGCTGGGATCATCCATCCGCCCCTTGGTGGCAAAGGGATTGTTCACATTTAATCTATCCGATTCAAACAATCGCTTCCATCGGTATTTTAGCGTATTTCTGGAAGTCCTACCGCTTTGATTGGAGTTGGAAGTGGAGTTTCGCGGGCGTGGTATTCGGGGCGGTGGGGATTGGTTTCTGGCTGCTGCCTACGACCGTTTACGATGCTTGGAACCTTACCGGTGAGACGGAGGGTTGGATGAAATGGCTGGGGATCGCGAAGCGCGATGAGGGTTTTGATCCGGGGATTTTTGAGAATCCGGCGGCTTATTGGACGACTCTTTTGATGCGCTTCGTGAGGGCGGTGGTGGTGGTTGCGCTGGTGGAGGAGATTTTCTGGCGCGGTTTCGTGATGCGTTTCTGCATGGACTGGGAAGGGGACTACTGGAAGCAACCCTTCGGACGGGCGCATTGGAAAAGTTTTCTGATCGTGACGGGCCTGTTTATGGCGGCACATGCGCCGACAGATTGGGCGGGAGCATTTGTTTACGGCTCGCTGACCTATCTCTTGTGCGTGTGGAGCAAAAACCTCGGAGCCTGCGTCGTCATGCACGCCGTCGCGAATTTCCTCATGGGCCTCTACATCATGGCCTACGGGAAATACGGGTTGTGGTGAGGTATGCCGTGGCGGCGGAGAGCATGGCAGGAATCCCCGCTTGACGCTCCTTACGAATCGAAATAGCGTAAGGAATGGATTTTGCGACACTTACCTCCAAAGGCCAGGTCACCATCCCGCGTGAGGTGCGGGAAAGATTGCGGCTGGATCGCGGCGACAGGATCGCCTTCGAGCCGACCGTCGACGGGCGTTTCATCGTAGCCAAGGATGCTCCGGTCCGCAAAAGCGACGGGGCGGCGCGGAAGCGGCTTTCCAAAACCCAGCCTGCCAGGCCAATCGACAAAGCGACCCTCATCTCGCGCGCGGTTCAGGATGACGATCTGCGAATTCGCCAGGGTAAATGAAGACTTGGGACACCAACTTTCTCCTACGCCACCTGCTGGAGGATGATTCCGCGCAGCTCGTCATCGTCCGCGGCCAGCTTACCGCCGCAGAGCGGTCTGACACCGCCATTTTCCTCCCGCAAATCGTATTGGTGGAAACCTCATGGTATCTCCGCAGCCTGCTGTCCCGGAAGGCGGTTCTCGATGTCCTGGACGAGTTGCTCAGCGACCGGCGCTTCACTTGCGAACGGGCGCATGAGGTGGATGCGTCGATACGAGCCGCACGCAAAAAGGGAGATTTCTCCGATCACCTGATCGCCGCCGCCGCGACCGCCGCCGGAGCCTTGCCGGTGCAGACTTTTGACAGGGTTCTTAAGGTCTTCCCCGCCTTTGAGGTGCATCGTGCGTAATTTCCCTCACGCGTGCTTCGCATGCCACTCGCGGTAAACCTTCGGGGAAATTTCCGAGGGCTTGATCTCGGAGCGACCGCCCCAGAAGACGTTCGTGTAGGAAACGGGGATGCCGACGGATTCGAGGTGCTTGTCGATCGCCGCCTTGTGGGCGAGGACGCGGTCTTTCTCGGTGCCGTGGACGACGCCCATGATATTCACATCGCCGAACTGCGGGCCGCCCTCGCGCCAGTAGCAGTGGGTCATGCAGAAGTGGCGCCCGACCTCGGCTCCGGACTCGATCTCACGGCCTTTGGGCACAGCCCAGTGGAAAAGGCCGTTGAAGCGGGTGACGCGCTCGCCGGTTTCGGCGGAGGGTTTCACGTGCTCTAGGAAAGTGGAGAAACGCCCGATGACCTTTTTGGCGTTGAGGCTTTCGGCCACTTCGCAGAAGCGATCGAGGGAAACGCCGGCCTGCGCGGCGCGGCCTGCCCACGGGTTATCGCAGATTTCATCTGCCGTAAGTTCTTCCTTCAGGATCAGCAGTATATCCCATTCCTCCTCCGAGAGATCGGCGGGGACGGTGGTCATCATCACGGCGGGTTCATCGGCCTTTTCTCCGGGTTCCATGGTTTTGCGGCGGACGTGGCCGACGCCGAGGGCGAAAACCCCGTTGGCGGGCATGAGCAGGTATTCGGTCGCGCCGGTGAGTTCCAGGAGCTTGGTGGCGTGGAAATCGAGGGATTCGCCGACGGGGACTTTCAGGGTTGTCCAGAGCCGGTAGCCGGAGCCGGAGACTTCGGAATCGGTGGAGCGGATCACGACGTGGCCGGAGAAAGGATCTTCCTTGGCCATGAAATCGAAGGCGTCGTTGAGTTTCTCCTCCGGCACTTTCCATGCGACGAGCGCGCCGTGGGCGAGCTTCGTGGCGAGCATGGTCTGGCGCACACGGCGGATGATGCCCGCCTCTAGCATCGCGCGGATGCGTTCGATCACGGTATCGAGAGGCACTCCAGATTTCTCGGCGATGACCTGGAAGGGATGCCGCTGGAAGCCGGATACGAGGTCTTCGGAAACGGCGAGAATCTGCGCGTTGACGGGATCGGAGATGGAGGTGGGGATGGATGAAGTCATCGGGAGGAGAATTGAACATGGAATACGAAACGTCCAACAAGGAAGAGTGGATGGCGAAAAATTCGCAAGATTTGCGGAAGGCGGCGCGGGCAGGGGAAAGCCGCCGCTCGCTCACGCGAGCAGCGCGTTGAGCTTTTCCTTCCACTCATCCTCGAAGACGACATCGAAGCGGACATGGGTGTTCTGCATGGTCGGAGCGAATTCCGCCCAGCTTGAGTCTTTTGCCCGTTCATTGCAAAGGTCGAACACGTGCTGTTTGTAGCGGGTATCGTCGTTCTTTAGATGCAGGCCTTTTGTTTCGAGGATGAACAGGCGATCAAACGGCTTTTCGGCATCCTTCGCGGGTTTCCCGGCGGCGATGAAGTCCGCGTAGATGCGGTTCCGCTTCCAGCCCTGGACATGATAGCCGGTGCGGGAGGCATTGCGGTGCCAGAAATAGAGGAGCTGTTGCTGGGTATCGAGGAAAGTGGCGACCTTGGTTTCCAGGCCGTTGAAATCGGACTCCGGCATGGCGTCGAACAGGGAAAGCATGAATTGTCCTGCATCGTCGCGGGTCGCGCGGCGGTCGCCCTGTTTCCATGTTTCCTTCTCGGGAAAGCGGGTGAAATCGAAATGATCCGCGATGACCACGAAGCGGATCGTCCCCTGTTCCAGCAGGTGCCGGAAGGTGGCTTCCGCGAGGCGATCCTTTTCCTCGCCCACCTGCTGGCGGAGCTTTTCGAGGATGAACACGTAGTTGTCGGTTACGATTCGCGGGTCGTTCTTCGCGAGCAGCGCTGAGAACACCTTTTCGGCCAGTTCGGCACCGCGCCATGGGTTCGGCATGACATCGAGGATGTGGCTGGCCGCGAAGGAGATGTCGGGCTTCCCGCTTTCCTCCATGCGCAAGCTTTTCCATTCGGGGTCATCGGTCATGATGCCGTGCTCCAGACCGAAGCTCATCGCGACATTGCGGTCGCCGGATTCGGAGAGAGGAAGGTCGAGCAAAGGCGAGACATCGACATCCTTCCAAGGGACTCTGGAAAGCAAATCCGCCTCATAATGCACTGGCCGCCAGCCATCGACGGGATCGTTGATCATGAAAGCGGGGAGGATGAAACCGGCTGCTTTTTTCCTCAGGGACTCGCGAGACGAGACCTCGGTCACGTCGCCGGACTGCGATCGCGCCGGGCCGTCCTCTACGATCCTTGCCGCGAGGTCGCCTAGACCTTCGAGCTGGAAGCCCTTGCGGATTTCGTTGACGAGATCCTTGCCCTTGCGCTGGAAGCAGAAGACGTAGCTCTCGTCGAGCAAGGTCATGTGCGTCTTGGTTGCGTAGGGCTGGCGAAGGATGCGCCCGACGAGCTGGGTGAGGGCGGTCTTAGATCCGGGATTCGTGAGGATGGCGAGCACATACGCGAAAGGGCAGTCCCAGCCCTCCTGCAGCGCCTGTTTGGTGATGATGTAGCGCACCGGGCAATCTCGCGACATCAGACCGCCGGTATCGTCGATTTCCTTCAGCTCGTCCTTGGCGCTGGATTTGATCGCGATGTGCTCCGGGAGAATGCCGGGGATGGTGAGGAGGTAGGCTTTCGCGTCCTCCGCGTGGACGAAGCCCGCCTTGCGCTGGTCTTTTCCCGTTCGCTCTACCTGCACGAGGCAGATGGGGCGGATATGGCGACCGGATTCCGCTTCGGAAAGCACCGCCGCTTCCTCCAAAAGGTTGCGCTGGGTAACGGCGGCGAGGACGGTTCCCTTCCAATCGGACTCGCCTTTGTTCATGAGGTGGAGGTCGAGCTTGATCATACCTTCCTTCTCCAGATCGCGGCCGGGGACGTTGACGAGGACGTTCGCCTCGGCGGGCGGTGTGGCGGAAAGCTCGAAGAGGATGGAGGGGTTGAAGCCCTCGATGGTGGCACGGGCGTTCTTGGAATAGCCTTTGTGTCCTTCGTCGAGGATCACGATGGGGCGGAGGAGGCGGAGGGTGTTGCCGAGCGAGGTCTTGACCTGCTTTTTCCAAAGCCCCCCGGCTCCCTCTCCGAAAACATCGAGGTTGGGGACTTGTGAGAGGAGTTTCTGGTGGGCGGGGTGGTCGCCGTCGGCGGGGAAAAAGCGCTCGAAGCCGCCGCTGTCGCGGAACATGCGGAGGGTTTCCTTGGTCTCGCGGTTGGCGGCGGGCAGCATGAGCAGAAGCACACAGAGGCTCCCGGCGACGTCGTCAGGGCGGAAGCGCTTGGTTTTCTCAAGGATCAGCGTGCGGTTGGCGGAGGCGATGTCGAGCTGCTGGCGGTAGGGATGGGAGCGGTCGCGGAGGGCGGCGAGGGTCTGGTTGTAGATCTGGGTGCTGGGGACGATCCAGAGGACGAGTCCGTGCTGGCGGCGCAGATATACAGTGTTCGCAAGGTCGATGAAACGGGTGGCGAGGTAGGTTTTGCCGCCGCCGGTTGGGATCTTGATGCAGGCGGCGGGCATGGGGTCGCCGTTGCCGGTGTGGCGCTTCTGGTAAGCGGTGCTCCTGACCTTTTTCCATGCAGCCTCCGGGAAATGAAAAGAAGCGGCGATCTCGGGATCGACCTCCTGAAGTTTCCCCGCTTTGTCCCGCATTTCCGCGAGCGCATCCAGCCATGCGCGGACGGTTTCGAGGGATTGGGTCTGATATTCCTTGGGCTTCATGGTGCGGGGTCGGCGTGGAATCCCATTTCTCGCGGTGCTTTGCTGTCGTGGGTGATGAGCTGTTTGATCGCGTCGAAAACGACGGTGAAATTCTCGTCGTGCTCCGCATATTTGCGCTCCAGGGATTCGATCTTATCGGCCAGCAGGCGGTTCGAGTCCATCAGGCGGCGGAGCTGGACGAAGGTTCGCATGATCGCGATGTTCACCTCCACGGCGCGGGGGGACTTGAGCACGCTTGAAAGCATTGCCACGCCCTGCTCGGTGAAAGCGTAGGGAAGATTGCGGGAATCCCGGTGGCGCTGCGAACCGGTCGCAATTTGCGACCGGTTCAATTCCTCACGCTCCAGGGGTGTGAGCTGGAACATGAAATCCTCAGGGAAACGGTCAATGTTGCGTTTGACTGCTTCGTTCAGGCGTTTTGTTTCCACTCCGTAAAGTTTGGCGAGATCCGAATCCAACAGGACTTTCTCGCCCCGCAGGTAGAGGACAAGGGCTGACAGGCTCTCGGGTACGAGGGCGGCGACCTTTTTTACGGATGTCTTTTTCTTCACGCTCATTTCGATTTCCTTTCGACACGTTCGTAGATCTCGTAGGGAAGCTGGGAGAATACGATGCCGTGCTGGTGGAGCAGGGAATCGTCCATGAAGCGGGTGGGCGCGAATACGAGTCGCTTCCGCTCCTTGCCGCCTTTGACCTTCGGCAAGGCGCGGACGGTAGGGAGGTCGAGCGCGAGGTCTTTCAGCGCCTCGATGTCCGGTGTGTAGAGGAGATAGACGTCGTAGGCTTTGGAGGCTCCGATGAAATTCGTTTTGGTGTTGATCGCGTTGGGATCGAACTCCTCGCCGGTGGCCGTGAAGAAGACGTAGGAGGCGAGGCTGGCGTAGGTCGGCAGATCCTTCGCCTCAAGGATGGTCTGGAGGGCGACGGCGCCGCCGAGCTTGAAGAAGGAAAAGCTGCCGCCGTAGCCTTTCTTGAGCGCTTCGTCCTTGGCGGTGGGGACGCCCTTGATGCAGCGGCGGATGCGCTCGGCGGTGGTTGTGTCCGCGTAGTCCTCGGTCTCGACAAGAATGAAGCGGCGGGTGCCGCCGTCCTCCGCGTTCTGCTTCATTACGGCGTGGCCGGTGGTGCCGCTGCCCGCAAAGCTGTCGAGGATCAGGGAGTCTTTGTCGGTGGCGATTTGGAGTATGCGTTGGAGGAGTCGGGTGGGTTTCGGGGTTGCGAAGATATCATCCTTGTCGGCGAAAACAGTACGTATTTCCTTTTTTGCCTCTTGGTTGTTTCCCCATTGCTGACGGTCGGCCCAAGTGGTCGCAACGATACCCTCCGCGACTTCACTCAGGAACCGTTTGCGCCGTGGCATTGCGTCGCCATCAGGGCCAAACCATACCCGGTTTTCCGAAACAAGTTTCGCAAACGATGATCTTGGAACACTCCAACTTCTTCCAGCTGCCGGCATCACCTTTCTACCCGATGGGAGTTCGATTTCGTAGAAATCATGTTCCCTGTATTCTCTGCGGGTCAAGTCACTGGAAGTCCAGACTCCCCGCGGATCTTTATCAGGGTTAAGGTATCGGTCGTTCGCTTCGGTAGTTCTAGGAAACCTTCCGAATTGCAATGAATCGGTTTTCCCGTAGCAAACAATATGGTCGTGGACGGCAGTGGCATTTCTTTCGTCGCTGTCAGGTGAGACACGTTTTTGCCAGACAAAATTCGCCACGAAATTCTCCTCCCCGAACACCTCGTCCATGAGGCAGCGGAGGTGGTGAACTTCGTTGTCGTCGATGGAGACGAAGATGGCGCCGTCTTCTGTGAGGAGCTCACGCAGGAGCTTGAGGCGGGGGAGCATCATGGAGCACCATTTGTCGTGGCGGGTGAGATCCTCGCGGTCGATGGTTTTACCGAGCCAATCGCGCATGAGGGGTGAGTTGACCTTGTCGTTGTAGGCCCAGCCCTCGTTGCCGGTGTTGTAGGGCGGGTCGATATAGATGCACTTGATTTTCCCGGAGTGGGTGGGGAGCAGGGCTTTGAGTGCGAGGAGGTTATCGCCGTGGATGAGGAGGTTGTCGTGGAGGCTGGGGGTTTTGGAGATGCCCTTGGATTTCACGGGGACAAGCTCATGGAACGGCACAACCAGATGGTGGTTGGCGACATGGATTTTTCCTTTGAAGGTGAGCTCGGGCATGGGCAGATGGGACAATGAGGGATTCGAACCGGTGGTGTCGAGCGAATACTGTTCTTGTGAACAACCTGTGAGTGAATGTGAATAAGTGCCGAGTGATCAGTGATCAGTGATCAGTGATCAGTGGAAGACTGTCCAGATATGCCAATGCCTCCTCGCGGGTGGTGAGGCGGTTTTCGAGTTGCTCGGTCTGGATTTCGTCGAGGATGTCCTTGAAGCGCGGGCCGGGCTGGAGGCCGCGGGCGATGAGGTCTTTGCCGGTGACGAGCGGGGGAGGGATGAGCGGCTCGTGGGCGAATTCCTCGGCTTTCGTGTTGAGGAAATCGTAGTTGTCGGTGAAACCGTTCGAGGAGGCGCAGTCCACGCGGTGGAGCTCCATTTCCTGCGGAAAGGTCGGCTCCGACATGAAGCGCTTGAGTTTCGCCTTCCGCATCTGCTGCACGTTCATGAACTGCATGTGGCGGGAAACCATCTGCGCGGCGTCGCGGATCACGGCGTTCGGGTAGCGCAGGCGGGTGAGGATGGCCTCGGCCATTTCCGCGCCGAGAGCGTCGTGGCCGTTGAAGCGGATGCGCCCGTCGGGATCGATGGTGCGGGTGGGCGGCTTGGCGATGTCGTGGAGCAGGGTGGCGAGGCAGAGATCCAGCGGCGCGTCGGGCGCGAGCATCTCCAGCATGATGCAGGTGTGGACATAGACGTCGCCCTCGGGATGCCATTCGGGCGGTTGCTCGCAGCCGATCAGGGGCAGGACTTCCGGCAGGAAATGGGCGATCAATCCGGTATCGACCAGCAGCTCGAGTCCGCGGCGGCGGCTCGGAGATACGATGATTTTCGAGAATTCATCGCGGATCCGCTCGGGTGAGACCTTGTCGAGCAGATGGGCGTTCTCCGTGATCGCGGCCAGCGTGCCGGGCTCGATGGGGAAGCCGAGCGTGGTGGCGAAACGGACGGCACGCAGGAGCCGGAGGGAGTCTTCCTGGAAACGGTGCGTAGGCGTGCCGATGGCACGGATGATCCGCGCGTCGAGGTCGCGGACGCCGTTCACGTGATCGATGACTTCGCCGGTCTCCGGGTTTTCAAACAGCCCGTTGATCGTGAAATCGCGGCGGTGGGCGTCCTCATCTGGGGTGGAGAAAGTGACGGAATCCGGCCGTCTCCCGTCGCCGTAGGAGCCGTCTGTGCGGAAGGTGGCGATCTCGATGTGGTGGCCTTCGTGTTTCGCGATCACCACGCCGAAGTGGGCGCCGACCTCGTTGGAGCCGGGGAACAGCGCGATGACCTCGGAGGGCGTCGCGGAGGTGGCGATGTCGTAGTCCTTCGGCTCAAGCCCGAGGAGCTTGTCGCGCACGCAACCGCCCGCGAAGTAGGCCGTGTGGCCTGCTTTACTGAGC
>JAYTOE010000122.1:0-7775 GCA_043747935.1 Akkermansiaceae bacterium
CGGCGCAGGCGGCGGTGTCGATGATGTTGTAGCCGGTGGCGAGGACGGAGACGAATTTCAGTTTCGGGAGCTGGGCGAGCGTTTGCGCGCTGAGCGGCACCTTGTTGGTGAGGATGATATCCGCGACTTCCGCCCGCTCGATGATGCGGTCGGCGGGTGTCCGTTCGTGGACGGTGAGTTCTCCGAGCGCTTCGATGGCCGTCCAAGGGTTGTCGCCGGGGTTGAGGGTGTGGCCGTCAAGGACTGTGATTTTCATGCGGAGGAGGCTTCGGCTTCGGGGGGAAATGATCAAGGGCGAAGCTTTCAGCCTGAAGCAAGCATGAAAGGATCCTTGCTCCTCTGGGGGCGTAGAGGCCTTATCCGAGTGGATTCCCGGCTTTGAAAAATCCGGCGGAATTGGAAGAAGACATCGATCAGTTGGATCGCGCTTTCGCGCTTTCGGTCATTTTTATGCTGGTAACCTGATGGCGGAGCGGTGAGTTTGTGTTCATTGGATTTTGTTCCACCTCTATCCGAAGCGCCGTCAAATGAAACACATCGCCAAAATCGCAATCTGTACTACGGTTTTGACGGCTCTACTTTCTGAATCAGCGCAAGCTGCTTTCACTCTGGTGAAAAGAATGTCCTCGGCCGATGACCGAGTCGTGGTAGGTGAATTCGCTGATCAATTCGGGGACGTGGGATATGAGGTGGATGTGGCCAGCGGGATTTTCGTGCATATCTTAATCGTGTCGCACAACGAACCATTCGGGGGGCCTTCCGCACCATCCGGCTGGAGTTCCTTCAACGTGTCCAAGGATAATTGGGACACAGAAATTTTTGCCGGAAGAACGGGAGCGCAAATTGGGTCGTTCGAGAGCCTGTTCCGGGAGGTGGATACGAATGTTGCCGTTTACATAGCGCCGGATGTCAGCCCACAAGCCTTGTCGGATACCAATATCGACCCAGACCTTGAGGATGTGGAAGAGTCGTTATGGATCCCTCCTTCTTTCGTCCCGCGTTTCAGGAGAGGTGGAGGCACAGCCACAGAATTCGTCGCGCTGGATCTCAACGGCATGATCATCGGGCAGAGCGTCCCTGAGCCAAGTGCGACGCTACTGATTCTTTCGGGCAGCATGGTTTTTCTTCGCCGCAGGCGGTAATCAAGGGAGGTGGCTGCTGCCGCTCTTCGTGCCTACGGCTCAAGCTGGTCGTGGAAGATATCGATTTTGTGAGCCTCGTAGCGGCGGAGGGCACTGCGGAAATCGTTGACGGCCTGGTGGCGTTTCGCGGCGGCGAGGGCGGCGGTGATCTCGGCTTTCGCGACTTCCAGTGTGCGGGGTTCGGCGGGTTTGCGGTCGGTGACCTGCAGGATGTGCCAGCCGAGTTTCGTCCGGACGAGGGCGGGCTTGTCCTTTTCCAAGGAGAAGGCGGCTTCGCCGAAATCAGCGGGCAGGCGGGCTTTGCTCATCCAGCCGAGATCGCCGCCGTTTTCCTTGTTGGCGTAGTCTTCTGAAAGCTCCTTGGCGAGGGTGACGAAGTCCTTTTTCCCCGAGTTCAGCTCCGCCAGTGCCTTTTCGAGGATTCCCTTCACCTCGTCCGAGGGTTTGTTGAGGGTGGCGATGAAAACGTGCTTGGCGCGGATGCGTTCAGGAATGGCGAGCGATTCCTTGTTTGCTTCGTAGAACTCCGCGATCTCCTCCTCGCTGACTTTGACGAGCGGATCAACGCGCATGGTGACGTATTTTTCCTGCTGGATGCGGGCAGCGATGCGTTGGCGGAGGGCGGTCTCGTCGGGGATGTCCATCGATTTCATGGCGGCCTGGAGATCGGCCTTGGTCTCGAACCTTCCGGCGAAACGTTTCAGGCGGTCTTCGATTTCGTTGTCGGAAACCGGCAGCTCCATTGTGTTCACCTTCGTTTTTACGCGCAGGAGCTGGTGGTCGATGATCTCGCCGAGCGCGGCGTAGGTGACGAGTTTTTTGTCGGCGGGGGAGAGGTCTGCGGCAGATTTCCCTTCGAGCCATAGCCTTTCGTGTATCGCGTAATCGAGCTGGCTGCGGGTGATGTGGTGGCCGAACACGCGCGCCACCACTCCGTTCGCCTTCGCCTTGGCGATGGATTCGGGGCTGTCGGGGTGCGAGGCCTGGATACGGCGATTCAGCGGACCGTTGAGCACGTAAAGATCAAGGGCGAGGTAGCCGAGAACCAGCAGGTAAGCGCCGAAGCGGAGCGTGAATTTGGTGAAGGAGTGCATGGGGTAAATCCTGAAAAGCTGAAAACTGAAACGCTGAAATGAAGAGCAGTGAGCGCCGGGTTGGGAATTCTTATCTCAGCTTTTCAGCTTTTCAGCTTTTCAGCTTTTCAGCTTTTCAGCATTTATTTCACCTGATCTCCACGCTGGCTCCCGGACGTAGGAGGCCGGGGATGCGGACGATGTCCCAGTTCGCGAGGCGGATGCAGCCAGCGGAGCGGGAGCGGCCGATCGTTTCGGGATCGGAGGTGCCGTGCATGCCGATGCCGGGTTTGGAAAGTCCGCACCAGAGGACACCGACCGGATTGTTCGGGCCGCCTGCGATGTTGATTGCGTTGTTGGAGCGCTTGCCGGTGTCGAGGAGTTGCTGGTCGTAGCGCCAGACGGGTAGCTCGACGGCGTTCTGCATGGTCCATTTCCCGTAGCGGATGAACTGGGGCTTGCCGGGCGTGATGGGGAAAACGGCGATGAGGCTCTGGTTGGCAACGCTGGCGGGTGCCTCCGGATCGGCGACGACGAGGGCGCGGAGATTCGCCTCATAAATGCGCACTTGGTTCAGCTTGGTGTCGATGACGGCGTGGCGCTGGGAAAGGGCTTCATCCTCTTTGAACGCGGCTCCCGTGAGGTTCTCGATCTGGAAAGCGTTCACATTCGGGACAATGAGGGTGTCGCGCGGTTTGAGGTTGTAGATTTTCACGTTCGGATTGAGCGCTGTGAGATAAGGGATGTCCGTGTGGTAGCGCTCCGACATGAACTCCACGATCGAGCGATACGACATGCGCTTCACAGTCCCCTGTTGGGAGCGCTTGTAGGTGAGCTTGGTATCCACCCATTTCTCGGAAATCTCGGGGACGATGGCGACCGCGAAAGGGTTCGGTACGGCCTGGCGGGCGGCGGTGTTGACGGCAGTCCAGCTATCGTGCGGATGGCCGTGGAGTTCGTTCCATGATTTCACCGCGAGTTCGGAAAACTGGCCGATTTTCCCATCGATGACGCCGGGGCCGAAGTTCGCATGATCGAGGAAAATCTGAAGCCTCACCGCATCGTCGCCCGTGGGTTTCTGGTCGATGGTGGGAATCTCCGCAACTGCGGCGGCGGGCAGTGGAGCGGGGGATGGCTCCGGTTCGGGCGCAGGGGTTGGCTCGGGCAATGCGGGTGCGGCGGGCAATGCGGGCAATGCGGGTGCGGCGGGTGCGGGTAGCACATTTTCCTCGAAGTCGAGCGGCAGCGCCTTGAGGACGGGTCTTTCGTCCGCAGGCGTTTGGGCGTGCGCGTGGAAAAGGCAGAGTGTGAGGATCAGGGCGAGCGGGCGCATGGGGATTCAGGCGGGTATGAGGAAAGGTGAGAGCCTACCGGCGATGGCGGCGGGGACGACGGCGCTGACGAGGATGTCGTTCTGCTCGTATTCGGTGGAGAGGACTTTCGCGTCGGTGTGGAGGAGGTGGAGCAGGTCGCCGCGCATTTGCGGGATGCGGTATTGGCGGCGGGCGACGCGGTCGGCGAGGACGTGGGAGCAGGCTTTGAGGAGTTCCGGCATGCCTTCGCCGGTGAGCGAGGAGGTGCGGATCGCTTCGGGGAAATCCCGGTCCAGTCGTTCGAGCGTTTCGGGATCCTCCACCACGTCGATCTTGTTCAGGATCGTGATGACGGGTTTGTCCAGCGCACCCAATTCTTCCAACACCTTCAGCGTGGTGTCGTGGAAACGCATGATCTCCGGTGCGGTCGCGTCGAGCACGTGGATCAGGAAATCGGAAAGCACGGATTCCTCAAGCGTGGCCTTGAAGGCCTCGACCAAGCGGTGCGGTAGGTTGCGGACGAATCCGACCGTATCGGTGATGAGCAGCGGCTGTCCGTCGGGCAGCTCGATGCGGCGCGTAGTGGTGTCGAGCGTCGCGAAAAGCATGTCCTTCGCCAAGACGTCGGAGCCGGAAAGGAGGTTGAGCAGGGTGGATTTCCCGGCGTTCGTGTAGCCGACGATGGAGGCGTGCGGGGTCTCGAATTTCTCGCGCTCCTTGCGCTGTGTCTTGCGCTGTTTGCGGACGATTTCCAGTTCGCGTTTGCAGCGGTCGATGCTCATGTGCGCGAGGCGCCGGTCGATCTCGATCTGTTTCTCGCCCATGCCGCGCTCGGCTCCACCGCCGCCACCGGAACCGCCGCCACCGCCCTCGCGGTCAAGGTGTCCCCACATCCGCGCGAGGCGGGGCAGGGCGTATTGCATCCGAGCGAGTTCCACCTGGAGGCGGGCTTCTCGGGTGTGGGCGCGCTTCGCGAAAATATCGAGGATGACCTCCTCGCGGTCGATCACGCAGAGGTCGGCGAGTTTCTCCCACTCGCGCTGTTGGGAGGGGTAGAGGTTGTTGTCGATGACGATCACGTCACACTCGTGAGCTTTGGCCAGCTCCACGATCTCCGCCGCCTTGCCGGTGCCGCAGAGAAACTTTTTATGCATCTCGCGCGAGCGAGCCAGCACGGACTCCGCGATGCCGATGTCGAGGGTGGAGACGAGTTCCCCGAGCTCCGCCAGCAGCGAGGCGGACTCCGCCTCCTCGCTTTTGTCGAAGTACAGGCGCACGACCAGCGCACGCTCGACACTTTCGGGTTTCTGTCTGACTTCAAACATCGGACGGATACTTAGCACGCCTCAGCGAATGGGCAATGGCGAATCGGTTCACTACGGTTCGGCAAACCAGTCCAAGGCCTGCGCGAAGCCGGCGGCGTCCAGCCCTCCACGCCCGGAATGGCTCTCGAGGCGCACGTTTTTCACACCCGCCTCGCGGATCGCTTCGGCGAATTTCCGGAGTTCCTCCCCGGTCACGAGGGTATCGGCTTCCCCCTGCGAGATGAAAACCTTCAGCTTTTTCACCGCGGTCCTGGATGGATCGTATGTCTCGATGGATTTGGTGAGATGCTCGCGCAGGAAAGAGCTCACGTAGCAGCCGCGCACATCGAATCCCTCCTCCATCAGGGCTCCGACGGCCAACGTGGCGCGACCGGATCCCGAGGAATTTCCCGCAAGGTAAAGCGGCCAGTCCTTCGCGCCCTTGTATTTTTCGTCGAGGTGGCGCATCGCCGCCTGGATCACGGCGGGATACAGTCCTGGAGTGGGAAACTCGTCGGTGGTCGGGCTGTGCGCGGTGAGGACGACCCAGCCTTTCGGCGCGGCGGTTTGGGCGTAGTTGGAAACCATTTTCTCGAGATGTCCTTCGGTGCTGGCTTCCGGAACCACGATCATCACTTTCTGGTTTTCGGTGGGCTTGAAATCCAGGGGAAGCGCGATCACCACCTCCGCGGATTTCGGCACGAAGCCTTTGTGGGATTTGCCCGCGAGTTCGATCTCGTCCCGCTCCAGCGCGACATCGAGCGCCTGGATCTCGAAGGTGGCGGGTGCGGCGGGTTCGGGTGTCTGGGCTGCTTCGGGTGCGACGGCTGTGCTGGAAATCCGGATCGAGTCCGCTGTCTTCAGGATGATCTTGGGTTTTTCGTTTTGGATCTCCACGGTGCCGGTTACCTCCACCTCCTTGCCCTTGAAGGCCTGCAGAGCCTTCCTGTCGAGCACTTCGGGTTTTGCGACCGCCGAGAAGGTGTCTGTCACAGGGTCGGCGCCGAATTTCACGAAGGAAATGCCGGACTCGATCGTCCAGACGTCGGTGACCTTGCCGGTGACGGTCACTTCCTCGCCCACGTGCTTGCCCGCCTCGGTGTGGGGAATGGTGACGGCCTGAAGCGGCGATCCCAGAAGAAGTGCGAGGAGAAATGTGCGAATCATTAAGATATGAAACACATGCCCTGCCCCCAGAGCAAGCGACTGTTTTTCAAGGGCTTCAAAAGATAAGGAGTCCATAAACTCCCGCCATCATTTCTCCGGCTCCGCGAACCAATCCAGGGCTTTCACCAGGCTCGCCGCGTCCATGCCTCCGCGCCCGGGGTGGATTTCGTGGCGCACCTCTTTCACGCCCGCCTCGCGGATCTCTTCGGCCTCTTCGAGGCTCTGCGCTTTCGTCACATAGAAGTCTTTCTCGCCGTATGAAACATAGACCTTTAATTTTTTAACCGCGCTTTTCGACGGGGAGAAGGTGCTGATGGATTTCGTGATGTCCTGCCACTTCAGGGAGCTGAGGAAAACCCCCTGCACATCGAAGTCTTCCTTGATCAGCGCACCGGATGCGAGGCTGGCGCGACCCGCTCCCATGCCGCTTCCCGCGATGCAAAGCGGCCATTCCTCCGCGCCGGGAAACTTGCTTGCGAGATGGCGCATCGTGGCGCTGATGACGGCGGCGTAGAGGCCGTCGGTTGGAAATTCGTCGGGCGTCGGGCAATGCGCGGTGAATACCACCAAACCTTTCGGCGCGGCCACCCCGGCGTGCAGCTTGACGAGTTTTTCGAGCTCCTCCTCGCTTTTGAAATCCGGCACCACGACAAGCACCCGCTGGCCTGCCTGCGGCATGAAATCCTTGGGCAAGGCGATGAAGACCTCGGCGTTCGTCGGGACAAATCCCGAGGGCGACTTGCCGGCCATGCGCACTTCCTCCCGCTCCAGCTTGAGATCCAGCGGCTCGATATCGAAAGCGGCGGGCGCGGTTGCCGCGGGCGCGGGAGCCGCCGGCGTTCCGGCGGCGGGTGCAGGTGCCGCTCCGGGTGCGGGTGCAGGTGCTGCTCCGGAAAGGCGGATGGATTCGCCCCCTTTGAGGACGATCTGCGGGCTGTCTTTATAAAGCTCCACGGTGCCGGTGACCTCCACGTCCTTGCCGTCGTAAGGGAGCAGTATTTCGCTAGCCACCACTCCCGGTTTCCCCACGGCGGTGAAGGCATCCGCCGCGCCGCGCGCGCCGAAGTTCACGAAAGTCATGCCGGAGGGGATCGTCTGCACACCGGACACCTTGCCGGTCACAGTCACCTCCTGGCCGACGTGTTTGCCTGCCTCGGAGTGAGGGATGGTGACCGCGTGGAGCGGAGTCAGTGACAGCAGGGCGAGGAGGGAAATACGGAACATGAACGCATATAACTCTCTCTCCGCCCCGGGCGCAAGAGGCGGTTGCTTCACGCGAGCCGTTTCATCACGGCGGCGGAAAGCAGCTTGCCGTCGGCGCGGCCTTCCGAAAGCTCCTGGGCGCGCTTCATCGCCTTGCCCATGTCCGCCTTCGTCGCTGCTCCCGTCTCGGCGCATGCCTGCTCGACGATCCCCGCGATCTGCTCTTCTGTGAGCGCGGCGGGGAGATACTTGGAAAGGATCGCGATCTCCGCCTTCTCGTTTGCGGCGAGCTCCGCGCGGCCGGCCTTTTCGAACTGCTCGATGGAGTCCTGGCGCTGCTTGATCTGCTTGCGGATCACCGCCAGCGTCTCCGGCCCGTCGAGTTCGGTGCCCAGCCCGCCCTTCTCGATGGCGGCGTTGGTCATCGCGCTTTTCAGGGCGCGCAGGGCGTTGAGGGCGGTGGAGTCCTTCGCCCGGGTGTGATTTTTTTCGGTGTTTTTCATGCGGCTAGTTTTTGCCAGAGCTTTTCCCAGTGGCCGTTGGCTTGCAGGGTTTTGAGTTGTCCCATGCGTT
>JAYTOE010000123.1:0-3915 GCA_043747935.1 Akkermansiaceae bacterium
CTACCTCAAACTCTCCTAAAAAACCAAAAAACAAACACACCAAAAAAACTCTCAGCAGAAGTCAGAAACAACTTTTACAGAAAAAAAATTGCGCGGCCGGATGTCCCGGCATCTCCCACGCCTTGGTTCTTGATCGTGTAGGTAACCGTAATAGAGTTGCCCGCAAGAACTGGGCTAGGACTGATGCTAGGTGTTCCCTGAACCACGATGTCGGATTGCGCTACGGTTGCTGAAACACTGAAATTAACCCCCGGCGTGTAGTCGTTCGAAGTATTGGACTGACTCAAGACACTCGAATTATCTAAGATCACATATGCCGTATATGTTCCCGAAGGTGAACCAGACGGAATCGTGACGGTTCGGCTTTGTGAAGCGGATGCTCCGGCAGATAGTGAGGATTCGCTGAAAGTTGGAGCGGTAATCTCTGTGCCTGAGGAGTTCTTGATCTGAACCTTGGTTTGGGAGGTTGCGGCACTGCCAGCTCCTTGATTCTTGATTGTGTAGGATACTGTAATCGAGTTGCCAGAGGTGATTGGATTTGGGCTAATGCTTGGTGTGCCCTGAACCACGATGTCGCACTGTGCCGCAGGAGCAGAGACACTAAAGGACACTCCCGGCGTAAAATCGTTTGAGGTGTTTGACTGATTCAAGTCGTTCAAATTGTCCAAAATAACATAAGCTGTATATGTTCCTGCGATCAAACCGGAAGGAATCGGCACGCTCCGACTCCGTGATGCTGAAGTTCCGGCTGATAAGGATGACTCGCTGAACGTAGGGGCGGTTATTTGAGTGCCGGACGAATTCTTTATCTGTATTTTGGTCTGTGAAGCTCCAGCACTCCCTGCTCCTTGATTCTTGATTGTGTAGGTAACTGTGATTGTATTGCCCGAGGTGACTGGATTTGGACTGATACTGGGGGTGCCCTGAACCACAATGTCGCATGTCTGTGCGAAAATGTTTCCGGCTAAGCCGACGGCAAAAGTCAGGAGAATCGAGAGTGCTCGTAGTGGATGGTTCGTATTTATGGTGTTTTTTCTTTTTTTGACCCAACAGCAACAACCGCCACCAGCCGATGGTTTTTCGGCCGCCGAAAAATTGTGCCGATCCACTGGATGGTAACTGGATGCAGCGAAGCGTAAGCCGCCCGCCGATGTGGGAAGGAATAGAGGCTGGGCTTGAGAAGCTTCGTAAGTTTCGTTATTTGAGGATGCGGCAAGTTCAATTTTTTCTCAACAGAGTCGTCTTGTGATTCCAGACCTGATAAGCTTGGTCTTGATAGCCGTAAACGGTTGTTTGTCCGCTGGCTTGCGCCTGACTCTGACTTTGATATTGGTTGCTATTGCCGTAGTAGGAGGACGCTTGGCCGGAACTGGCTGTCGTCGCGATGGGGACGGCGACTCGCTCGGAGTGTTTGCTCGGGCCGCTTCGCGAGAAGACGGCGGCATCGGCGTTTTTCTGAATGGCGAGCATGCGGGCGTTTTCAGAGTCGATATTGTAGCGGGCGTTCACCTGACCGTAGCCGATAATGCGGTAGCCGCGGCGGAGGTAGCTGTTAACCGAGGCGTTGTGCCCGGATACTGATGTTTGCGAAAGTGCCGGGCTGTTGTTCTGCCATTCACGTTTCGGAACCCCCGGCGAGGGGCGGTATCCGTACTCGAGTGGGTTCGTGGCGCAGGATGCAAGGAAGCAGGTCATGGCAGCTCCCAAGAGGCGAAGGATCAGTGGTTGTTTCATGGTTTGAGTTATTCGATTGGTGCGATGGAGCCATTCGAGCGAGGCGTTTGCCGTCAAATAGCACACAGTCTTTCTAGGAGTTCTGGTTCTGAGGTCAACCTCATTTTCTGAGGATAGGCTCATAAATTGAAATTTGCCGTCAGATAGGATAAAGAAATGTCCCGTCGCACTAGTCCCTCTCCTGCAGGGGGAAGAATGAATCTCTTCGGCTCTAGTTTGCAGACGTTCCGGGGTGCCAAAAACTGGACTCAGGAGCAGTTGGCGGCGCGGTTGCAAACCAATGGTTGGGATATCGATATGGCAACTCTCGCACGTATCGAGACAGGTAAGCGGACTCTAACGGACTTAGAACTGGCGTTTCTACTGCGCGTCTTGGGCGTCAAGTGGTCTGATTTGGATGGAGTTAAAATAAGCGGACTCGACTAAGAAGCTGTTTTTCGTAGATTCCTGGTGCTTGCGCCCGCAAAGAATCTGGCTAAGATTTGAGCCATGAAAACGCGATTTCTCACGGACGAAAAAGGCAAGGTCATATCCGCTGTGGTGCCCATCAAGGAATATGAGGCGATGCTCGAGGATCTTGAGGATCTTGCGGCCGTAGTGGAACGGCGGAACGACGAGACGGTTCCTTGGGAACAGGTGAAAAAGGAACTGGATATCAAATCAAAAGGCCTTGTTCGAAATTGAATACACCAAAGCCGCGCGCAAGGATCTAAGGAAGCTGGATCAGGTGCCGAGGGCAAGAATTGGGGAGGCCATAGACGGCCTGTCCTCCGATCCCCATCCACCCGGTTCCAGGAAAATGATCGGCTCCGAGGCTCTGTTTCGTATCCGTGTCGGCGATTACAGGGTGATTTATGAGGTTCGGAATGAGGTTCTGACCATATTCATCATCAAGGTAGGCCACCGCAAAAACATCTATCGCTGATATGAACTCCACCCTAACAGACGAATACGCCGAGCTCGGGAAAGAAGTCCCCGTTTCCCAGATCGACCGCGAGCTGCGCGCCCTGTGGGAGCAGGACGAGGCGCGCACGAACGCGTCGCTGATGAACCTCGTCGTTTACACGGAGAGAAAAGGCGGCTTGCTGGAAAACTCGCGCATCATCAGCGATCTCACCCGCGAGAACGCATGCCGTGCCATCCTTGTGGAAATCGCACGCGATGAGGAGACCTCCCTCCGCGCATGGATCACCGCCCATTGCCAGCTGTCCCACGGCCAGAAATCCGTCTGCTGCGAGCAGATCGCCTTCCGTCTCACCGGTCGGGTCACCGGGCGTTTCCGCAACACCGTCTTCTCCCACCTCAACTCCGATCTCCCTCTCGTCTTCTGGTGGCAGGGCGAGCTTTCGGAGGTATTCACCGAGCGCCTCGCCAGCGTCATCGACCGCCTCATCGTCGATAGCTCCGCCTGGGCCGATACGAAGGCCGGCTTCGCGAGGATTTCCAAAGCCACCGAGGGAAATACTGCGGTCGTAGTACAAGACCTCGCCTGGACGCGCTGCTGGCAATTCCGGGTCGGCATCGCCGGGCTTTTCGACGACAGCGTCGCGCAGGCGATGCTCGGCGAGATCTCTAACATCCGCATCAAGCACTCGCCACAGGATCGCAACACCGCCCTCCAGCTCCTCGCGTGGCTGGCCGTACAGGCCGGATGGGAAATCACCGGCGCAGGTGAATTCGAAACCAAGGAGGGGTGCCGCATCGCAGCCACGGTCGAGTCATCCGAAGATTCCGCGTCGCTCGGCATGGTCGAGCTTTCCTCCTCAATGACCACCGTCCGCGTCAGTCGCGAAAAAGGCTCCGCCCACCTCCTTCGCGAAATCGAATCCGGCGATTACAAGGTCAGCTCCCTCTCTCCCGCCGACCCCGATTCATGCGAAAGCCTCGTCGCCCAGCAACTCTCCCGCGGCGGCAAGAACTCCCTTTTCCTCAAGATCCTGCCGACCTTCCTGGAGTTGCTTTGAGCCGTCGGCTTGGGTGCCTGGGCGAATCGCAGATGCGGAAGGGCGGAACGCAATCCAGCCGGGCGAACCGGCTTCTCCTCTCCCGGCAGCCGGGTGGACGTTTCCACCCGCTGCGCCTCATACTGGATGGAAAGCGGCGGCGCCACGCGCCACCTCCATCCGGCGAATCAAGCGATCATGCGCGATGAGATCGTGCGTTTCGTGTGCGCCACGGCTT
>JAYTOE010000124.1:0-16023 GCA_043747935.1 Akkermansiaceae bacterium
GACGAAGCTTTGAAAGGCGCGGACGTCGTCACGCTGCACATCCCGATGACCGCGGACACCAAGCACATCATGAACGCCGAGCGCATCGCCCTGATGAACCCCGGTGCGTTGATCGTCAACTGCGCCCGCGGCGGCCTTGTCGATGAAGCGGCCGCCAAGGCTTCCATCGACGCCGGCCATCTCGCCGGCATCGCGCTCGACGTGTATGAGGTCGAGCCGCCGCCCGCGGATTTCCCGCTATTTTCCGCGAAGAAAACCGTCTTTACCCCGCACCTCGGGGCGTCCACGGCGGAAGCCCAGGAAAACGTCGGCATCGAGGTCGCGATCCAGATCAAGGATTTCCTGATGACCGGCGAAATCCGCAACGCGGTGAACATGCCGAACCTCGACGCGAAGACCCTCGAATCCGTCGGCCCTTACCTCGACCTCGCGAACTCGCTCGGGAAACTCCTTTCGAAAATCGCGCCCGCGCAGTGCGATGCGATCCGCGTTTCCTACCTTGGCCCCGTTTCCGAGCTGGATACCGAGCTCGTCACCCGCAAGATCCTCACCGGCTACCTCGCCGCCGCCAGCCACGAGGCACAGGTGAATCTGATCAACGCCCCCGCCATCGCCAAGGCGCACGGCATCGTTGTCAGCGAATCCACCGTCGCGCTCCACACGAATTGCACCGAGCTCATCGAGGTCTCAGCCGTGAAAGGCAACGAGGTCACCACCGTTGCCGGAACATTTTTCGGAAACTCCGCCCGCATCGTCCACATCGCCGGCCACTACGTCGAGACCAGCCCGACGGGGCGTTTCCTGTTTGTGGAAAACGACGACCGCCCCGGCATTGTCGGCGTGATCGGCACCTCGCTCGGTGCGGCACAGGTCAACATCGCGAACATGGCGCTTTCCAGAAACAAGGAGACGAAGACCGCCGTGACCGTCATCGAGGTGGACAACGAGCCTTCCGCCGAACTTCTCGCCACCCTGCGCTCGACCCCCGGCATCCTCAGGGTGCTATCCTTCGAGCTTTGAACGGTTTCCAACAAAGTCGTCCGCAGCAGCAGGCATGGAAGTCGCTCTTGCTGTTTTGAAAGGTGAGTAGTTTCGCACGGAAGAGTAGTTCGTATTCGCCGGGGCGTTTTTCAACGAAATTGGCACAATAAACGCTGCCGCGTATTCCGATACCATGCTATCAACCGCCCAACATGCGTTGCCTGTCCTTGCTGTATATTCTCATCTTCCCCCTGATCGGAGGAACGATGCTCCATGGGGAAGAGCCGGAAGCCAGTCCGTTGAGCAAGGCGGATCAGGCGTTTAAGGACGGCGATTTCGCCGCCGCCTTGAAAGCATACCAGTGGCATCGGACGGATGCGAAGCTGGGCGCGGCGGCCCGCATCCAGTCCGGGCACTGCATGCTCAAGCTGGGCAACGCGTCCGGCGCGGCGCGTGAATGGAGAAGCGTGCGGGAATCATTCCCGAACGCACCGGAAGCCGCCCCCGCACTGTCCCTGGAATTGGCAAATACGAAAGATGCCGCCGCACGGAAGAAACTGGAGGAACTCCTGCTGGCGGAATACGCGGACTCCGCCGAAGCGAAAGCCCTGCTGGCCTCCCGCGCGAAAGCCGGCGCTGCGCAAGCCGCCAAGCTCACGCCGGATTCCGAACTCGAAGGGTTGCTCAAGGCCGGGAAACGCGAAGAGGCCGCAAAGTTCCTGATCGCCGCCGCGCGGCGGACAAGCGGGGAAGAGCGCGATCGCCTCATCGCGCAGTTGGCCACGCTTTACGAATCCACCGGAGATTGGCGGAAGGCCGCCGGTGCATGGCGCAAGATCGCGGAAGAGGGAAATGCGGAATACCGCGAGGCCGCCACCTTCGATTGGATCCGCACCACCGCCGCCATCGGCAAAAACGCGGATGGCATGGAGGCGATGTGGAAGGATTTTCTCCGCGATTATCCCGCCTCCTCCTACAGCCATCTCGCCGTCACCAGGCTGGCCGAGCTGATGATCTCGCAGAAGCGGGAAGCCGAGGCCGCAGCGCTGCTGGACGGCTGGTTGAAAGCGGCGGAAGGCAAATCCGCAGACACCGGCTTCGTTGCCAATCGCCTCGCGAGTCTGCGTCAGCAGCAGGAAGAGGAAAAGGGAGGAGCGAGAACCACTTTCGCAAAAGAACGTCTTGAGGCCATCGCCAAGCTCCCGACCGAACTGGATACCCTCTGCGACCTCGCTAAAAGCGGCAGAGGCAGCGGCAAGATACTCAACCGCATCCGCGATATCCGCCGGAGCTTGGCGGGTTCCGATGTCGCGCCGACACTTATCCTACGGATCGACCTCGCCGAAGCTCTGGCCCTAAACGGACTGGGGGACTCGCGCAAAGCGCTGGGCTTGCTTGATGACGCGTGGCCCGGGAATTTCGTAACGCCTGTCGCAAAGGATTGCTCCCACGACAAGGCCCTGGCGGATCTTTCCATCGAAGCTATCGGAATCGCCGTCGAGACCGGGGATCACCGTGCAGCCGTCGTTTGGGCGGATCGTATTGCCGGGGCGGCGACAGTTGGCGACAATGCCGCCGTCGCGAAACTCAAGGAAACCGCGCTCCGACTCCTACTAGCCGAAGCCAAGGATGCGGGGCTTGCTGTGCTCACCATCCTTGGGGATCGTGTTCTGGCACGCTTGCCGGAGGATTCCCGCCTCAGGAAAGAGGAAAACGCGGCGGTGGCGCGGCTCAAGGCGCTATGTGCGAACGGCAAGGCGATCCCGGACAACGAATGGTTCGTGGGCGAATTGCCTTTGGTGCGCGACAGCCGGATTGCCCGTGACCTGTTCCGTGCGGATCTGCTGTTCGCCGCAAGGGAAACGGAAAAGGCCTCCCGTGCCTATTCCGCATTGATCCTCAAGGCTGGGCTAGATACGGAAACGGAAGGATACGCCACCCTGCAGATGGCACGCTGCCTTGCCGCGATCGGCGAGCATGAACAAGCCCTCCGCACCTACAGGCGCTTCGAATCGTCCCTTGCGGTGACAAAATCCGCGCCGCCCGCCCTGATCCGTGCGGGCACCTTGTGCGCCGGGCCGCTGAACGATTCAAAATCTGCCGTATCTCTCTTCCGCACCGCATCCTCGCGTTATCCGTCATCGCCGGAGGCTGAGCTTTGCGATTGGTACGCGGCCACACTCCTGTTCTGGGACGGGGATCTCCGTGCTTCGCGCACGGCCTTCGATGAGTTCGAGAAAAAGCACCCGCAGAGCCCTTTCATCAAGGCGCTGAATGACTCCATCCGCCCCCAGTTATGACTTTCGAAAACCCCGCGCCGAAACCAGCCATCCCCGTCATGTCACCGAAAGCCTTGTCCCATCTCCTTGCCGCCTGCGTGTTCTCCACGCTCTTCTTGTCGAATCTCAGCGCACAACAGCCGCCTCCCGATCCGAAAGACCCAAAGCAGGAGCAGGAGATCATGGTTGCCCCAAAGGATGAGAAAACGGTCGGCTTCTCCACCGTGAATCCGGGCGATGTTTACAAACTCGATGTTACCACATTTCCCATATACCGGTTCATAACGGAAGGGGACGATGATATCCTCGGCGAGAACACGGATGCCGCACTGCTTCATGATGATGCCCTGTGGAAACGCACCATAAACGAGGAGCAGCACAAGCAATTCAAGGTCACATCCGGCAACATCCACGAAGGCCATGAGGCGGTGTTTAGGCTGCGGTTCCAGCAACCGCAGCCATCCGGTGGCGGCGGCGGCGGCGGAAAGCCCGCAGCTCTTGACAACGCCTATGTCAAGGCCGTGAATTGTTTCGTGAAAATCCACACTCCGGGAACTATCGCCGCGCCCGGCATCCTGATCCCTGCCCCTACGCAACCCGGCAAGCCTTACACCGGGATACTCCAGCCGAACACCGACGATGAGATCGTCACCGGCAACGAGGATTGGTCGGGTACCTCCAAGACAGGCGACGGACTCACCAAGGACAACGACCTAGTGAAAGTGGAGCTGAGCTGGAACCCCTTCACGTTGCGTCCGGAAATGGTGAAGGGCAAAAAACTTATGCTTTCGCTGCCGCAGAAAACCAAGGCCTTCTTGCCGACCGGCCAACTCCTGGTCGACAGGGAAGTAGAGATCGGCGCGCCCATCGGGCAATTGTCTCCGCTAGGAGGCAACGCACGAAAACAGGTGATCTATCTTGAGGCCGACTCCGGATACACCGGCGGTGAAATTATCCTTTATGTGGATGGACTCGACAAACCCGGGGCGAACGGCAGGGCGATGATGGAAAAGGTGGAAATCCTGCCCGAAGCAACCATGGTCAACAAGGTGGGAAATCTTGTCCCTAGCACAAAGGCCGCCATCCCTGAGCGACACTTCGTAACTCCAAAGAAATCGAGTTACATTACCGATGACTATGTGATCCTCGAAGCCAATGGTGTGAGTTCCGACACATTTGCTTCTCTCTTGAAATGGGAGGGAGGCGAGGATTTTCCCGGCGATATTTTGAAACGCCGTGTGTCGAGGAATGACACGTTGAGATCCGAGGTGAAAATAAGTTTGCAGAACGGGGGACTACAACTGGACAAGCTTAATGTTTGGAAAGTCTGGGCTACTTTGACGGGTCTAGTTCAACCTGTTGTGGTTGCTCCAGTGAATGGTCAAAGCGGTGAATATATTGCAGATGATGTCTCTGTGCATTATGATTGCACGGCAACAATCTCCCCTATTGCTCTGACACCGCCAGCCGCTACGATTACTGCAACAACAGACATCCCAGATTTCCGAGGAAATAATACTCCTAATGTTCTAATAGGAAATGATGCAAAGGGAGACCCGCTATCCGGTGGTGCGACCAAAAAGTGGGATATGTCCAGACGTATCTTTCGGACGATGACCGTAGTGGCAAATCCTGCTCTTAATCTCAATGTAAAGGATGTAAATATCGCATTTCCCACTGATCCCATTGTTGGGAATGACGATGCAGGCGTCAATGACGAGTCAAACAACCCATACGTGGGAAATGGAATGCTTACAAGTGACGATAACGCGAACCGGCTTTACGTTCTTCAAGGAGGCCACGTCGGTGCAACTTATTCGAATTTGACACACTTCCAAGAATTCGCTCGTTTAGAAATCGGCGGAAAGTGGTATAATATATCAAGTCCAGAAGATTGGGGTTTTTCCTTCGATCTCAACAAAATGATAACATTGGAGTCCGATTGGAATTGGGATGTAAACGGGGATGGTGACTTTAACGATATTATCAACGAACAAGGTATACTTGGAGACATAAACGGAGATGGGGATCAGCTTGATGACGTTGGAAGGTGGCTGAATAATGGTTCCCAACATAATAATTACTAATAATATAATCTTATGAAAATTTCAATAAAAAATATATGGTTTATTTTGGCTATGATTAGTATGGCGCCCATGCTCTTGGGTGGGGAAGTTGTCCAGCCACAAGTTGAGTTCATGGTGCGCACGGAGTTGGATGGCCTGATCGAGAAGGCGCTCGAGCGTCCCGAACCTCGCGAGAGAATTTCTAACCTGATCGAGCTTACCAAATTTTCATACCCGATGTCAGCATTGGATTTCTCCGGTTCAGATGAGAATATTGGGTTCGAAAGTTACATTCCGGCGGGCGGCGCACTTCTCGCCGACAAGATGGATCAAGAGCTGGTTGTGGAAGCGATACTCGCTAAGCTGCCGGAAGTTACTGATCAATATTACAGGAGGCGTTTGGTTTATGTGATAGAGAAAAGCCGCAATAAGACTGTCGATCAAATCGCACGTGACACGGCTTCGCCCGAGCAATTGAAGATCTACATATCGGCTTCATCACTCAAGAAATACGGCTACGCGGCTCCACTGGACTTTTTTGTTCCGCGCGTTCCTTCGAAAGAGGAGAAATTGCTGGATGAAGCATTTAAACGAATTAAGGAGAGAGATGAGAAAAATAGGAAGAAGCAGTGAATCTGTTCACAATCCGCCACAGGTAGCGATAGAGCCGATTTGGCGATCCACAGCGGTCAGGCCGCCCCCGACTCTTTGCCGGAAAAGGATGAAGAGAAAATCGGAGCCTTTACCGTGTCCAACCTAAACGATACGGACGGCGATGGCGATACGAATGGCGACGGACTGATTGATCAAGTTGATGCTGCTGACACAATAGTCAAGAAGGTGAGTGCCGGAGCCGATGAGGAGGATCTGATGAAACTCGTCATCAATGGGCCGGATCAGGGACGCATGAAGCTAAAGGTGGCATCCGGCCAGGTTGGCTTCTGGGAGAAGGCAACTAAAGAGACACCGATCCTCACTCAAGGCAATGCCTTATTCATCGACTGTGCGATTCTCCCGAAGACGATTTGGGTTGAGGCAACCAATTTCAGCTCAATTCTTCGGGACATCGAACTGAAGCTCGGCTACGAAACGCCAGGTGCGCTGCTAATCGATGATCTAGATACGGTGAAGGCCACTGCGGTTTGGGCCGAGAAAACATCCGCCGTGAAAAAGGCGAACGGGGACGTGTTGTGGGCAAATGTAAATAATCCATTGAAGAATATCTTCAATAATTTTCTTGGTGGTGTTTTTGGGCCGAATTTCACTACTGCTCAATCGGGTGATTTCCATTTCACCATCGGATTCGAATTTACAGTGATGCCGCCTGGAATCGGTCAAGAACCTGGAATTGCCTTCGATATCACGAGAGACATTGCCCATAGGGACTGGACAATCAATGGCGTCAATGTGCAACAACTCCCTGGGAACGATGTTTTTGATTCTGGAGACATTTCCGATGATGATCATATCTCAGAAGTTGACGAAGATGTGACATCTTCAAATAACAAAATCTATTCGTTGGATGGGCCAGGACATCCACTAAATGCGTTCAATGATCAAATCATTAGTAGAAACAATTTCGAAGAGTTTGTCCGTGTCTCGTTTGACGGGGTGAGACCATCTGGAGAAAATGACAACGGCTCCCGCTGCTCGGACAATATCCCTTGGCATGCGTTCTACTGGGTGGATAAGGATCCGACTAATGGGAAGCACCGCATGCGCACAGGAAAGCAAAATATAGTAGACGAAGGCCACCTGCCGTTCGGCAGCACGCCCACACCATGATTTATGAAAACTACATTGACAATACTAATATTGGCACTAAACGGAACCTGTTTTTCGACACCACTAGATCAGATTATAAAATCGTTGGATTCCGGCCAAAAATCGGAGCGTGCGGAAGCTGTTGCGGCCTTAAACAACACCATCGACAACAATAAACTGTCGAACGAGGCTAGGCTGGAAGCGATTCAGATTGCGAAAGATATGGATGTCCACGAATGTGGTGAAATTATTATTAAATACATTGATACCCATTGGGTTCTTAAGAAATCAGCAATGTCCTTTGAGTTGAACTTTACAAGCGTTGACGCGATCATTTCTTTGGGAGAAAAAACAGTTCCTAGTCTTATCGAGGCACTGAAGAAAGAGGATGACGATTTAAGACACAGGCTTCTGAGTTATTCTTTAGGCAGGATATTGAAACAGAAACCAGCTCTAGCATATATTGATAAGCTGCTTGCTGAGGACGTATCTGCGGCAGAGAAGCAGAGATTAGAAGCCGCTAGGGCTGTGATAAGTGTGTGGGCTGACCGCGATACGCCCGAGAAATAACGGTTTTTCTCAAGTGCGCTGATCCAAGGTAACAATCCCGCATCCCTAACGCCGCCTCGGCTCGCCGAGCCACAGATCAAAGTTTCCTGAGCAAGCTAGCGTGAAAGCCGTCGTGGCCAGTTTCCGAGGGGAGGAGGTTGGTTTAGGAAATGAACTCCTATTCACGGGGCGCTTTTCGAGGGGCGATCTGAGCCTGGTTTTCCGAGGGGAGGATGCGTGGGGCTGGGTTCGGGTTGTGCCGTTTGTCTGCACCGTTGGCCTGGAATCTGCGGGCTGTGGCCATCCGCACCACGTATTTACGCAAGACCAGGGGATAGCCGCCCGGATTCCTCACGGCGCAGGATCCGCCGGCGGCGTATCTGACTTGCGTGGTGCGCGTTCGACGCGAGAGGCGGCTTTCCAGGCGGCGATCTTGGCAGGGTTGGAGCGGTATTTGTTGAGGAAGGCGGCGTCGAGGCGGGTGACGATGGCCTTGGCCTGATTTAGGAGCAGATCGATGGCGGCGGTGCTTTCGACACCCTCGTGGTTGTCGCTCTGCTTGGCGTCGTTGCAGGCGTCGAGCGCGGCGCGGTCGGCGCGGAGGTCATCGACGAAGTCGGCGGGCATCTCGTCTTGCTGCCCGTTTCCGGGTTACCGCAGGGCTTTGGGCGGGCGGGTGCGGGCTTCCCTCCGAGCTAGTAAGGGTTTCGCTCCGGCCTGATGCGGGTGCTGTTCCGGATATCTTCGGATGCTGCTCCTGTCGTCCTTACAGCACTACAGACGGATGATTTTTCCCCGTAGATAAGTTTGGGAATACGCACGGGATCTGCTTGAGTCGGCGCGGATGAACCAGCAGCAAAGATTTTCACCGGCGACCGGCGCGGTCGTGGCGGAATCGCCTGTCGGCGGTGTCTGGAACGAACTGCTCGATAGGCAGGGCGTGGTGCGCCCTTGCTGGGCCGAGATGTCGGCGAAAATCCAGCGCTGGACGCCGGACGAGCGCCGCGCGCTTTCCGAGGAAACGGGACGCATGCTCGATAACCTCGGCACGACCTTCAACGTCTATCGCGATGTCGGCGGCGCGGGGCAGCCCTATGAAATCGATCCCATCCCTTTCATCATGGAGTGGCGGGAATGGGAGATCATCGCGAAAGGCCTCGCCCAGCGGACGCGGTTGCTGGAGGCGGTGCTGGCGGATCTCTACGGCCCGCGGCGCTTGCTTAAAGACGGCCTGGTGCCGCCGGATCTTGTCCACGCCAGCCCCGCGTTTCACCACTCCACCCGCGACATTCACCCCGCCGGAGGAAAATGGATCGTCATCAGCGGTTGCGATCTGGTCAGGGCTGCGAACGGCGTCTGGACGGTGTTGCGCGATCATACCCACACCCCCGGCGGGCTCGGCCAGACCTTGGAAAACCGCAGCGTGGTTTCCTCCGTGCTGCCGGATCTTTTCGAGGCCGCCCGAGTGACGAAACTCGCCCCGTTCTTCGATGCCGAGCACGCGGTTTTGCGGAACCTTGAGACCAGCCGCGGGGAGGTTTCCAACATCGTTTACCTCACCCCCGGTTATCGCCATCCCGCCTATTTCGAGCACGCCTACAAGGCGCGGCTACTCGGCATTTCCCTCGTCGAGGCGGCGGATCTAACCGTCCGCGAGCGGCGGCTTTTCCTGAAAACCCTCGGCGGCCTGCGCCGCGTCGATGGCGTGATTTGCCGGCTCGATGACGATGGGATCGACCCGCTGGAGTTCTGGACTTCGGGCGGGCGCGGCGTGCCGGGCTTGATCGAGGCATGGCGTTCAGGAAACGTCGCGCTACTCAACGCGCCGGGCGCGGGCTTCGCTGGTTCCGCCGCGTTGCAAGCCTTCCTGCCGCTGATCTGCCGGAAATGGTTCGGCGAGGAATTGCAGCTCCCGTTCGTGGAAAGCTGGTGGCTCGGACAAAAGACGGTGCGCGATAAGTTGCTGCCAGATCTCAACGGATACGTTCTGCTTTCCGCCTTCGGAAAAGACCCTTTCCTACCGGTGAAATGGGATAATCTCAGCGCCATTTCCCGCAAGGAATGGACGGCTTCGATCCTGCGAAAGCCCTGGGATTTCGTGGCGCAGCGAGACATCGCACCCAGCCTTGCGCCCTCCCTGCAAGGCCGTAGCGTGCAGGACAGGCCGGTGATGTGGAGAGCCTTCGCACTGAACGGTGCCGATGGCGCGGTGGTCATGCCGGGCGGCTTGGTGCGGGTCGGGAAACCGGGGGACGCGCCGCAGCTTTGGCCGGAGCATGAGGGTTTCACCAAGGATGTTTGGCTAACGGGAAAATCCCTGTCACCGGACTCCCCCGGTTCACAACTAACCTCCGTCCGCGATCGCCTCGGCGCAGCTCCCGAGGTGCCGAGCCGCATCGCCGAACAACTCTTCTGGGTGGGTCGCGGCGCCGAGCGCGTGGAAAGCGTCACGCGAATGTTGCGGGTCGCGCTCCGCTGCATCGAGGGCGAAAGCGGCCACCGCCAGCGCGACCAACTCGATGCCTGCCTCCGCCTCATGGACGGCTCGGGCGTGCTCGGCAAGGGCATCGAAAAACTCCGCACGGTCGCCGGGCTTTCCACCCTGATGTTCGGAAAAGACGTGCCCGGCAGCCTCACGAAACTCGTCGATTCACTCATCGGCAACGCAGCCGGCGCGAGGGATCGCCTTTCCGACGACACCTGGATCTGTTTCAACCAGCTCAAGGGCATCGTGGACACCGCGAGCCGCGTGCCGAGGGCGGCGGATCTGCTGCGGACGCTCGACCGCATGGTGCTCCAGCTTTCCGCATTCTCCGGTTTGCAGGCGGAAAACATGATTCGCGGCCAAGGCTGGCGTTTCCTCGAAACCGGCCGCCGCATCGAGCGCGGACAGGTGAGCCTCGGGCTGCTGAGCGCCGCCGCCTCCGAGCAGGCGACGCTCGAGCCGCTCATCGAAATTTGCGACAGCGTGATGACTTACCGCCGCCGCTACTTCTCGAGGCCGGAATGGAAGGGCGTGCTCGATCTGCTGTTCTTCGACCGCAGCAACCCCCGCTCCGTCGGCTTCCAACTCGCCGTCCTGCGCCGCGAGTCCGATTCCTTTCCCGGCGATCCCGCCTTCGGCCTTTTCCCCCGCATCATCGCCGAGGTGAAATTACTCGACGCCCGCCTCGCAAACCCCGCCCAGCCCGCCGCCGCCGAGCTCGATCAACTCGCCGACCAGCTCGCCTCCCTCTCCGATCTCCTCACGCAGCATTACTTCAGCCACTCGGTGAGAAGGGTGTATTGAATATGGAGAGCCGCGCCTCCGGCTGGCTTCCGAAGCACTGAAGAATTTTCACCGCAAAGGCGCGAAGCACCCTGAAGGGCATAAAGCCGCAAAGGGACGCAAAGCCAGTCCTCCAGGAAATTCAAAACCCATGAACCCCGAAGACCCACAGGCCGGGGTTGATGCCGTCGCCGCGCACGGCGTTGATGTGGGCGTAGCGCCAATGGAGGAACTGGAAAAAGAAGATGAGCTAGCCTTCGCGGGTGACGGGGGACTGGTCGTCCCACTCGGCATGGAATCGGCCTCCGGGGGTATCCACCGGCCAGCTGCCCGCAGGGGTTTGCAGGGCGGTTTTGCCCTCACCCGCCGGGTGAGCCGAAATCAGGGTCGCGGATGCTTCCATGCCCTTGATAACAATGGATTTAACGCTCCTGGCGGAAAAAATGGGAGAAGGTGTGGGACGATGTCAGGTATTGCTCCGACCGCTGCCGTAGGGCGCGGAAGTGATCGCGGAGCGGATGGCCATGGCACCGGTCACCTCTGGATCAGGAAGATGCGGTTTTCGGTGTAGGTGATGACCGCATCGAGCTCGCGCATGAAGTCGGCGCCGAAGAGGCCGACGTATCCCATCTCCTTGTGGGTGCTTTCATCGCGGGTCATATCGGAGGCGAGCACCTTGCGGTTCGTCAGCGCGGCCTCGCCCATGGTGAGGTTGGGGATGGTGGTGACAGCGGCGAGGCTCTTGCCGCCGATGCCCCAGACCTCCTGATCCAACGGGCCGACCGTGCAGCCGAATTCCTTCGCCGCGTCGATCTGCAGCAGGGTGCCGTCGGCTCCCGTATCGATCATGTAGGTGACGTCGTGGGCATTGAGTGTGCCGTCCACGAAGATATGGTTGCCGCGGCGCTCGAACTGGAAGGATTGGTATCTGCGCAGTGTGAGGATTTCCTGGACGGTGAGTCCCTGGCAGTGCTCAAGGAATTGTGCGCCCTCTTCCGTCCAGTTTTTCAGGAAAGTCTCGTCCTCGACCGCGAAATTCGCGATGGGCACGGGCTGGGTTTTCCCGTTCACAAGCCGGAGGGTGACGACGGTCGGGGTTTTGGAAACCACCTTGCCACGGAGGGTCTTGCCTTCCTTGGTTTTAAACAGGCGGAAATCGGTCGATCCGCTGCCGTCCGCAAGGCCGGCCTCGTCTTGGTCGGAGCGGTCGGGGCGGAGGAAAATGCGGCGGTCGGGATACGAGATCACGGCATCGAGCTTGGACATGAACTCCGCGCCGAGGATGCCGTCCTCGCGGGATTTCGTGCCCGGCGGCTTGTCCTTTAGCATGTCGGTGGCGAGGATCTGGCGGTCCTTGAAAACGGCCTCGCCGAGCTGGATCGTGGGTACGGGGGTCCAGCCGGCGGGCGCCTCGCCGGATACGCCGTAGATTTTCTCGTCGAGCGGGCCGACCTCGAGGCCAACGGATTGGGCATAAGGGATGTGGAGCAGGCTCGTGCCCGCGCCGGTGTCGATGAGGAGGTTGGCGGGTTTGCCGTTGATCTTGCCTTCCACGAAGATCGAGTTGTTTTCGAAACGGAAGGGGAACGACTCGTAGCCGCGGAGCTCGAGGCACTGGCGGATCGTCAACGCCCGGCATTTCTGGAGGAAAACAGCCTCCTCCTTGTTCCATTCATTGATGTATTCCAGCTCCTCGGGCGCGAGCTTGTCGAAGGCGACCACCGCGCGCTGGCCGTTGCGAAGCAGCAACGTGGCCTCGGTGTCCGTCTTGTCGATCAGCACGGCTTGGATGACCTTTCCGTTAGAGCCTTTGAAATCTCGGTATTCGGCGTCCGGGACTTTCTGGGAGAAACCCGGCGTGCCGAGCAAAAGGGCGAGGGCGAGCGGGGCGATGCGGTGAGATTTCATGGTTCGGATCATTTGAAGTCACCTTCCTTGATGAAGGTCGCCCAATCGGTTTCGAAAGCCTCCACGGTGTCGAAGCCGAAGAGCTTGGCGAATTCCTCGGCGGAGGGGATCTGGTTGGAGGATTCGATGCGCTGGATCATTTTCGCGAACGCGCCGAGGCGCTTTGAGTCGTTCTCCATGTAGTGCGCGAAGGAATAGATCAGGACGAGGCGCTCGGGCGTGAGTTCCTCCGGCTTCCATTTCAGCATTTCCTCCAGCTTCACGGCGACCTTGCCGGATTTCACCAACGGCTTGAGCGTGCGCGCCCAGGAGGTGCCATCGTCGAATCCGCTCTTCGAGCTGATCTCGTCTTGCTGTGATCCCTCTACCGAAAGCAAGTTGGTCTCGGTTTTGCCGGCCAAGCTGATTTCCTTGAAATACGCGTGCCCGGTAAGCAATGCGAAATAGCCTTCGGAGCCGAACGATGAGACGCCGCCCATCTGTTTCGAAAGCAGGCTGCCGGCGATGACGTGGGTGGGGAACGGGGAGAGGTCTTTGCGGAATTTGTCGTCGTCCCTGACGTTGAAGACCGTGACCCGCTCTAAAATGTTGAATTTCGTGCAGGTTTCATCGGGAGCGGTGATGGAGGTGGAGCCGGCCTTTTCCCATGTGTTGGCGACGGACATGGAGGCGTCCTGTTGTCCCTCGGCGGCGAGATATCCGGCATACCATTTCCCGAGCGCCGGGTAAACATCCCTGTCTTCGACCAGGAGGATCAGCATGCGCTTGTCGCCCCAGTCCTTACGGAAATTCATGTGGACGAAGGCCATCCCATACCAGAGCCGCTCGGCGGTCTCCGCCACGGCCTGCGGTCGGATCCTGCCTGCTGTGCCGATGAGGAAATGCGGGGTTTCGAAAAGCTCGAAGCCCTCGGCGCTGTCGCCAAAGGTGATGATGTCGTCGCGTTTCTTGAACTCCGAGGTGTCGAGACGGAGGTCTTTCTCCACCAGCCCCGGCTCGCCGCCTGTCAGAATGGCTTCCTCCGCGCCGCCGAACTCAACGAGATGTAGGCGGTCGGCGAGGCTCAGATCCTCGGCCTTGAGCTTGATCTCCTTCGAGTCCTTTCCGACCAGCGTGACCATGTTGGCCTCCACTCCGCCCAAGGTAGCCTCCAGCGTGCCGCCTTTGCGTGAAGTCCAGATTCTCATTTCCGCCGCGTGACAGGACATGGCCAGGCAGGCGGCACCGCAAATTAATACAAGGAAACTTCTCATAGCTGGGATAGGAGGTTAGTGCTGCGGGGAGCCCTGACAATCCTATTTTTCCCCGGCCTATCGATCGCCATCGCCGCGGCGCGATCTGAATCTTGGATTTCTTCTTTCCGCAGGGCTTGGATATGGCGTAGGATGACAACTCATGGACGCCCTCATCACACACCTCGAGCACGGCGAGGAACTCAGCCCGCGCGAGATCGAAGTCGCCGCCGATCTGTTGCTCGATCCATCCATCGCCGATGAAAAGAAAGGCCGCCTGCTGCTGGCGCTTTCTCGGAAAGGGGAAACGCCCGCAGAGATCGCGGGCTTTGTGGAGGCGTTCCTCGAGCACGCCGTGGATCCGATGATCGGCGCGATGGAACTCGACGGCCCGACGCTCGATGTCTGCGGCACCGGCGGTGACCAGCTCGATCTTTTCAATGTCTCCACGACCGCCATGTTCATCGCCGCTGCGGCCGGCGCGGTGGTGGTGAAGCACGGCAATCGCGGCATCACCTCGAAAAGCGGTGGCGCGGATGTGCTGGAGGCGCTCGGCGTGCGTATCGATCTGCCGCCCGAAGGTTTCCGCCATTGCCTCGAAAAGGCGGGCGTCGGCTTCCTCTTCGCGCCGAATTACCACCCCGCCTTCAAAGCCGTCGCGAGCGTCAGGAAAAGCCTCGCCGCCGCCGGGCACCGCAGCATCTTTAACTTGATCGGCCCGCTGCTCAATCCCGCCCGACCCGAGTGCCAACTCGTCGGCGTCTCCGACCGCTCGCTCTGCCCCGCTTTCGCGGAAATCCTCCAGCGACTCGGCAGGGAAAGCGCGTGGGTCGTCAGCGGCATGGCTTCCGGCCACCGCGCGGTGGACGAGGTCTCGCTGATGGGCTCCACGCTGATCTGCAAGTCCGGAGCTTATCAGGATCTCGAGGACGAGGAGATCAACCCCGAGGATTTCGGTTTCCGGAAAGCCCGCCTCGAAGACCTCCAGGGTGGCGACGCGAAAACAAACGCCGCCATCACCGAGGCCATCCTTTCCGGCAAAGACACCGGCCCGAAGTGCGATATCGTCCTGCTCAACGCCGCCGCCGCACTTGCCTGCGCCGGCCTTGCCGATCACATGGAGGACGCGATCGGAATCGCCCGCGAAACGATCACCTCCGGCGCGGCCATCGAGCGCCTCCGCCTGCTTCAGGAAGCCAGCGCTTCTTAAAATTCAGATGGGAAGACGGGGATCACGGCAGAAGACGTGGCCTACGATTAAGCTCGGCGGATCAATACCCTCAACATCTACCGCAAAGTGCCTGCGGTGTATCACACCATTTTAGCCTAAATCGGGTTCTATACTGGAGTTTCTTTACAAAGCCTGCCGGGTTGATTCATCTATTCACTGCAATGAAACGATTTTCTGTGATCTTATTCCTACTTCTAGCGTTTTCCCCATTTGCCTTGGCTAATAGTGATATGTGGAACTGGACCTTTGCCGATGGGTCCAAGTTGCAGGCTGAGTTGCAGGCTGAGTTGCTTGCGTATGATGAAGAATTCGGCGGATTCTCGCTTCGCTAGGAAAACAAGACCGTCCTGAAATTCCATCGTGACCAACTTTCCCTTACGGACAAGGCGTGGCTTTTGGAGTGGTTGGTGTTCAAGGAGGAGAAGGAAGCATTGGTGGAAAAGCTGGGAGGGAAAATTGCAATAAAAGCCTGCAATAAAAGCCATGCAATAAAAGCCATGCAATAAAAGCCAGGCTTTTAACGAGTGCAATAAAAGCCAGGCTTTTAACGAGAATCCCCTTGCTCCACGGATTCGTGCAATAAAAGCCAGGCTTTTAACGAGAATCCCCTTGCTCCACGGATTCGGGCGGGTAGAGTGGGGGCGAGATGAGCAGGAACAACCGCAGACGATGGATCGCGCCTTGGAAGAATTCGGTGGTGAAGCCGGAGATCTACCATGCTGTAGGGCGCGTAGTGGGGCGTGGG
>JAYTOE010000125.1:0-8849 GCA_043747935.1 Akkermansiaceae bacterium
CAGCGGGGCTTTCACTTCCAACCATTTGGTCGATTCGTCTTTGACCGCGATTTCCTCGATGGGGTTGTCGATCAGGATGGTTTTGATTTCATCGGTGAGGTCGGTGAAAATGCCGGGGTATTTGGCGACGAGGGCGGGGTGGACGAGGGGATCCTTGAAGCCGGACTCGGCGCGGATGCGGCGGGGGATTTCCGCTTTGATGCGGATGCGGTGGGCGTTGGTCTGGATGGCTTCGAGGTAGCCGAACTTGCCGAGCATTTTCTGGGCAGGGGCATTTCTGGCACCGAACATTTGATCGTAAACTTGTTCTTCCTCGGCGATGAAAGTGAGCGGCCCGGCAAGGCGAATGACGGTGTCTTTGTCCCATACGCCGACCTTGGAGCTTACGAAGGGACCGCCGCCGGTTTCCTCGAGGATGAGGTTGGTGAGGGCTTGGGTGACGAGGGCTTCGTCGATATCCGCCTGGAAGGGGGTTTTGCTGACGGCGGTTTCGGATTTCGAAAGGCTGGTCTGGATGGCGTTGCGGACGCTGTTGGGGGCGAGGGCGGTGCGCTCGGCGACGGCGGCTTGGAGGAGAGCGAGCTGGATTTCCGCGTCGCTGCTTGCCTTGGAGATGGTGTCGACGGCGGTGATGCGGACGAAGTCTTTGGGATCGTTGAGCAGCGGTGTGATTTTCGCGAGGTTGGAGAGGACGGTGTCGTTGCCGCAGGTGGCGATGGCAAAGAGGGCACCGTGGCGGAAGCGGGCGTTTTCGTGGGAGAGGAGTTCGACAAGGCGCGGCAGGATGGCGCTTTCCCCGGCCTGGAAGCGTTTGGCTAGCTCCGCGGCAACGGCATTGCGGGCCTTGGGCATGAAGATATCCAGCAAGTCGAAGAGCTCATCGGTGGAGCGTTCCATCCATGGTTTGCCTGCGAGGTTCTTGAGGTAGTCGTTGTTGAACTGGGCGTAAGCGCTGGCGAGGAACTGTTTTGTTTCGCGCTCGTCTGGGTAGAGTTTCTCATCGAGGTCTTTGCCGGTGATGAGGGTTTGCTTGAGGATGACGGCCTGGTTGAAAATCTCGGTGGCGGTGGGGTCGCGCAGAGTGCTGTATTTTTCGGTAGGCGAGTGATAGACGAAGCTGCCGTCGTACATGCGGCAGAGGGTGCGGCGCCAGCGCATGTTGCGTTCGGCCATGGTGCGGATTTCCGGCCCGCAAAGGGTGGCACCCCAACTGGACCACTGGGTGTGGTAGTCGTGGGCATGGCCGCCGCGGGGGGTGAAGGAGGCGTGGGCGGACATCATTGCGAAATACTTGGCGCTGTAGTCATCGCCGATGAGTTTCATGGCAAAGGCGGTGCCAGCATTTTTGCCGTTGCTGTCATCGGTGCCGGCGGCGGCATGGTCGCCGTAGGGGATCGCTCCCTGATCGACGAAGGAGCCGAAGAATCTGTGGGCGCGGACGATGGCGGCATCGATTTCCGGGTGCTCAACGCCGAGTTTTTTGGCGAGGGCGATGAGGAAAAAGCAGCGGTTGCCGGCCGCGTTGAGGGCGCCGTAGCCGGGGTTCATTTCGTGGAACTTGCCGCCGTTGAAGGAGGGAAATGCGAAGGTGTGGCCCCAGGTTCCGGCCTTGCTTTGGCCCATGGCGGCCTCGATCGCGTATTTGCGTAAAGCGGGGAGGACGTATTCGTCGCCGGTGGCATCGTAGTAAAGCGCGCAGTAGAGGCCGATGAAGCCATGGTGCCATGTTTGATAGCCTTTGTAGCCCTTGTAGCCGGGTTCGAACATCGCGCCGATGGGCTGGGTGGGTGGCTGCCAAGGGCAGTTGGGGCTGCGCACCCATTGTTTGACGAGCTCGCGGTGCTCGGGTTTTCCGGATGCGATGAGCCCCATGGCCTCGATGACGCCGCCTTTGCCGCTGCCCGGTTTTTTCGGATCTACGATGAAGCGCTGTTCCAAGGACTTCCATGCGTCTTCGAGGATCTGTTTGGTCTTGGGGCAATCGTAGGGAGCGGTGTCGGCGTAGTCGGGGAAGGTGCGCAGTTTCAGCTCGACTTCGAGGGTGATGGGATCGAGGGGAAATTTTTCGAGATCCATGTTTTTGACCTCTTCCTTGCGGGCTTCCTCGGGTTTCCAGTCGTAGAGGGAATCGTCGCTTTCGGCTTCGTTGATGAGTTGGTCGATGTCGGTTCCGGCGATGTTTTTGCTACCGGTGCGGGCGGGGTAGTTTTTGTCGCGCCATACTTGGAAAACCATTTTCCCGGCGTTGGCTTCGCGTTCGGCTTCGATGATCGCGTTGCCGATGGTGAGGCCGAGGTTGCCGCCGGCTTCGAATTTGACGCCGTTGATGCCGGTGATGACATCACCGGGGATGAATTTCCCCTCGGCGGGGGAGCCTTTGATGGTACCTTGGACGAGGAGTTGGTCACCCACGGCGCCGCCGGACATGAAGCAGGAAATGCCGGTGGGGCCGAGGTGATAGAGATAGGGTTTGTTTTTCGAGGGCGGCAGGCCTTCGCCCTTGGTGAGGTCGGTGAGGTTTTCGGGGCGGATGATTTCTTCCACGACGTCGCCTCCGTTCAGGACGGCGGCTTGTTGTTCCTCGGTGACCTCGCGTTCGTCGGCGAAAGCAAAGGTCGTGAGAAGGAGGAGAAGGAGAGAGGGTTTCATGAGCGGGAATCGTTGCAGATTAAGAGGGAAAATCCGGTGGAATTTGCGAGGCGTTCGAAGGCCTCGATGTCGTTCCCTGACGGAGGCTGGTCGAGGTTCCAGACGAGGTGGACGTTGTGGCGGGTGCTGGCGCGGGAGGTTTTGCGGAGTTCGAGTTGCTTCAGGATTTCTGCGAAGAGAATCTGCGTGTGCTGCGGTGAATCGACCACGAAGCACGCGCGACCGAACCAGAGGGACTCGAAGACGAAGGTGTCGGAAATCCGTGTGCCATCGGCGCGGAGGAGGTCGATGGGGCGGCTGGATTTTCCGAGAGTGGGGAAGCTTGCGGGCAATGCGGCGGCATCCTTCGTGAAGCAGACGAAGGCATCGCCGCGGCGTGCGAGATGGGCGAGCTCGTCCGTTAGTGGGCGGCGGGGTTTTTGCGGGCGCGGGACGATGGCGGGCAGCGGTGCGAAGGCGTTTCTCCACGCGGCGGGCAGTGGGAGAGGAAAGGCTGCTTGCGCGTAGGAGTTGGCGCGGGCGAGGTAATCGAGAATCAGGAGGATGAGGCTCAGCAGAACCACGTAAAACGAGGCGTTGAGATTGACCGAGTTGAGGCGCTTGGCGGTGACGACGTGCGCCTCCGACATGATGATGGGCGGGCGGGCTTCCTTTACCGCGGGCAAGGCATCGGTGGAGAGGCGCTTGGTGGGTTCCTCGCCGCCGATCATCTCGTCGAGATCGCCGTTTTCCGCTCCGGCTTCGCCGCGTGCCTTTTTCTGATTCTTCCACGCCGGATCCTTCGATTCATCGAGGCTTTCGAGATACTTGCGGTCGGAATCGTCCATGCCGGCCTTGTCGATGAAGTCGTCGGCGCCGTCCTCGGCGAAGCGGATATCGGCCACATCACCGCCGCGCGCTTCCACGACGGCCTTGCGTTTCGAGGCCTCGAGCATGATCGCATCGCCGGACGGCGCGGCGCGTTCGGCTTCGATGCGAACGACATGGCTGCGGGAATTGAGAGTGGCGAAAGCGAAGGAGAGGATGGCGAGAGCCAGCACCGCCCAGCCCGGCAGCCTGAGGCGGCGGCGCAGGAACCAAAGCAGCGGCACGGCGAGCCAGAGCAGCACGCTGAGATAGCCGAGGACGCTGAAGGAATTCGGGTTCATCATTTCTGTTTCGAGATGGCGTCGTTCCACTGACTGAACGCGTAGTAAACGAGGTTGACGCCGAGGTTCATGGCGGCCTCGCGCATTTCGGGGGTGACGTCGGTGTAGCCCTGGGATTTCCACGCGCCGTTCATGTCGCCGGGATGGTAGAAAGCGATCCAGCGGCCTTCGTGCTTGATGCCGAGGGCGCGGCGGCCACCGAGCTGCCAGAACGGCGGTGCTCCGTCCGGGAAGGTATAGGGCACCTGATAGAGCATGTCGTCGTCCGCGATGTCGATGAGCGGTTTGTCGGGGAAAACCTGCCGGATGAAGTACATGAACGACTGGTGGAAGCGCACGCTGCCGGCGTCGGCGATGAGCATGCCGCCGTTGAGGCAGTAGTCGCGGAGGATCTTCGCATCGGCGGGAGAAACCCCGCTGATGTCGGCGTCTCCGGTGAGGAAAACGAAGGGCGGGAAGCCGTCCTTGGGATATTTCTTGAGGAGGGCGATGGAATGGCTTTCACCCTTGTTGGCGGTTTTCTTGAAGCCCGTGGCTTCGGAGAAGGCGCGGAGGAAATTGATGTCGGCGTTCGACTCATCCATGCCGTCGTCCCAGCCCGCGCCGGCGTGTTCGAGACGGATGAAACGAACCTTGTAGTCCTCCATGCCTTCCGGCCACCCGCCCTGTGTTCCGCCGCCCTTGCCCATCTTGCCGGACTTGGCGTTGTTCGCCGCATAGGTCGCCTGCGTCTGTTCTTCCATGACCTGATCGACCTGCGAATCATCGAGATCGGGGACTTCGAAAATGATAGCGGAGTTCGGGCGCAGGCTGAGGGTCTGCTTCTTTTTCTTCTTCGGCTTCACCATCTTGACCATGGCGACGACGGGGTTGCCGCTGCCTTTCGGCACCTTGTAGGCCTCCACGCAACCGCCCAGGCTCATGATCCAGGGAATCAGGATGAGGATGAGGAAATGGGTGAACGCGCTGAGGTAAAGGCTGCGACGATTGCGCGGATCGCGGCCGTGCGTGCGGATGTCTTCCAACACGCGGTCGCCGGACATGGGGGCGCCTTCCTCACGGGTGAAGGCGGCGTAAACCGAACGGCTGCGCAGCATGACATGCGTCCACGCGGCGAAGGCGGCCATCGCCAGCGCGGGCGAGGCGACGCTCCACCAGAGGCGAATCATCGTGGCCTTGTCCTGTTTCGCGCCATCCACATCGATGCCGTTGGCGATGATCGCGGAACCCGCCTGCCAGGTCACCCAGGCATAGAACCCAACGAGAAGATAAACGCCGAAAAGCGGCAGTCGCAGCGCGTGCCAGGTGATGCGGTTGCGGAAAAATCCGGCGACTCCGGCGGCGGCGCAGAGGATGGCGAGCAGGCCGGAGAGAAGGAAGACGAGCTTGAGCGAGCTTACCGCGTGGATGTTTTGGAAAAGGATGTGGATCTCCGCGTTGCGCGAAAGGAAGGCTTCGAGTGCAGACGGAATCCAGAAATGCGCGGCGGCGGTGAGACCCGCCAGCGAGGTCACAGCGACGGCGACCACACGCGACTTGAACGAGGACGGATTCGTCGGAATCTCGTCCACCTTCACGGCGGGGATCATGGCTGTTTTTTCGCGGATCATGCGGAGGTAGGGGAGAATTGAATATTGGCTATTGAATATTGTTTATTGATGAAATCTGACTCCTGAATCCTGATCACTTGAAAAGATCTTCGTCCGTGGCTTCCTCGCCGGGAGCAGGCGGCACTGTTGGGCCGTCCTCCTTCACATCGAGCTGCTCCTCGATGGCGGTCTTGGGTTTCTCCATTTCCTCGGGCGAAGTGGTCGCGGGGTCTTCCGTTGGCGCGGGTGCTGCCTCCTTCGGCGCGGCGGCCGGGGCGGCGCCGCCGGCGATGCGGCTGCTCAGATCTTGCGGCTTGATGCCGTGCTTCTCGGCGATGTCATGCAAGGCGGATGTGGCTTCGCGCGCGGCGATTTCCGTGCGCTCCTTCTCGGTGAGCTTGGAGTCCGATTTCCCGGACACCGATTTGATCAGGTAAGGGACGCTAGTGCCGCCGAGGACAACGACGTGCACGATCAGCGTAAAGAGGATGATCGACTTGAAGCTGCGGCCTTGGAAGGCCTGCATCAACTGGTCGGGGGTGGTTTCTTGTTTTGGAGTGGTCATGGTGGTGGGAAGGTTAATTTTGAACCACAAAAGGCACGAAATACACGAAAGGGATGATGTGGTTCATGGTTCTGGTTGTTTTTGGCTTATAGGATGAAACGCTCTATTTCTGCTTTGGGATGGTGTCCGAAGTTTACAATCAGACCGACGCGCATACCGGTTGCTTTCAGGTAGTTGAGCATTTGGGCGCGATGCTCCGGTGCGATGGATTTGACGGCTTTCAATTCAAGGATGATCTGGCCGTGGCAAATGATGTCCGGCTTGTATGCCTGCTCCAGCTTGATGCCCTTGTAGAGAATCTGAAGTTCCTGTTGGGAGACGAAAGGTATATTGCGCAAACGCAATTCCTTTTCCATGCACTCCTGAAACACGGCCTCCAGGAACCCGCATCCCATCTCCCGATAAACCTCGAAGACGGCACCCTGAATGGCATAGCACTCTTCTTTGAAAAGAAGACCTTCACTTGATTCATTGTTGATGTGCTGACTCATTGAACTTCGGTTGCTGTGATTTTTTTGGCCGCTAAAGGAACAAAACACACGAAAGGGGTAATTTTCCTTATTCTCAAATTCTTAAGCTTTCGTGTGGTTCGTGATTTTCGTGGTTACTGCGATCTTATTGCGGTTCGTTTTCGCCTACGGCTTCGATGATGCCGCCGGCTTCGGCGATGGCTTGGAGGACGGGTTGGAAAACTTCCTTGGGCTGCGACTTGTCGCACTTGAACTGGACGTGGCGCTGGTCGTCGGAAACGGTGTTGGTGAGGAGGGCGCGGACGCCCCATTCGACATCCTTGGCGCTGTCCACGCGGGAGCCGTCGAAATGGATCGTGCCGGTATCATCGATGGTCACGCGGGCTACGACGGTGGCCTCGATTTTTTTGACGTGCTCGGAGAACGGGAGGGCGACGGGAACCTTGGAGTTGTCCTTCACGGACTCGCTGCAGACGAGGAAGAAGATGATAAGAAGAAACGCGATATCGCCCATGCTCGCGATGGGCAAGGTGACTGGTTTGCGTTTCTTTCTTCTCGAACGTTTCATGGCTTATTCGTCCTCCACAATGGCTACCACGCCGCCATTGGCGCTGATGGCGGCGAGAGCTTGAAAATAGTTTTGGTAGGGAGTGCCCTTGGCGGACTCCAGCATGATCACGCGCTTGTCACCTTCCTTGGTTGGCAGCTCCAGGGCGGCGAGGCGCTGATTGAGCTCCACCATCTCCATGCGCTTGTCGTTGAAAAATACCTCCGCGCCGCGCAGGTTGATGATCGGTGTTTTTTCCGACTGCGCCTGCGTGGATTTCTCGCCCGCCGGGAGATCGGCGGTGATGGACTTCACCTTCACGAGCGTCGTCGCCACGAGGAAGTAAATGATGAGAAGAAACGCAATGTCCGAGAACGAATCCGTGGGGATCTCCGCGGAACGGTGCTTCTTCTCTTGTTTGCTTCGCTTCATAAATAGGACGTATGAGACCTATGGGACTTATTATTAGTGATGCGTAAGAATGAATTCCACGAACTCGCTGGTGCCTTCCTCGATCTCGAGCTCGATCTCATCGGACCAGCGATTGAAGACACTTTGCGGGATGACGGCGCCGAGGGCGATGAGCAGGCCGGCGGCGGTGGTGATGAGGGCTTCCGCAATGCCGTTCGCGACGACACCGCCGCCACCGCCCACGCTGCCTGCGTCGGCGAGGCCGGCGAAGGAGGCGATCATGCCGGTGACCGTTCCGGTCATGCCGAGGAGCGGTGCAGCCATGCCGATGGTGGTGAGGACGTCGAGGCGCTTGTTCACGACGCTCATGGCCTGCGCGCTGTAGTCCTCCATCACCTGGCCGACGACGAGGCGCATGGTTTCCGCGCCCTCGTTCTTGCCGCGGAGCTGTTGATAGGAACGGAGTCCGGCGAGGATGACGGATGCGACCGGGCCGCGGGCGGCCTCGCACTCGCTGATCGCGCCGGGGATGTTGTCTTCACGCAGGAGGGCGAGCACCTTGGTTCGGAGCGATCGCGTGTCGATCTTGCGGTTTTCGCGGAAGGCGAACCAGCGGTCATAGACGACGGCGAGGCAGACGAGGCTGCACATCATGAGCGGGATCATGAGTAGGCCGCCTTTTAGGATTTGTTCGATCATGGCTTCTTTTTTTGTTAGATTATTGTGTTAGAAAATCGAGGGTGTTGAGAGCTTCGCGAGGAGTAAGGGAAAGTCGCTTGATACGCAGTTTCTCGGTGGGATCGATCACCAATTCGCCAGTGGCGTGGGCATAGTGGCTGGCTTGGCAATCGGCGAGGGCAACACGCTCAGAGTAGCGGCGGCGGGCGACGGCGAAAAGGATCAGCTCGGTGCCGCTGACGCAGAGCCAGACGGGCGTGCGGCGCCACCAGCGCCCAGCATCGATGCGGGTGCGGGTGCGGAGGAGGAGCTTCGGCTCGGCTCCTCCGGTGAGTTCCTTAAGCAGGGCTGACTCGAGTGCGTTCATCGGTTTTTCCTACTTTCCTTGAGGGCTTCGATCATGCCTTCGCGCTGTTCGTTTTCGATTTTTACGCGACTTTCGAAAGCCGGGTCGGCGAGGCGGCCGCGGGCGTATTTCGCCCAGACGCTGTCGGGGAAATCGAAGGTGACGCGGCGGTAGATTTCGTATGCGGCGTCGATGGCTTCGCCGCGGCCGCGATAATTGTCTTCGGACATCAGGCCAGCATAGCGTTCTTGGCTGATACCGCTCCAGTAGAGGGATTGCGAGCGGATCTCGCGGTCGTCGTAATTCTCGTTGGCGTGAACGGTGGTGAAGAGCTTGATGGCCTTGAGATATTGGTGGGAGCGCATGTAGTTTTGCCCGGCGCGGAGGCCAGCGAGGCCGGCTAGCGGGTCATCGGGGAAACGTTGCTGGAGTTTTGCGAAGACCAT
>JAYTOE010000126.1:0-3308 GCA_043747935.1 Akkermansiaceae bacterium
CCCTCGGAGAGAAGGCGGTCGAAATCGTTGCGGGCGGTGACGAGGCCGCCGGAGTTCGCCACGAGATCGCGGAATTCCTGGAGCTTCGGATTGGTGGGCCAGATTTCGGTGGCGGCCTTAATTTTTTCCGCCGCCTTGTCGGAATCGCGGGCGAGGAGGTGGGATTTCGCTTCCTCAATGGCGAGGTCGGAGGCGAGTGTGTAGGCGGCGATGGCGGAATCGACCTTCGACGAGGGGAAATCCTTGGCGAGGGTCTTGAGGCGGTCGGCTAGTTCCTTGCCCTTCACGTAATCGCGCGCCTGGAGCGTGCCGTAGAGTTCGTGAAGATCTCGTACGTATGCGGCGACGCGGAGTTTCTTGTCCAATGATAATGTGGCCACGGGGCCGAGGTATTCGCCGAGTGCGTAGGCCTCCATGAGGCGCTGCGAGGCGGAGTGGAGCTCATCGCGGGAAAGCATGAGATCGAAAGCCTCAATGTATTTGGCGACCTCGCGGATGGCCTCGTTGGAGAGTGAATCGAGGGAGGCGACAGTGGGGGAGATGCCGAGGGATTCCGAGAAAAGCTTCGAGACATCGGAGTTCTTGTCGATGCGCAGGGTGGAGTCACCGTCTTTCCAGATCTGGTTGTAGAATCGCGCGGCCATCAGCACGTGCTCGAAGCGGCGCTGCATGAACCACTGCACCATGGTCACCTGATATTGTGCCTTGGTGCGGATGGTTTGTGCCTCGGTCTGGATAATATTGAGTTTCTTCAGCCCCTCGATCTCGGTAATCCGGCGCAGGGTATCGGCATATTTAAGCGATGATGCTCCGGAGCCTGTGTCGGACGCCGGCTGGCTATTACCGCCACCACCTTTGCCGCCACCTTTACCGCCTGCACCGGCGTTGGTGTTAAGCGCTTCTTTCTTGTCGTTGCGGGCATCCCAATCCGCTTGGCGGATGATCGCCTGCTTCTCTTCCTCGATCGATTTGTTGAGTGTCTTGAGGGCACCCGAGTTGTTCTTGGCGAGCATGGCCATGTAGATGGACTCGGCGAGGGACATGCACAGGTTCGCGTCACCGGGGTAGGATGCGGCGGAGGGCAGGAGTTTGAAACCGACGTAGATGTCGGGGCCTCCGCTGCGGAAAGGGGAGATCGCTCCAAGGATTTCTGCGACATTTTTCCTGTATTGGGCGGCATCCGCGTCGGTTTCCGGCGGTTGGCTAAGGTATTTCTCGAAACGTGCCTTGAGCAGACGGTTGTCACCCAGCGGAATCGCGACACCGCCGACGGTGATCGACTCCGCGGAGGGATCGAGCATGGGGATTTCCTGGCCGAGAGGGGAGGCGGGGGCTGGTTTCGCAGGGGGCGGGCTGTTGTCAACGGGCAGGGCGGCGGGGGCGGGTGTCCCTCCATCGACGGGCGGGGTGTAAACCTGCGCGAAGGCTGGCGATGCAAGGCAGAGAACTAGAAATAGCGGTGGCGTTTTCATTTTTTTGATCTCGGTTGGTTTGGCGGGTTGGTTTCTTAGAGACGGTTAAAGACGGCTGATATCGGTGGCGACGGGGATGCCGCCTTGTTCGAATCGGACTTTGAAGGCGTAGCGCTGCTCGCGCTCGATGTTGAGCTTGTTGAACTTGGCGGGGATCATCACCGGCACGATTTCCTCGCCGGATTCAGCCTTAACGCGGACGCTTACAATTGATGAGGTGTTCCCATCGCGGAAGAATCGCTCGTCGATTTTCCCTTCGATAAGGTATTCGTTGTTGCGAAGGCTGTTACCGTTATCGAGGAGATCCTGTACGGTTAGCGGGTTCACGCCGGTGAAGGATTCCTTCTTTTTCGACATGAGAAATTTCCCTCCGATAATGACGGCGACTACGGCCACGACGATACCGATGATGAGAATGGGATTGGTGCTGGAGCTAGCGCGACGAGCCATAGTGGAAAAATTTCAAACTTTAAATTTCAACCTTCAAGAAAGAGGATGTGCTATGAGATGATAGGTGCGGAATCTGGATTTGGAAGGTTATTCCCATTGGGGTCGGCGGGCGCCGATCCATGCGAGGGAGAGGGCGACGGAGATGTGGATGGCAAGGGTGAACATGCAGGCCTCCTGGTTGGATAGCGAGGTGTCGATGACGGATTTGACCGCGCCGTGAACCTGGGACTGGAGTGCTTCGACGGAGCCGGACCATGCCCAGTAGGCCGAAATGAAAGGGCGGGTGAAGACCTCGATGTGCTCCGGCAGCGCGAGGACGGCGCCTGACAGGGGAAGCTGGAAGCCTACCAGATAGATGGAGAGCAGGGATGCTTGCTCGGCGGTGCGCATCAGTGCGGAGATGGCTAGGCAGACGGAGGTCATGGCCGCGTTGATCAGCAGGAGGAAGATGACGTGCTCGACGAATTCGCCGCGGAACGCTCCGAAGAGGTTCACGAAAAACGCCATCCACAGCGACTGGGCGATCACCAAGCAGGCGAGGAACGCGATCTTTGATAAAAGGTAGGCGGATGGTCTTAAGCCTCCGAACTTTTCTTTCTCGTAAATCGGGCGCTCGCCTGCAATTTCACGGGCGGAGTTGTTGGAACCCATCAGTGCCAGCAGGACGACCTGGAACATGATGATTCCGGAAATGGCGGAGCCGACCTTCGCCTGATCCGCACGGACGGTTTGTTGCTCCTGAATCTCGGCGGCCATGTTGTCCTGGCGGACATCGGAATAGCGGCGGATGTTACCGTCTGCCTTGTCGCTGAACAGAGTGACAAGGGCGGGAAAGCAGAGGAGGATGGCGAGTTGGAGAAACACCTGGGCTCGGTCGCGGAAAAAGATCCGCCAGCGGCGGGAGAGCAGGGTGGAGAATTGCGAGAAAAAGCCGGGCAGGCGGGTTTCCTGCGGTGTGTCATTCTCGGCGGAGTCATCCGCATCGGGATCGGCGATGGGTTTGGGCTGTTCGAGGACAAGATCTCCGGAAGCGATAAGCCGCTCGCGGGATTTTTCGAGCATCCCGTAGTAGGATACGCTGTGTTTGATCCATGAAGCTTGCCAGCGCTCGGAGGGCTGGGCGGTGAGCCGTGGATAGACTTCCTCGGTGTCCTTGACGGAGAAGTAGTGGTTCAGGCGCTCGGGCGGACCGTGGAAGACCACGCGGCCTTCATGAAGGACGAGGATGGAATCATAGAGTTCGAGGTGGGCGAGCGAGTGCGTGACGGAGAGGACGATGCGCCCGTCCTTGCGGGAAAGATCGTGAAGCAGCCGGACGATCTCGCGCTCGGAGCGCGGGTCGAGGCCGGAGGTGACCTCGTCGCAAAGCAGGATCTTGGGATCGGA
>JAYTOE010000127.1:0-8603 GCA_043747935.1 Akkermansiaceae bacterium
CTGCGACCGGTCAAGCCTCCTCTTGCCAAACCTTGGCGGGATGGCGAGAGTCCTTTTCCCCATGAAATCGGAACTTCTGGAACTCATCCGCGCGGAGCTGCGGGCACGGCTCGATCGCCTCGCGAAGGCGGCGTTGGACGCGCACGCGGCGGCGACCGATCCGGGATCGAAGGCGGAGAGCAAATACGACACGCGCAGCCTGGAGGAATCCTATCTCGCAACCGGGCAGGCACGGCAGGTGCGGGAACTCGCGGAGACGCTGCGGGTTTTCGAAAACCTGCGGGCCTTCGATTTCACGAATCGCGACGAGATCGGTTCGGGCGCGCTGGTGGAAGTGGAGAGGGGCGCGGAAAAACTTTGTTTCCTGCTCGTTCCTGCGGCGGGAGGGCTGGAAATTTTTTCTGCAGGAAAAGAGATCACGCTGCTAAGTCCCGAGAGCCCGCTCTACCAGGCGCTGGTCGGGAAAAGGGCGGGCGATACGCTCGATGCGCCGCCTTTCCGTGTGCGAGGGGTTTCCTAGGTGAAGCGGTTTGATTGACGATTGATGATTGTTGATTTTGGATTGTTGATTTGACGGAACGACTCTTCATCCGATCACCCATTCAAAAATCAACAATCATCAATCATCAATTTTCCTGCTGCACGATCCGCCAGGCAGGCTGCACTAAAAACCGGCTTCCTCCAGCGCAAGGGCGGCCGCACCCACGGTGCCGGCTTCGTGGCCGAACGCTGCGGGGAGGATGGCGAGGCCGTCGCGGAACGGGCCGGAAAGCTGGCGGAGCAGGTGCTCGCGGAAAGGTGTAAAAAGCAGATCCCCCGCGCGGGCGACGCCGCCGCCGATTACGAGAGCCTCGGGATTCAGAAGCCAACAGGCGTTCATCATCGCCGTGGCAAGCATGCGGCCAACGAGATCCCAGTGCGCCCGTGCGATGGCATCACCATTCCGCGCCGCCTCGGCGAGGGTGTGGGGCGAGCAGTCCTCAATGTCGCGGACGATTCCCGCCGCTGCGTATGCGGCCTGCGCATCGCGGGCGATCTCACGGTTGCCTATATAATCTTCCAGCGCACCGAGGTTTCCGTAATGGCCGGCGCGGCCTTGGAAGTCAATGGAGGTCTGGCCGATCTCGCCTGCGCCGAATTTCGCGCCGCGCACCATCTGGCCGTTTGCGATGATGCCGCCGCCGACTCCCGTTCCGAGCGCGGCGCAGACCAGGTGCTTGTATCCTTTGCCGGCTCCCAGTTTCCACTCGGCGAAGGCCATGCAGTTTGCGTCGTTGTCGGCGGTGACGGGCAGGCCGAGGGCTTGCGAAAGTTTTTCGCGCAGCGGGACGTTCGCCCAACCGCGGACGTTGGTGAGATCGAAGACCACGCCCGTTTCAAAATCGACGAAGCCCGGCACGCCGATCCCGACCGCGCGGATGCCTTCGTGGCGCGTGCGCAGGTCACCGACGGTGCGAATGATCGCCGCGATGATCTCGTCGGCTCCGTTGAAATCCTGAGTCGCGATGGGTGGTGCGAGATCTATGATTTCACTGCCACACAAGACACCCGTTTTCACGCTGGTGCCTCCGAAGTCGATGCCGATGGCCAAAGGGTATACGCTCATTTCCACACCCTGCCTATGCGGTGGATGCGGAAAGCGCCACAACAAAACCGATCATTTACGCCCAGCGAAAACTTGCGCCGCGATCAGACGAACGCCCTCAAGGGTGAGGTCGGGATCGATGGCTCCGATTTCCGCGATGCCCTTGGCGCCAAACTCCGCACCGCCGCCGGTGGCCACGACCTTGGGCTGCCCCCCGCATGTGGAAATGATTTCCCGCAGGATTTCCCGGATCATGCCGCGGTGGCCGATGACCGCGCCGGAAAGGATGGCCTCGGCGGTTGTCGCGCCGATGGGCGAGGCCGGTTCGGAAAGCTCGACCATGGGAAGCTGCGCGGTGCGGGTGGCGAGGTATCCGGTCATCGCCGCCATGCCGGGGGCGATCGCTCCGCCTGCGAAATTTCCGTCGGGCGTAAGAACGCTGAAGGTGACCGCCGTGCCGAAATCGATGGCGATGCCGGGGCTGCCGTATTTCCTTTTCAGTGCCGCTGCGTTCGCGAGGCGGTCGGCTCCGATCATTTCCGGCTGCGGCACGGCGAAACCGAAGCCGAGCGGGCTGTGAATGGAGATATGATGGAATGGTTTGCCGCTGAAAAACTCCGCGAGCCACGTCGCCTTTTCCGGCACCACGGAAGCCATGGCGACCTCTTCGAAGCGGATCTCGCCCAGAACGGCGGCAAGCGTTTCCGCAGAGAGATCGGCGGTCGGGATCACCGCCCGCCATGCCAGCAGTCCGTCCGCGTCTCCGAGAACGAATTTGGTGCGGGTGTTCGAGTTATCAATTAGAAGCCAAGCCATATTTTCCCCCAGTCTGCGGATCTCAGCACCGCCTCGCCGTCCTTGTCCATGGAGGGCGCGCCTTCGTTTGTTTTCACCCGCAACGTGCCGCCGTTCACGCGGAGATCGATTTTCCCCTCAAGTGCTGCGTCCTCCAGCCAGAACTTGAACCAGATGTCGGTGAAACCTTTTTCCGGTCCGCCGGCGAAGGTGGTATCGGCGGGTTCGTGCTCCCTGCCATCCGCTGTGATTAGCAGGACGGGCTGGAGCATATCGTGATCCTTGTCGCCGTTTTTCCGGAGATGGATTTCCAGCCACTTATAAGAGCGGTCGCTCTCCAATCGCGCGGCTTCGATCCGGTAACGGGCGCGGGGATCGGGATCGCGGTCGTATTTTCCCGTCCAGAGCTTCACCGCGAGAAACGTCACGGCAACCAGCAGCGCGGCGATCAATAGGCGCAGGAGCGGGCGTTTCATCGCGGTCATTGCTATCCGATCCCACCGCATGGGCAAACGAAAACGGGCGGACTGTTGCCAGCCCGCCCGAGGATTCATTCAGATACCGATATCAATCAGTAGTTGTAGCCTTCTTCGCCGTGATCATTGATGTCGAGACCGGCGGTCTCTTCTTCAGCGGTTGGGCGCAGGCCGATGACCGCTTTCAAGACCAGTGCGATCACCGCTGTCGCGACTACGGAGATCACCAGCGTGATACCGATGGCGATGAGCTGTTGGCCGAGAAGACCACCGTCTGCCACCAGTTTGTCCAGACCGTTATCAGCAGCGTAGGTATTGACTGAGGTGAGGTTGCTATTGACGTCGCTGGTAGCGAGGACGCCTGTCAGCACAGCGCCCAAGGTGCCGCCGACGGCGTGGATGCCGAAGGTGTCGAGCGCGTCGTCGTAGCCGATGGCTTTCTTGACGAACATCACGAAGACGTATGGGACAACGGCGGCGAGGACACCGATGATCATCGCGCCGGTGGCGTCAACGAATCCGCAAGCGGGTGTGATTACCACCAAGCCTGCCACGATACCCGAGCAGATGCCGAGGATGGAAGCGTGCCCCTTGAGGATCTTCTCAATGATTGCCCAGGCGAATCCGGCGGTTCCGGCGGCCAGCGTGGTGGTCATGAACGCGTTGGCAGCGATACCGTCAGCGGCGAGCGCCGATCCGGCATTGAAACCATACCAACCGACCCAGAGCATACCGGTGCCGACCATGCAGAGCACCATGCTGTGCGGGGACATCTTGTCTTTGCCGAAGCCGAGACGCTTGCCGAGGATGATGCAGAGCACGAGGGCACTCCATCCGGAGGTCATGTGAACCACCGTTCCACCGGCGAAGTCGATGGCCTGGATAGCGGCGGTGCCGTTCCAGACACCGTTCATGAGGCCGGTCACACCCCAGATCATGTGGGCCATCGGGATGTAAACCACGAACATCCAGATAAAGATGAACGCCATGATGGCCGAGAACTTCATGCGCTCGGCGGTGGCACCGATGATGAGTGCGGGGGTGATGATCGCGAACATCAGCTGATACATCGCGAAAACGTTCTGGGAGACCCAGTAGCAGTAGTCGGTGTTAGGAGCGCTGGTCACGCCCTTGAGGAAAAAGAACTCGGTTCCGCCGAGGAAAGCGGAAATTCCGGGGGCATCCTCTGCGAAGCTTTTTCCAAAAATCAGGCTGTAGCCAACGGCCCACCAGATCACGGTGACCATTCCGGCGCATCCAAGGCACTGAGCCAATACGCTGAGGACGTTTTTCTTTCTCACCAGGCCGCCGTAGAACAACGCGAGGCCAGGAAGAGTCATGAAAAGAACCAACGCCGCGCAAGTCATCAACCAGCTGTTGTGACCGGGACCCGGTGTTGCGTCGATGTTCGAATCCCATTCGGCACCTACGCCAACGTTACCGAAGTAACTTTCGAGGTCGGCGAGCCGTTGCTCGACGTTGGCCGCAGGTGGAGCCTCCGCCTCTTCGGCTGGTGCGGCAGCCTCTTCCTCGGCTGGTGCGGGTTCCGCCACTTCTTCGGTTGGCGCCGGAGCCACCTCTTCCTGACCGTAGCTGGTCATGGGCATGAGGGGCACTGCGAAGCAAGCCGTCGCCGCAAGGGCAAGGGCTCGCAATGTCATTGGATGTCTTCTGGTCATATTGGTCGGGGTTGTCGGATGTTTTGCTGCAGAGCCCGCACCGAAGAGTCGGCGCTGGTGCAGCGAAAGGCCTCTTAGCAAACCCCGTGCCAACCCGCGCCTTTCTCTGCCCAAGGTGTTCATTCACAGTTATTGCCTTTCTGCTCTCTCTACAAAAAAAACCGCCAAAAGGACTTGCCAGCCCAAAATCTCGGGACTAGCACTCGTCCGTGCGCGGCAGCCCCGTGCCAAAATTTGTCTGGACAAATCCTACGGATTGGTTAACTACCTGCCCAACGGACTGCATTCGGCGAACTTTGGTACGACGGATGCTAACCTCACAACAATCCTTTTCTGAACCAACACGGCTCAGTCAGGGACGCTCCCAGCAACCGAAAACAACAACAACACTATGCAAAACTACCGCAAAACAATTGGCGCCCTGGCCGCTGCCTCCGCCCTCGTGGCTGGCAACGCCTCGGCTGAAATCGAATACGAAATCCACGCTGGTTATACTTCCGAGTATATCTTCCGTGGTCAAAACCTTGGCACCGGTCTCACAGAGTTCGGCGTTGACATGGCAACCGAATACAACGGTTTCGGCCTCAGCGCAGGTGTTTGGAACGCTTCGTTCCACAACAACGTAAACAGCGGCTCCGTCCAGGAGACCGACGTTTATGGCGAAGTATCCAAAGACCTTGGCTTCGCGACCGCAGCGATTGGCTATATCTACTACTTCAACTTCGGTGGAGCTGCCGCTGATGATGCAGGTGAGACGTATTTCTCCCTTGCACAGACCTACTTCGGTGTGGATTTCTCCCTCGCTTACTTCTGGGACATCTCCGGCGAAGACAACGACGGTTACACCGAGCTCACAGCAAGCAAAGGTTACGAGCTCAGCCCATGCGTCACCCTTCAGACCAGCACCGCCCTTGGCTACCTCTGGGAGCAAGGTGAATTCGTTCACCTCACCACAAAGGTTGCCGTTGACTATGCGTTCACGGAAACTGCCACCGTCTCACCGTTCATCGCCTACACATGGGCGCTTGCCGACGAAGGTGTCAACCGTACTCAAGAGAACGAGTTTGTCGGAGGCACCATGCTTACCGTCAGCTTCTAATCTGAAGTTTACGTAAACTGATTCACTTAAGGGCGGTTGCTTCGGCAGCCGCCCTTTTTTTGTTTCGTGCTTGAATGATCCGGGCATCGCCGAAAACTCCGCACATGTTCCTAGGCCTTGATTCTTCCACCCAATCCCTCAGTGCCGTCGTCATCGATCCGGCGGCGGGGAAAATCGCCGCAAGCTGCTCGGTAAACTTCGGCAAAGATCTGCCGGATTACGGTGCGCCCAGCGGATTTATACCGGACGGGAAAAACGGTGAGGTTCATGCCGATCCCCGGATGTGGCTCGACGCACTCGATCTGCTTTTGAAGCGGCTTGCCGAAGAGGTGGATCTTTCACGGATCGAGATCATCGCCGGTTCCGGGCAGCAGCATGGATCGGTGTATGTGAGCGAAGGCTTTGACGCCGCGTTGGAAAACCTGGATCCATCCCGAGGCCTTTCGGAGCAGCTTGGTGAATATTTTTCCCGCGACACCTCACCGATCTGGATGGACACCTCCACGGGAGCGGAGTGCGCGGAGATCTCCGCCGCGCTGGGCGGTGACGCCGAGGTATGCGCGCGTTCCGGTTCCATCGCCATCGAGCGCTTCACCGGGCCGCAGATCCGGAAATTTTCCAAAACCGATCCCGCCGGATACGCCGCCACAAAGACCATCCATCTCGTCAGCTCCTTCATCGCATCGGTTCTGGCCGGAAAGCCGTTGCCCATCGATTTCGGCGACGGTGCGGGCATGAACCTGCTGAACCTCGCCGAGCTTGGCTGGGATTCCGAGCTTCTCGCCGCGACCGCAACGGGGCTTGGGGAGAAATTGTTGCCGCCCGCGTCCTGCCTCACCCCGCAAGGAACGGTGTCCGCTTACTTTTCCGCGAAGTATGGTATTTCCCGTAGTTGCCGGGTTTGCCCGTTCACCGGGGACAACCCCGCGTCGCTCGTCGGCATGGGCGCGACCTCGCCGGGGCAGGCGGTCATCTCGCTGGGCACCAGCGACACCTTCTTCGCCGCGATGGAGAGCCCGAAGACCGACCCGAAAGGCTACGGCCATGTTTTCGGCAACCCGGCTGGCGGCTTCATGTCCCTGATCTGTTTCCGCAACGGCTCCCTCGCCCGCGAAGCGCTGCGCGACGAACTCAGAGCCTACTGGTCGGCCTTCGAGAAAGAAGCACTCGCCACCACGGTGGTCTCCGCCGGGAAAAACCTGACCCTGCCCTTCTATGGAGCGGAGATCACCCCGCGCCATGATTTCGACAAGCCGGTCGCGGATTTTTCCGAAGAGCCCACACCTGCGCTGCGCATCCGCTCGCTGCTGGAGGGGCAATTTCTCAACATGAAGCTCCATTCGGAGTGGATGGGAGTCGCCACCGAGCGCATTCGCCTGACTGGTGGGGCTTCGAAAAACGACGGCATCGCCCAGCTCGTCGCGGATGTGTTCCAGGCTCCCGTCGAGCGGCTGGATGTCGCGAACTCGGCGGCCTTGGGTGCCGCGCTGATCGCCGCCGCCGCGGGCGGGCACGATCTCGTCGGGCTTGAAGGTGTTTTCTGCAAACCAGCAGCGGAATCCCTGTTGCTGCCCGACACCAGCCTGGCCGGTAATTACTCGACCGCGCTCACAAATTTCAGAAAGCTTCTGAAGCAAACCATCAACGGATAGGAAAACATGCAATTCAAAGACAAGATCATCGCCGTCACCGGCGCAGGCAGGGGCATTGGCCAGGAAATCGCGCGCGCCTTCGCGGCGGAGGGTGCCAGGGTCGTGCTGATCAGCCGCAGTGAATCGAGCTGCGGTGCGGCGGCCGAGGAGATCAACAAAACATATCCGGGATCCTGCACGGCATACGCCGTGGACGTGGCCTCCCACGATGCCGTGCAGGAGCTGGCGAAACGCATCGGCGACGAGATCGGAGTGGTGAACGTGCTGGTGAACAACGCCGGAGTAACCCGCGACGGCCTGCTGATGCGGATGAAAGAGGAGGACTGGGACACCGTCCTCGACACGAACCTCAAGGGCGCCTTCAACACCGTCAAAGCCTTCATGCGCCCGCTGATGAAAGGCGAGAACTCCCGCATCATCAACATCGCCTCGGTGATCGGCCTGATCGGAAACGCCGGGCAAGCGAACTACTCCGCCAGCAAGGCGGGTCTCATCGGTTTCACCAAGGCCGTCGCCCGCGAGCTCGCCGGGCGCGCGGTGACCTGCAACGCGATCGCACCCGGCTTCATCACGACCGACATGACCGATGAGCTTCCCGATACCGTGAAACAGGCTGTCATCGGGAAAATCCCGCTCGGCACCTTCGGCAATACCGAGGACATCGCGAAAACCGTCCTTTTCCTCGCCAGCCCCGCCGCCCGCTACATCACCGGTCAGGTCATCGCCGTCGATGGCGGAATGACGATGTAGCGCTTCGCGCCGTTAGAAGTTCTTTGTTAGAAGTTAATCATTTCCCCAAGCCGAGTCTTCCCTAATAACAGATAACCAATAACTAGTAACCATCCACGCAATGCAACTCCTCCTACTTCGACACGGCAGAGCCGAGGACTTGTCCCCGGGCGGTGATTTCTCGCGCGAGCTGGAGGAGAAAGGCCATGAGCAGGCGCGTCATGCGGCGCGCATCCTCGCGGCGGCGAATCTGCTGCCTGATCTTGTGCTGAGCAGCCCTGTCATCCGCGCGAAGCAAACCGCCAACACCTTCACCGCCACCGCGGGAATGCCCGGCCCGATCTTCCTGGACTGGCTCGCGTGCGGCATGTCGCCGGAAACCGCGCTCGCGGAGCTCTCCCATTTCCCCGAGTTCAAACGCATCATGATCGTAGGCCACGAACCGGATTTTTCCCGCCTCATCAGTCACTGCCTAGGCGGCTCCGCTGAAATCGAAGTCCGCAAAGGCTCCCTCACTTGCCTCGTTTTGCGCCCTCCCGCACCCCGCGCCACGCTTCTTTTTCTGATCCCGCACAAGCTGGCCAAACA
>JAYTOE010000128.1:0-12354 GCA_043747935.1 Akkermansiaceae bacterium
CACGTCGCGAAGGGCTTCGACTCCGAGCACCCGCTGTTCGTCCTCTACACGTCCGGCTCGACCGGTAAACCGAAGGGAATTCTCCACACCTCCGGCGGCTACCTGACCGGCACCTATTCCACCTGCAAATACATTTTCGACATGCGCGACGACGATGTTTACTGGTGTACCGCCGATGTCGGCTGGATCACCGGGCATTCTTACATCGTCTATGGCCCGCTGGCCATGGGCGTGACCCAGGTGATGTATGAAGGCGCGCCTAACTTCCCGGACTTCGGCCGCTTCTGGAAAATGGTCGAGGAATACGGCGTCTCGATTTTCTACACCGCGCCGACTGCCATCCGCGCGTTCATCAAGGCGGGCGACCATTTCCCGAACGGCCACGACCTGTCCTCTCTGCGCCTGCTAGGTTCTGTTGGAGAGCCGATCAACCCCGAGGCCTGGAACTGGTACCACAAGGTCATCGGCGGCGGGAAATGCCCGATCGTCGATACCTGGTGGCAGACCGAAACCGGCGCGATCCTGATTTCACCGCTGCCCGGCGCGACTCCTTGCAAGGCCGGCACCGCGACCCTGCCGTTCTTCGGCATCGATGCCGCGATCCTCGACGACGCCGGCAACGAGTGCAAAGCCGGCCAAGACGGCCGCCTCGTCATCCGCAAGCCGTGGCCGTCGATGATCCGCACGATTTACGGCGACAAGGACCGCTACAAGAAAACCTACTGGTCCGACTACCCGGGAATCTACACCGCCGGCGACGGCGCGCGCCGCGACAAGAACGGCAATTTCTGGATCATCGGCCGCCTCGATGATGTGCTCAACGTATCCGGCCACCGCCTCGGCACCGCCGAGATCGAGAGCGCCCTCGTCGCCCATCCAGCCGTAGCGGAAGCCGCAGTCGTCGGCCGTCCGCACGACATGAAAGGCCAGGCCGTCGCCGCCTTCGTTACCCTCAAGCTCGGATACGAAAGTTCCTGCGACCTGGAAAAAGAACTGCGCGACCACGTCGGCCACGTCATCGGAGCCATCGCCAAGCCCGATGATATCCATTTCACTCCCGCCTTGCCAAAAACACGCTCGGGGAAAATCATTCGGCGTCTTCTGAAGGAACTGGTGACCACCGGCGACATTTCCGGAAGCGTGACCACGCTCGAGGACATGAGCGTGATCGAACATCTCAGAGTGCTGCTTAAGAAGTAATCCCCCAAAATGACCTCAACAAGATATCTCGTCTGCCTCGTAGCCAATGCCTTCGGTTACCGCCGGAAGAACATACGCATGGCGGAGGCTGCGGACGAAACGCATCTGCTCAAAGAAGCAGAATCCCACCTAGGCAAGGCGATGTGGGAACAGGTTGAGAGCATCGATGCGCTTTCCGTCGAATACTGGAATCTGCGTAAGCTCATCAAGGAACGCGACCGCGTCGCCGCCGAGCTGGAAAGCCGCCAGCAATTGCTTGCCGAGGCGCATCAGGAGCGGGCGGGACTTTTGGGAGCGTCCAATGAGCCCTTCCTGGATCTGCTCGAGGAGCGGCAGGCCGTGCTCAACTCCCTCGAAGAACTCGCTAAAGAACGCGACGCGATTGTGAACAGTGCTCGGGACATCCGCCGCGCCTATGACGGCACAAAAACAAAAGAGGAAGTTCTCACCAGGGAAGGTGCCACCAAGGAGGAGGCTTTCTCGGCCATCACAAACCGGCTGATCCAACTGAAATTGGAATTCTCCAAACTGAAGGAGGAACGTCAGAAAGTGGCGGAAAAAATCGCCCAAGGGGACGCGAAAATCGATACGATCGATACTGAGATCCTGAAACGCAAGAAGGAGCGGCGCGCAAAGGCTTCCGAAGCGTTCCAGCACATCGGGGATGCCAACCAGGAAATTTCCACGCTACGCGCCGAGCTGGGCGTCCTCGATACCCAGATGCGCCAGCTCTACACGGAAATCGGCAAGTACATCAGCCGCAACTCATCAGATCCCGAATGCCGCAAAGCAAGCAAAGAGATGCAATGGCTCGTCGATGTCATGGGCGCACTGCGGAAGTCGATTCTTTTCAACCATAAGCTGTCCGGAAACAGTTGAGCGCGCGCCCAGCGAAGGAAAGAACCGGCCGGGCGTTTTTCGCAATCCCCTCGGCCTTGCCTTTACAACCCGGCGATCCCCTGCCACACCGCTGAAAGTTTAACCCAAACGCGCGCGCACATGCCCAAAGACACCTCGATCCGCAAAATTCTCGTCATCGGCTCCGGCCCCATCGTCATCGGCCAAGGCTGTGAGTTCGACTACTCCGGCGTCCAAGCCTGCAAGGCTCTCAAAGAAGAGGGCTACGAGGTCATCCTGGTGAACTCGAACCCCGCCACGATCATGACCGATCCGGAGTTCGCGCACCGCACCTACATCGAGCCAATCACGCCCGAGGTCGTCGAGAAAATCATCATCCGCGAGAAGCCCGACGCCCTGCTCCCGACCCTCGGCGGACAGACGGCGCTCAACACCTCGATGTCGCTTTTCAAATCCGGCACCCTCGACAAGCACGGCGTGAAAATGATCGGCGCGAACGCCGAGGCCATCGACAAGGGCGAGGATCGCCATCTTTTCAAGGAGGCGATGGAGAAAATCGGCCTCGACATGCCGCGCTCCGGCATCGCCCGCACCATGGAGGAGGCGAAAAAAGTCGCCGCGAAAATCGGCACCCTCCCACTCATCGTCCGCCCCGCGTTCACCCTCGGCGGGCAGGGCGGCGGCATCGCTTATAACAAGGAGGAGTTCGAGGAGATCGTCCACCGCGGCCTCGATCTCTCACCGGTTTCCGAAGTCCTCATCGATGAGTCGCTGCTCGGTTGGAAAGAATTCGAGATGGAGGTCATGCGTGATTGCGCCGACAACTGCGTGGTCATCTGCTCGATCGAGAACCTCGATCCCATGGGCGTCCACACCGGGGATTCGATCACCGTCGCGCCGATCCAAACTCTAACAGATCGCGAATACCAGATCATGCGCGACGCTTCCTTCGCCGTGATCCGCGAGATCGGCGTGGAAACGGGCGGCTCGAACATCCAGTTCGCTACCGATCCGAAGACGGGGCGCATGATCGTCATCGAGATGAACCCGCGCGTCTCCCGCTCCTCCGCGCTCGCCTCGAAGGCCACCGGTTTCCCCATCGCCAAGATCGCAGCGAAACTCGCCGTCGGCTACACGCTTGATGAGCTGCCGAACGACATCACCCGCGTCACGCCCGCATCCTTCGAGCCGACCATCGACTACGTGGTCACGAAGATCCCGCGCTTCACCTTCGAGAAATTTCCTACTGCGAACGCCGTACTTACCACCTCGATGAAATCGGTGGGCGAGGCGATGTCCATCGGCCGCACCTTCAAGGAGTCCATGCAGAAATGCCTGCGCTCGCTGGAGACCGGGCGCTGGGGCTTCGGCTTCGACAGCAAGGAGCCCGTCAACCCGACGCGCGACGAGATCACCCGCAAGCTTCAGATCCCGAACGCGGAACGCATTTTCTGGCTGCAAACGGCCTTCACGAACGGCTTCACGCTCGAGGAAATCCACGAGCTATCCAGCATCGATCCTTGGTTCCTGCGCCATCTCCAGCAGATCGCGGAGGAAGGGCAAGAGCTCGCCACGCTCGATCTCAGGCGCGCCAAGAAACTCGGTTTCTCCGACCGCCAGATCGCCAGGGCGAAAGGCACTCACGAGGACACCGTCCGCGCCGAGCGTAAGGAAAAAGGCATCATTCCCACCTACCGCCTCGTCGATACCTGCGCCGCGGAGTTCGAGGCCTACACGCCCTATTTCTACTCCACCTACGGCGATGAAAACGAGGCACGCCCATCGGATAAGAAAAAGATCATCATCCTCGGTGGTGGCCCGAACCGGATCGGGCAGGGCATCGAGTTCGATTACTGCTGCGTCCACGCCGCCTTCGCGCTTAAAGAGCTCGGCTATGAGACGATCATGGTGAACTCGAACCCCGAGACTGTCTCCACGGATTACGATACCTCCGACAAGCTCTTCTTCGAGCCGCTCACGCTCGAGGACGTGCTCAATATCTGCGACCAGGAAAAACCGCACGGCGTCATCGTCCAGTTCGGCGGACAAACCCCGCTTAACCTCGCCGCTGACCTCGAGCGCCACGGCGTCCCCATCATCGGCACCTCACCGAAGAGCATCGAACAGGCGGAAGACCGGAAATTTTTCTCCGCCCTCCTCGACAAGCTCAACCTCAAGCAAGCCGAGGCCGGCACCGCCACCAACGAAGCGGAAGCCATCACCATCGCCAATCGCATCGGCTACCCCGTCCTCGTCCGCCCGTCCTTCGTCCTCGGCGGTCGCGCGATGATGATCGTCTATTGCGACGAGGAGCTTTCCCGCTACATGCGCGAGGCCGTCACCGCCTCACCGGAGCGCCCCGTGCTCGTCGATCGTTTCCTAGACAACGCCACCGAGGTGGATGTCGATTGCATCAGCGACGGCGAGACCTCCGTGGTCGGCGCGATTATGCAGCACATCGAGCAAGCCGGCATCCACTCCGGTGACTCCGCCTGCGTCATCCCGGCCTTCTCCCTTTCCGAAAAAATTAAGGCAGAGATCGTCCGCGCCGCGAAGGATCTCGCCCGCGAGCTTGAGGTGCGCGGCCTGATGAACATCCAGTTCGCGGTGAAAGACGAGGAGCTCTACATCATCGAGGTAAACCCTCGCGCCTCCCGCACCGTGCCCTTCGTCTGCAAGGCGACCGGCGTCTCCCTCGCCAAGCTCGCAGCGAAGATTATGGTCGGCGAAAAACTCGCGGACATGGGCTTCACCGAAACGATCATCCCACCGCATATCTCCGTCAAGGAAGCCGTCTTCCCATGGAACCGTTTCCCCGGCATCGACATCGTCCTCGGTCCCGAGATGAAATCCACCGGCGAGGTCATGGGCATCGATATGGATTGGGGCATGGCCTACGCGAAATCCCAGATCGCCGCCTTCAACCCGCTGCCCAAGGAAGGCACCGTTTTCCTATCCGTCTCCGACCGCGACAAGGAACGCGCCGTCGCCGTCGCCCGCGATCTCCACGAGCTCGGTTTCAAAATCGTCTCCACCGGCGGCACCCTCGCCAAGCTCGCCGAGGCCGGCATCCCCGCCGGCCGCGTTTACAAGGTGCTCGAGCAGGCGCGCCCCAACATCATCGACATGATGAAGAACAACGAGATCCACTTCCTCATCAACACCCCGGCCACCCACGAGTCCCGCGCCGATGAGATCCTGATCCGCTCCACCGCCATCGCCCAGAAAATCTCCCACGCCACCAACCTCTCCGCCGCCGAGGCCAGCGTGAAAGCCATGCGCTCACTCAAGGAACGCGAGCTGACGGTGAAGAGCATCCAAGAGTATCATGCTTGAGGCGTGGAATTCGTTTCCGCATCTTGACATCATTCAAAAACGCATTATGATGCGCATATGAGAACAACGGTGACATTGGATCGGGATGTGGAACGCATTTTGCGGGAAACCGCCGTGCGCACTCACAAGCCTTTCAAGAAAGTGCTCAACGAAACCCTGCGCGCCGGCATTGAGCAGGCTGCGGGGATTGGACAGGCGGAACCATTTGTCCTGCGCACGCGCCCCATGGGACTGCGCGCCGGTTATGATCCCGCCGGTTTCAACCAATTGGCGGATGATCTCGAAGCGGAGGCGTTTCTGGAAACCACCCGCAAACTCATGGAACGCGGCCGATGATCCTGCCGGACGCGAACCTGCTGCTCTACGCCTGCGACGAAAGCAGTCCCTTTCACGCCAAGGCGGCAGCTTGGTGTGAGCGCATCATGAACGGCACCCAGCCGGTGATTATGCTGCCGCCGGTAATTTTCGCTTTCGTGAGGATTTCCACCCATCCCCGGATCTTCACTGAGCCGCTATCCGTTGCCGAGGCATCGACTCATGTCCGTTCGTGGCTGAGCAGGAGACATGTGCGTTTGCATGACATGTTGCCGGATGATGTGGAAACGGCGCTTGAGCTGCTGGAATCCGCAGGAACGGCGGCAAACCTGACTACCGACGCCCAGATCGCTGCCATCGCGCTCCGCCTCGATGCCGAAGTGCATACGGCGGATCTCGATTTCGGTCGGTTCGCAGGTTTGCGTTTCAGCAATCCGCTTTGACCGGTCTCATTTCCCGCCGGAAGATCTCCGCCACCAAGCCGCCAGACAACTGCCGATGACGCTGTGGAAAACGGCGGAGATCGCGGCGGGGACGGGAGCCATCGCGATCTGCGGGAAATGCTTCGTAGCGAGCGCGGCGCCGAGGCCGCTGTTCTGCATGCCCACCTCGATGGAGATCGTGCGGCGCAGGCTCTCGCCGCAGCCGGCGAATTTCGCGAAGTAGTAGCCCAGAAAGAAACCGATGGCGTGCAGCAGGAACACGGACAGGAAAAGCGGCCCGGCGGCGGCGGCGATCTTGTCCTTTTCCCCGGCAACGATGCAGCCGACAATGCCCACCACCACCAGCGCGCTGACCAGCGGCCCGAGCGCATCGATCCACGCCCGCGCTTGCCGCGCGTCCTTCATTTTCTCCAGCAGCGTATTCACTGCGATCCCTAACAAGAGCGGCAATAAAACCACGACAAGCATCGATTGGAAAAGCGCCCAGGCGTTCACCGGCATCCACGCCCCGGCCAGCCAGCGCGTGAGCCACGGGGTCGCAACTACGGCAGCCATCGTAGATGACATCGTCAGCAGCACGCTGAGAGGCACGTTCGCGCGGGCGAGGTGGCAGATCACGTTGGACACCGTCCCGCCCGGGCAGCAGGCGACGAGGATCAGCCCGAGCGCGAGCCCCGTTTCTAGATTGAAAGCCTTCGCCAGACCCCATCCGGCGAGCGGCATGATCGCGAACTGCGCAAACACCCCCAGCGCGATCCGCTTCGGATCCTTCAACACCGCGGCGAAATCGGAGAAGCGCAGGGTCAGCCCCATGCCGAGCATCACCACCCCGAGCGCGATGGAAATCCACGGGCGGAAACCCACCCATGCGCTCGGCTGGAACCATGCCCAGACGCAGCCGATGATCAGCCAAATGGGGAAACCCGCCGTCAACATTCCCGAAACCCTTGCCAAATTCATCGCGCACATCACGCCAGCCAACAGTCCGCGCGGCAACCCATTTTAATCCCCTCCGCCACATCCCCCGCAGCCGCCACCTCCGCAACCGGAGGAGCAGCCCGAGGAACCGCCGCCGCAACCCGTGGAAGTCCCGCCGCAGCCGGAGGAGCCGGTGTTGTTTCCCATCTTGGAAATGTCTTTCAGCAGGATGGTGTCGAGGTCTGCAAGGCTGGGATCAAGGCCGGATGCCGCTCCGAAGAGCGCGACCGAACATAAAACATCGCCCTGTGCCTCCCTCCCGGCACGCATCCGCGAAAGCAGATTCTCGCCAGCCGGGGTGAGCTTTTTCTTATGCGCGGCGATGATGGCCGCCACGATGACGGTGATGGCGAGCAGGATTACGAGATACAGGATCGGCTTGTCGCGCGTCATGCCCACAACCATTTTCACCGCGCCAAATCCCATCAACGCGAAAAGCGGCAGGATGATGAGGCAGCCCCGGCCGCGCGTTTCCGAAACGGTGGGCCGCAGGCCGAGCTTCGCCAGCCGCGACTCGATCCCGGAGATCCGCGTCGCGATGAGGGGCGGGACTTCCGTCATCTTCAAGCCCTTCTGCCCGCGGCCGAGGATGGCGGAGTAGAGCGCACGCTCCATTTCGTTGAAACCGGCCTCCGCGCTCCCGTTGGCCACCAGCAGGCTTTCACGCAGGATTCGCGTCCGCTTCCACTCGACGGCTCCGCTGCTGATCAGCTTCACCACCGCGACCTGCGCGCAACGCGGAACGCCGCCCGCGAGCCAGGCGATCTCGTAGGGATCGGTGAGCTGGTTTCGCTCCGCGCCCGGCAGGGAAAAACGCGCATACACATTTTTGCGCCGACGGATCGACCAGGCGAGTGCGAAGACGAACAACACCACGTAGAGCCCAAGGAATTCCGGGCCATTCAGATCGAAAACGGATGCAAGGTTCATGGCCGTTGGCGGAGATTTTTCACGAAAGAGGGCTTCGGCACGAGCCAGAAATCCGCCATGTTCACCCACCGCCCGCAAACGGCATCCGCGAAGCGATCCTTCGGCGCAGGCCAGATGTCGCACGGCGGTTCCACTCCGAAAATACGGCGATAGCTGTCCAGGGTTTTCCCATACCAATCCTCGAACTTCTCGCTTTCGGCGGAGCCTCCGGTTGTCGGGCTGTGGTGAAACTCGCAACCCAGCGTATCGCGGCACAGGCGATGCCAATAGCTTTTCGTGTAAACCATGTGCAGGTGCCACGCCTGATCGACCTGCTCGGACGGGGTCACCGCATGCCCGGCCAGCATCGCCAGAGCGATGAAACGCTTGTATTCCTCCGCCACACGCCCGGCGAAAACATGAGTCCAGCCCTGCTCCCGCGCCAGCCGCGCCGTGAAAGGAAGCTGCGCCGCCGCTTCATCCAGCTCGAAGGCGAGGATCTGCGCCAAAAGAGTATCGTTAGCAGGCGTTTCCAAACCGGGAGATTCCTAGCGTTCCGGCGGCGGTTCCGCAAAGCCTTCCTCATTGTCGCCATGGAAAATCCCATCCAGCCTGTGCATGTGGAAACAAGCACAGCGACAAACAGGGAAGCCCCATGGATCGCGGGTCTCCGCGCCGCGCGGGCGAACCTGATCCCCGGCCTCATCCTCCAGGCGCTCATGGTCGCGCTGCTGCTGGGCTACTATTTCCACCCGCTTACCACCGCCCGGCTCGACCTCCTTGCCGATCTCAAGCAGCGCTGGGGCTTCGGATACTCCGCCCTCTCCGCCGTCATCGCCGGTGCGCTGATCCCGGAAATCATGCGCGTCCTCGCCTTCCAGCAAGGCCGCGCCAGGCGCGCGAACTTCGCCAATCTTCTGTTCACCATCCCTTTCTGGTGCGGCATGGGCATGTTGGTGGATGCCTTCTACCGCACCCAAGCCCTCGTTTTCGGCGGGGAACCCACATTCCAGGTCGTGGCGCTGAAAGTCTTTTGCGACCAATTTCTCTACTCTCCTTTCATCGCCACCCCGCTCACCTGCTGGCTCTACGATTGGAAACTCGCCGGATACCGCCTCGCCGGCGCGCACCGTTTTTTCACCCTCGCCTACGCTCGCGACGTCATGCTGCCCGTCATCTTCGCGAACTGGGGCGTCTGGATCCCCGTCGTCGCCGTCCTCTATTCCCTCCCGAGCACCCTCCAGATCCCCCTCTTCGGCCTCGCCCTCTCCCTCTGGGTCATGCTCCTCACCTGGATCAGCGAACGGCGGAATGATGCTTGAAATGAAAAACAGCCACCCCGTCGGATGGCTGTTTTTTAAATAGAGCGCTTTTTGGTTCCGGTGTGCAGAGCAGGGACACGGTTTGCGCTTCAAACTTTGTCTTGATTCAGGGCTTCAGGATCCAAAATACCTCGCCAGACTCAAGGAAAAAATCTAACTCATGTGAAATCGAACCATCCCCCTCCTATGCCTGCCAACGAACTCACCGTTTCATTTGATATCGGATACGCATCCATCGGCTGGTGCGTTCTAGATACCACCTACACCGCCCCCGCCGAGCCATCCATCCTTGGCACCGGTGTTGTTACATTTCCCACCGACGACTGCCTCGCCTCCAAGCGCCGGGGACTGCGCCGCACACGCCGCCATATCCGCTCCACACGCCAGCGCATCGAGCGCATGAAGCTCTGGCTCGTCCATCGCAACGTCCTAACCCGCGCAGAACTCGATCTTCCCGGCCATCCCGCGCCATTCCTCCTCGCCGCCGCCGCACTCCAAGGTCACAAGACCCTCACCGCCTTCGAACTCTGGACAGTCCTGCGCTGGTACGCCCACAACCGCGGCTATGATGGAAACTCCCTTTGGTCACGCGACGAAGCCAACGACGATGACACCGAAAAGGAAACCAACGCCAAGAAAATCATGGCGGATAAAAAGACCGATACCATGGCGGAAACCGTCTGCGCCTGCCTCGATCTGAATCCGGCCGACCACGCCAAGCGAATCTCCTCCGCGCTGCCCTACAAAACCCTCAACGCCGCCTACCCGCGCGAGATCGTCTATCGCGAAGTGGGAAAAATCCTCGGCAAGCTCACCGGCGTGCTTCCGAATCTGGACACGGAAACCGTCCGCTTCCTTCTCAAAAACTCTACGCTCACGAAAGAGGAGCGTGAGAAGCTTACCGCCGCCGACATCAAGCTCCCGCGCCGTTACCACGGCGGCCTCCTCTTCGGCCAGCTCGTCCCGCGCTTCGACAACCGCATCATCTCCCGTTGCCCCATCACATGGGCGGAGACTTACGATGCAGCCATTGCCGATGGAAAAACGGATACCGAAGCCCGCCAGCTCGCCGAAAAATTTGCGAAAGTCCCTGCCGCGAAATCCGTGGAATTCCTTGAATACCGTTTCGCCCGCATCCTCGCTAACCTCCGTGCCGACGGTCAACCCATCGCCAAGGAACTCCGTCATACACTCCTTGAACTCGCTCGCAAGCAAGGCCGTCTCAACGAGAAGGATCTCAACCGCGAACTCGGCTCCTACTACGGCAAAACCAAAACCAACGTCGCCGATTACTTCACATTACACCCCGACAGCGAAGACGCCCTCGTCCTCGATCCCGTTGCTGATGAAGTCAGGAAAGCCACGGACTCCCGCGCCAAACTCTCGCCCATCTGGAAACTGCTTTCCGACGAAACCCGCGCCCACATCATCGCCGCATGGACGAAAGGGAAAGCGATCTCCCTCGCCGAGATCATCCACATCAACGGCGACCGCGACACCCTCACCGCCGCACTCGAACCCGCCTACGCAAAGGCCAACAAACCCAAACAGGGAAAAACGAAATACGCGGACATCGACCAATACCTCCGCCAAACGACGATCAAGGCGGATTTCCCAAGTGGCCGCGCATCATACGCCCGCCCAGTCCTCAGGCGCGTGCTCGCCGAGGTTCTCGATGGCTTCGATCCGACCCGCTCCGCCAAGGATGACGCCGACTCACATGGTAACCTCAAGTCTGCCGATGGGGTTCTCTATCCGCTCGGTATCAAAAGCTCCCGCGTTCGCACCCTACAGGATGAACGCCCGCTCGATCAGCTTACCAACAACCACCTCGTCCGCCACCGCCTGCTCATCCTCGATAGACTCACCGATGACATCGCGAAGGAATTCCTGACTAACGGCAGGGAACTAAGACAAGTTGTCGTCGAGGTCGCACGCGAGCTGAAGGAGTTCTCAGGTAAGACCGCGAAAGAGATCGCCGCCGAACTCAACAGCCGCCTCAAGGATTTCAATTCGACCATCGCCTATCTGGAAAAGCACGCGCCAGATATGGAACTGAACGGCAGCCTTATCCGCAAAGCGCGCATAGCGATGGACATGGGATGGAAATGTCCTTTCACTGGGGAACAATATGAACCTACCACCCTAAAGGATCTCGAACGCGCCCACATCATTCCCTACGCGAGCAGAAATACAAACGCCCTTCATGCGCTGGTTTTAACTCGTCCTGAAATCAACAGCAAACAAGGCAAGCGCACCTGTAGGCAGTTCATCATGGACGAAGAGGCGAACAGGAAATCAGGCATCTCCAATCTCGATCTTTTCACCTTCAAGCAATACGAGGAATTCGTCAACGGCCTCAAAGTCTCTGGCCATGACGACGACCGCCGCCGCCAGAAAGCCCGCAAAGCACTCCTGCTCACCACCGACATGGATGACAAGGATCTCGGATTCACCGACGGCCAACTCACCCAGACCAGCCATCTAGCCAAGCTCGCCATGCGCGGCCTCACGCAGCGTTTCCCCACCGCCATCATCGACCCCATCCCCGGCCCCGTTACCGCCGAACTCCGCAAGGCATGGGATCTCGCTGGCACACTTTCACTTGTCTGCCCGGAAGTTCTGGATGCAGAGGGGAAAGTGAAACCCAAAGGCGAGATTCGCGGGCTCACCCACATGCACCACGCCCTGGATGCCGCCACCATCGCCATCGCCGCCCACTACTTCCCGCTCCGCAAACACGGCGAAGATCAGAAAGGAAAACTCTGGCGCGCCCTCCTCAAACGCGGACGCACACCAGAGGAACAAGCATTGCTCCACAAAACCGGCCTCTTCAAAGCTTACCAGAAGCCCCGCTACGATCACGAGGGGAACCCGCTCGGAAACCGCACCGAACTGAAACTGGAGGACTTACCCGCCTCACTCAAGCAATCCCTCCGCCTCTCACTCGCCCAAGCAAGGGTCATGCAGCACATCCCGGCGGACAGATCAGG
>JAYTOE010000129.1:0-16022 GCA_043747935.1 Akkermansiaceae bacterium
GCCGATGCGGGCAGTGCGATGAGCAGTGACGCGAGCAGGATATGGTGGAGTTTTTTCATGAGGCGAAGAATACGTGAGGATGGTTTGGATTCGATCATAAAATTCGGAGCCATGCGGATCCACACATCGATGGTGTCTCAGAACTTCCACTCCACGCCGGCGAAGACGGAGCGGCCGTCGCCGGGGAGGAACTGGCGCTGGTCAACGCCGCCGGCGTTGTCGATCACTCCGTGGGTGGCGGCGTGGGTTTCATCGGTGAGGTTTTTCGCCTCGATGAACCATGAGAAGCCTTCGGAAACGTGGCGACCGAACTTGAAGCCGAGGAGGGCGTAGGGATCGGCTGCGAAGGTGTTGCGGTGATCGATGAAGGACTTCACTGGCACCCACTCGAAGGTCGGTCCGGCGTAGTAACCCATGTCGGATTCCCAGAGCAACTCGCCGCGTAATAGGTGGGGCGGAAGGCCGGCGATGTGGTTGTCGCCGTAGGTGGGATCGCCATCGAAACGGAAACTGCCGTAGGTGTAGGCGGTGCGGAAAACGAGGCGATGGGCGGGAATTTCCTCGATCCATTTCGCACCTAACAGATCCAGCTCCGCGCCGAGCTCGATGCCGTAGTGGATCGTATCGTCGGCGTTTTTCGTGGTGGAGACGAAGGTGAGGGGATCGGTGAGAGCGAGAAGTTCGTCCTTCACCTGCGAGTAATAGACCGTCGCATCCCACTTCGCAAAGGAACGTGTGCCGCGGGTGCCGACCTCGATGGTGTCTGCGGTCTGCGCGTCGCGGGCGGTGTTCGCGGTGACGGCTTCCGAGAATGACGGAGGCTCGAACGAGCGTGAGTATCCAACAAACCATTGGATGCCGCCCTTTTCGTGGAGCAGGCCGATGGCGGGTGCGATGTTCGCGTAGGAATCGTCGTAGCTGGTCAGCGCACCTGGAGCGGGTGGAAAATAGAACGGCGGTGTGGCGGCGGGATTGGAAAATACGCGGTCGTTTTCCCGGGTGGAATACGCGGCGGCCAGCGAGGTGGTCAGTGAGAATCCATCGGTGATTTTGTGGCGGTTCTCGATGAATGCCTCCAGGTTCGTCGCGGTCTGGTCGTCGAGGGTTCGCATGGCTCCGCGTTGTCCGAAATTGTTCAGGAAGGCGGCGTTGTCGGTAGTTCCATGGGTGAACGAAACGCCGGAGCGGAAGCGGTTTTCACGGCCAGCGAGGTCGTCGGTGTTCGTGAAGGTGAAGCCGATGGCGAGGTTGTTCGAGAGTTGGTCGATGACGCCCGCAAACGGTGTGATCGGATGATCGAGATCTTTGTAAGACCATGCGGCGTGGAAGTCCCAAGTATTCGCGCCGTCGCGGAGTGTGGTTTTGTTGGCGAATCGGAACAGTTCGAAATCGCGGCGGTTGTCGAAGTTTAGCGCTCCGAAAGCGGAGCGATCCGCTTGGCGAGGGTCTATGTTCATTTCCGCTTTTGTCAGCGAGCCCGGGAGCTCCGAATCCGTGTGGATGGTGCTCAGGAAAAACCGCGTTTCCAGATCGTCCCGGAGCCGGATACCGAAGTTCGCAAAGAGCCGCTGCGCGGATTGCTCCGCATGGTCGCGGAAGCCGTTCTGCGAGGCGTGCGAGAGCGAGAAATACAGATCCGAGGAACCCTCCGTGATGCCGCCCGCGAAGCGTGCGCGCAGGTATTCGTAGGAACCGGCTTCGACTCGTGCGGAGTAACCCGGAGCTGAATATCCGGTGTGCGAGAGGTAGTCGATCGCGCCGCCGAGCGTGGTCGAGCCGTTCGAGAGGGCGTTTCCTCCGCGCCAGATATTGATGTGGGACGCGGCGAGGGGATCGACCGATTGCATGTCGAAGCCGCCGTCCGCGAGGTTCAGCGGGATGCCGTCCTGCATGAGGCGGATGCCGCGCCCGTGGAAGGTGCGCTGGAGGCCGGAACCGCGGATCGAGATGCGCGCCTCATCGGAGCCGAAGCGCGGTTGCGCGACGACGCCGGGGGAGAGGAAAAACGTTTCTGCGAAGGTGGATGAACGGCCAGTTAGAAACCGTTCAGCGGCGATGGTTTCCGTGCCTCCGGGGGTTTTTCCAAGTTCAAGTCGATCCCGTTCGAGGGTCGGCTGGGTGAGGGTGGGTTGGTCGTCGGATTTAACGACGGTTGGGGCTAGTCTCTCTGGTGCAGAGAGAGCAACGGTGGTGGTGAGTAGTAGTATATGGTAAATTTTCATGATGATATATGGGTTGGGACGCGATGCGTCCGGGTTGTTCGGAAATGCAGCCACAGCCCCGGGACGGGGCTGGCACGGCCTGCGGCGAGACGCCGCAGCTACGGTTGATCAAGCCGGCTCAACACCTTGGCGGCGGAACAGGCGGCCCGAAAGCGGGCGGCGAAAGCGGATCGACCCTGTTGGGGAAGGGCGGTTGCGGGAAGGGGAAGGAGAAAGGATCTTTCAGCGTTGCGAGGGTGGGCGGGAAGAGATCCTGGAAGAGTTTCGTAGAACCGGGTGGCAGCGGCGCGTTTTTGTCTTCCTTTTCGGAGGACTTCGCGGCCGCGATTTTCTTGCAGAGACAGCAGGGCTTTTCTCCGGAGAATGTATCGGTAACAGCCTGAGTGAGTGTGCTTTCCTGGGAATAGCTTACCAACATGCTCGTCCACGCATAAACCTGAAGAATCGCGTTCGGGCCGCCGATCAGGTGCAGGCAGCCGAGAAAAACGAACAGGTGGCGGAATAATTTCTTCAAAGAATGATGCGGGACGTATGTTCGGCGCGCATCATGCCGTCAACGCCAATCAGCGGTCCCAGCTCACAAGCGCCATGCCCTCCGCAACGTCCGACGCAGGCATGGCGAAGATCACCTTCGGCTTGGCGTTCTCCTCTAGTTGCAGGCGGGTGAGCCTTTCCTGCTGCGCCTCGTGATAGCCCCACAGGCCGTAGATGCTGAAAAGGAGACAGGCGATGACGGCGCAGTTCCTGACGAGAGCATGGCCGGCGTAGCCTCCTTTGACCACCAGTGCGGGCTTCGGGCGAAGCAAGGGCGATGCTTGCCGCTTCTGTGCAGAGGGAGCGGTCTCGACCGGTGCTATGGCGCGTGTGAGCGCATCGCCGAGGGAGGTGGTGTCCTCATATCTCTGCGCGGGGTCGGGATGGGTGGCCTTGCGGCAGATCGCTGCCAGCCTGAGATCCGGAAACACGGCACGGGCCGATGCTTCGGCGTCCATGGCAACTCCGGTGAGCAGTTCACGCAAAATGAGACCGAGTGAGAAAACATCCGAACGCGGGCAGACATCGCCTGCGATTTGGAGCTGCGCGCCGAAATTGCCGATTTTCGGCTCGCACTTGGCAGTAAGCAGAATGTCGGATGGCTTGATGCTTCCATGGATCACTCCGCTCGCATGGGCGTGGGCGAGACCTTCGCAGGCTGCAATCACGATCTGCGAAGCTTGCCTTGGCTCGATGGCTTTCCCCCGTGCGGAATGCCCTAGCGATTTTCCGGGAACGTATTCCATGACGATGTAGAAGAATCCGCCCGCCTCACCGGAGTCATACACGCGGATGAGATTGGGATGTGCGAGGCTTGCCATCGCTTTCGCTCCGGCTGCGCACGAACGGTCGGCGCTGGATTCGAGCGGGATGAACTTGATCGCGACATCACGGTCGAGCGAGCGCTGGCGGGCTTTGAAAACCGAGCCGGAATCGCCATGGGCGATCAGGCCTTCGAATTCGAACGCAGGCAAAAGTTCGGCCACCGAGATCAGCTCGGTCGGCGTGGTGGGTGTGGGTGACATGGGGGCAGGGTGCTTTAATTAACGGGACTTAATCTCCAACGGCGGTTGGATGTCCCGTTTGTAGGACAGTTTCCCCCTACGAACCATTACGTGATCGCGTAGATTTTGACGAATCCCCCGATTTTAATACGGGGAAATCGGCGATTTACTCCCCAAAGGAGGAGTAGAATTTACCCAATTCGGTGAGTTCGCCCTTAGCATCGAAAAGGGCGGATGCCCCGAGCTTCGGATGGTTTGGCGGAGCATGGAACCAGGCATATCGCTCCACGAAGTCGAGCTTCTCCAGCTTCGGGAGAACCAATTTCATAAAAGTCAACACGTCCTGCGGTCTATGCTCGATGTCCTTGCTGCTCTTCGCAGACCAATCGGCGATGGCGAACTCGGTGATCCAGATCGGCTTGTCGTAAAGCTTGTGAATGGCCTCTAGGCGCTCGATGAACTTGTCCGCGTCGTTCTGCCCATACCAATGTATGCAGATAAAATCCACGCGGTATCCCTTTTCATCGGCACCCTTGATGAAAGACTTCATCCACTCGTTGTCCGGGTGAACGGTGGCCGGGCTGCCGAGTCGGCGATTCGTTTTTTCCAACTGAGGCCAGAAAGCGAGCGCGGCTGCTACGCTCATGTTTGCCTGCTCCTTGCCGTCCGGTTCGTTCAATCCGAGGAGCGGGCTTTCGTCAGCCTTCGATTTCGCGACGCGGAGATCCTTGAGCGCGGGAGTTGACCATTGGTTGTTGGCCCAAATCATAGGCACGAAAGGCGTGTCCTTGATTTTTTTACCTTTCCAAGTGGGTGTCCAGTTGTAGTGCCAGCCGACGTTCAGGGCTTCGATCCGCTTCTGCGATTCAGCGCCGCCGCCAAGACAGATGCCCTTTTTTTTGATCACCTCATCATCCGCACGAACGCAATTCAAGGAGAGCATAAGGACGACTGAGAAGGGGATGGTGAAGGCTTTCATGTTCGATGCCGGGGATGGTGGTTCGTTGAGCGATCCAAGTCAAACGAAAGGGTAAACGCACGGAGGCTTGCAATGGGCGGCGAGCTGGCCGGATAGTGAGCGCGGAAATATGGAAGCGATCCGGATTGAAAATGTGCGCAAGGTTTTCGGGGGAACGGTGACTGCGTTGGACGGGTTAGATCTTGAGATCGGAGCCGGGGAGTTATTTTTCCTCCTCGGCGGTTCGGGCTGCGGGAAGACCACCCTGCTGCGCTGCATCGCCGGACTTGAGACACCCACCGACGGGAAGATTTTTTTCGGGGAAACGGATGTCACCGCGCTCGCCCCGCACAAGCGCGAGGCGGCCATGGTTTTCCAAAGCTACGCGCTGTGGCCGCACCTTAACGTGGGGCAGAACATCGCCTTTGGGTTGGAAGAACGGAAAGTCCCGAAGGCGGAAATCAAGCGGCGGGTGGCCGAGGCCTTGGAAATGGTGAGGCTAGGAGGCTACGGCGACCGCTCTATCGACCAGATGTCCGGCGGCCAGCAGCAGCGTGTGAGCCTCGCCCGTGCACTGGTGGTGAAGCCGCGCTGCCTGTTGCTCGACGAGCCGCTCTCGAACCTCGACGCCCAGCTCCGCGTGGAGATGCGCCGCGAGATTCGCCGCATCGTGAAGGAAAACGGCCTCACCGGCATCTACGTGACCCACGACCAGGAGGAGGCACTCGCGATGGCGGATCGGATGGCCGTGCTTTCCGGAGGGAAAATCGCGCAGGTCGGCACGCCCGAGGAAATTTACCGCACGCCGGTGAACGCCTACGTCGCCGGGTTCATCGGCGAGACGAATCTCGTCGAGGGCGAGGTGATGGAAATGCACGACGGCTTCTGTTTCGTAAAGGTCGGCGGAGCCGCCCTGGTCGGGAAAATCACCGTACCGGGCTGGCAGGCGAAAGCGGGGGAGGCGGCCACCGTTTCCATCCGTCCTGAGGCTTGGCGCCTCCATAAATCTGGCGGCGAGAACGAGGTTTCCGGGAAAATCAACGCCCGCAGCTACCTTGGCCAGCGCATCGAGTATCTTGTCGAGACACCCATCGGCCGCCAGCAGGTGGTGGAAATGAACCCGCACCTGATCCACGAAACCGGGGACGAGGTCGTCCTCCACGCCAGCCATGGGGATGTGGTGGTGTTCGGGAAATAGGACTCTGGATTTCACCACCATTTCGCTTGCCAGCGCCGGACGCCGCCGCCACAACAAGCGCCGCCGTTTCGGGGGTGCATCATAGGACTGTTGCGCCGCCGCCGCGTGCGCCACAATAATCCAAGCGCCAACCATGCACAGCATCTCATCACGTATCGATAAAGTTTCCCCCTCCCTCACACTCGCCGTCACCGCGCAGGCCAAGGCCATGATCGCAAATGGCGAGGAAGTTTACGCTCTCGCCGGTGGCGAGCCCGAGGTCGACACCCCAACCTTCATCAAGGAAGCCGCCGTCAAGGCACTCATGGAAGGTCGCACGAAATACACGCCGTCCGGCGGTATCCCCGAGCTCCGCCAGGCGCTTTCGGAGAAATTCAAGAAGGACAACAATATCAACTACGCCCCGAACCAGATCTGCGTCACCTCCGGTGCAAAGATGGCTTGTTTCAACGCGATCCTCGCCATCGTCGAGGAAGGTGATGAGGTCATCATCCCGACGCCGTTCTGGGTTTCCTACCCGGAAATGGTGCGCATGGCCGGCGGCATCCCCGTGCTCGTCGAGACCAAGGAATCGACCGGCTGGAAAATGACTGCCAAGCAGTTCGAGGATGCGATGACCCCCGCCACCAAGATGGTCATCATCAATTCCCCCGGCAATCCCACCGGAGCGGTTTACACGAAGGCCGAGCTGCTCGCCCTCGGTAAGATCGCGCTGGAAGAGGACATCGTGATCCTTTCCGACGAGATCTACGAAAAACTCGTTTACGGCGAGTCCGAGCACGTCTCCATCGCCTCCCTCAGCGAGGATCTTTACAATCTCACCATCACCGTCAACGGCTTCTCGAAAGCCTACTCGATGACCGGCTGGCGCCTCGGCTACACCGCCGCGCCGAAGGCCATCGCGGATGCCATCGACAAGGTGCAGAACCACTCGGTCTCCAACGCCACCACCTTCGCCCAATACGGTGCGCTCGCCGCACTCCAGGGAGACCAGACCTTCATCGAGGATCTGCGCGGTGAGTATGACGTGAAACGCCAGTTCATGTTCGCCCGCCTCAGCGCGATCAACAACATCCGCGTCGTAGAGCCGAAGGGCGCATTCTACTTCTTCGTTTACACCGGCCAGATGGGCATCAAGTCCATGAACCTCTGCGACAAGCTCCTCTCCCGCTACAAGGTCGCGGCCGTCCCTGGCATCGCCTTCGGCTACGACGAGGGCATCCGCCTGAGCTACTGCACCACCCTCGACGTCCTCAACGAAGGCCTCACCCGCTTCGAGCAATTCTGCCGCGAGCATTGATTTGCGATTTCACGGAAAAGGCGTTCCGCTTGATGAAGCGGGACGCCTTTTTTGTGGCGTTCCGGGGCGCGTTTGCTTACAAGCAGCGGCGAATGGGGATGCCCCGCCACCCGGAGTATAGGTTTCAGTTCACCCGTTCCCGCGCACATTGGGAGTGAAGTCCCTTTCTCACGTTAGGCTGTAGCCTATTCTCCCCTGCAACCCCCATTTCCTCGCCCTCCAGTCTTCGCCACCTCAATAAATGGATTCTTAGCGTAGCGAATCGTGAATAAAATTCCTAATGCAAATCACGATTCCATCGGATAGGCATTTTCGCCATGTTCTGCCCGATCTAGACCTTCGTTTTCTTGCTCGGGAGTGATGCGCAAACCAATTGTTTTTTTCACCACCAATGCGATCAAAATAGTAGCCACTGCTGACCAGACGACTGTCACGCCCAGTCCTGTTAGTTGGATGCCCAGCTGAGTCATTAGCGGTTTCACATTACCCAATCCGCCGAGATACGGTTGGCCAAAAAACGCTAACAAAATTGTCCCAAGAATTCCGCCCACTCCATGAACGGCAAACACATCTAAAGAATCATCAATGTGCCACTTTTCACGAATCAAGCTAACTGAAAAATAACAGATCACTGCTGCAATGGAACCAATGGCAATTGCTCCCACTGGTCCTACATCACCGGAGGCTGGAGTGATCGTTGCTAAGCCAGCTACCAAGCCTGTCACCATGCCGATGATGCCAGCTTTGCCATTACGTATTCTCTCTAACAACATCCAAACCAATGCGGCACTACACGCGGATAAGTGGGTGACGAGCATTGTCATGCCAGCACTCGCTCCGGCGGCGAGTTGGCTCCCTGCATTAAATCCGAACCACCCTACCCATAACATCGCGGCGCCGATAAAAACCATGGCAGGACTATGCGGCGGATGTGGGTGTTGCGGAAATCCTTTGCGTTTACCTAACATAATCGCCAATACTAAAGCCGTGACACCTGCTGTGGCGTGGACGACAATTCCGCCAGCGAGGTCTTTGATTCCGAGGTCAAACAGCCATCCTCCTCCCCACACCCATTTGCAAACGGGGGCGTAAACGAAGATCAACCAGAGCGCAGAAAAAAGTAACATTGCACCGAATTTCATCCGCTCCACCACCGCGCCAACGAAGAGTCCAGGCGTGATGATCGCAAAGGTCATTTGAAATATCAGAAATAAAGATTCTGGGATAGTTGTGTTGGGAGCCGCTGCATTGAGAGGTATGTTATGTAAAAATGCAGCACTGAAATCACCGATCCATTTTCCATCACCTTTGAATGCTAAGCTATACACTCCAGCGATCCAAAGTAATGAAGCGACGAACGCAATTCCAGCGCATTGGCCAAGCACGGAAAGAAAATTTTTCCCTCGCACCAGACCTCCGTAGAACAAAGCCAAACCAGGCATCGTCATGAATAAAACAAGTGCGGTAGCTGTAAGAATCCACGCACTATTGCCAGAATCGATCACATTTCCAGTTGTATCTTGCGCGGAGGCAATCGAGGTGAGAAGGCTTCCACAAGCAAACAGTGGGATTTTTTTTCTAGTAATTTTAAATTGATTCATGATGCTTTCAGCAATTCATTAATTTAATTTATGAATTGTCAATCGGGATCTGGCATGATCACCGATGGCTCTTCCGTCGCTGGCTGCATTTCCTCCGCCGCGTCCGCTGGGGGGAGGGGCTGGGGCGAGAGCAGTAAGATGACCTCTTCCTGGATTTTCTCCACCTGATCGAGGGCGATGTTGGGATCCTTGACGATGAATACCTCGCCGGTCTTGCGGTGCTCGTAGATGCGGAGGGTGCCGCCGGAGGTGGGTTGGGAGTCGGTTTCCCGGAGGAGCTTCTGCCGCTCCAACATGAGGGCGAGGATGTAGCGGGTGTTTTCCGTGTGTTCCTGATCCTCCTCGACGAGCGTGCGCAGAAGTTCCTCCGCGCCCTGTTTGGTGACGGCCTGCGGATTCTCGCTGATCACGATCGGGCTGTAATTGGTGCGCCACGAGGAGAAGGCTGCCTCATCCTCTTCGCCACGCTGTTTCCATGCCTCTTCCGAGAAATCCTTTCGGAGGTAGCCGGAGGATTCGGGATCGGGGAAGATCGCGGTGACGATGGGTTGTCCCTCGGTGAAGGGGGTATCGGTTGCGGAGCATTGGCGGGCTCGGGAGCGCAGGTGCCAGGTTTCGTTGAGTGCCATGGGTGGGTTTCAGTGATTGACGGTGAGAAGGCGTTTGAAGGACTGGTAGATGGGGCGTCCGGTCAGGCGACGGTGGTAGAGCCAAAGCCCGAGCAAGCCAAAGCCAATATTGGGAAGCCATGCGGCAAGCAGCGGGGGGAGCAGCGCGGATTCACCGAGTGCGAGTGCGATGCTGGAGAAGAAAATCATCAGGACGGAGAAAAGGACGGCGAGAAAGATCCCGCTGCCGCCGCCGCGCCGCGAGAAGTGGATCGAGAGCGGCGCGGCAAGTAATACCGTGACCACGCAGGTGAACGGCAGCGCCCAGCGGTAATGCCAATGGGTGAGGTAGGTGGCATTGTTCGACACCGTCTGCCGGGCAAGGGGCGAGGCGAGCCAGGAACTGAGCTCCGGAATGCCCAGATGCTCCACGCTGAGGCCTGGCTTAATGATCTGGGAGGGTGTTTCCTTCCAGTCTTTGAGGAGAAAGGAGCCCTCATGCTTTTCATAAACAGGGGATTCGCCTGTGGCAAAGCGCGTGATGATCGGTTCCTCGAATGTCCATTCCCGGGATTCGCGCTTCCAGTAAGCGCGCGGGGATGTCATGCGGCTTTCAAGCGTGTTGTCCGGATTCATGGTGGTGATCTCCACATTGTACAATTGGCCGCCTTGCTGGAAGTTGTCGGGAAATGCGCCGACCATCCATAGCCGCTGGGAGGCGGGATCACGGTAGAGGACGTTCTTGGCGTCGTAGATCGGCCAGCCGTTCGCGCGGGCGACCATCTCGCTGCGCTTGCCCTCTGCATGCGGAGCCCAATGGTAATTGAGGCTCAGCAGGAAAATGCTGCACCAAAGCCCGGCGAATACCAACGGCGCGGACAAGCGGACGATTCCCGTCCCGCTCTGGATCATCGCGATGATCTCGTTGCTTTTCGAAAATTTTCCCAAGCCGTAGATCAACGAAAGCAGCAAGGTGTAGGGAAGTATCACCATCAGAATCGCAGGCGAGCGGTAGAGATAGAAGGCGACTACAGAGAGGTAGCGGTTCGTGCCCTTGAAATCACTGAGGTTGTCGTTCAGGTCGAACAGCAGCCACAGGCCGAACAGTGCACCAAGGCAGATGAGGAAAATCGCCGTGAACTGCCGGGCTAGATAGCGGTCAAATGTGGTGCCCAGATGGTATGCGGCGACACCGATCGCAGGCATCAAACATAACAGGCCAAGTATCCACGGGCGGAGACTATGGGCAAGGATGTCGGAGTCAGGAAACCCCTCCAAATGCTCCTTTACGGACGCCGCCTCCAGGGGGACGAGAAACGCGATCGCGAGACCTCCGAAAACAAGGGAGGTGATCGGGAGCAACCAGCGTGGACAATTCAACATGCGTTGCAGATATTCTGGTGGTGAGGTCTTGGCCTGTCGAGTGTTTGCGAAGGATCAGTCCTCCCATATCATATGTTTGAGGCGGAGCTGCCGGGCACGGGTGGCGGCTTCTTCGGCGCGCGGACCGCCGAACGCCGCAATCCTGCCGGCGATCTCGATGGCTGCTTTCCAATCCTCCTCCGTCTCCAAAATGGTCAGCAGCCGGAAACAACTGCGCTCGAACCACTCCCACTCGGCGGGTGGGGGATCGGTCGGTCGGTCGATCACGGAAAAGTAAGCCTCCCGCGCTTCGGTGAGGCGATTTTTCGAGGGGTCTTTGGAATCGGGAAGCTTCTCGAGGGTAAGTCCGCGCAGATATTGGAGGCGGAAAAAGCGCGAAGAATTGCCGGATGACGCTTCAAGAAGGCTGTCGTAAATACGCAAGGCATTCGCTAGGCTGTCCGGATCGGTATCACCGCGTGCATAGGTCGCTTCGGCGAGGAGCAGTCCGGTGGAAAAGCGTGAGGGATCGTCGGGTGCCGCGGAGTCGTATGCGGCGGTCAGCGATTCGATCGCGACGGGAAGGCGGTTCATATCGATAAGCAAACGAGCTTTTTCCACCAGGGCGAGCGACTTCAGCGCACCTTCGATCCCCATTGTTTTGTCATAAAGCTTAAGTGATTCCTCGCGGGATTGGGCGGTGGCACCCAAAGCGGCGGAACGCGCGGCGAGGAGCAAGGCGGCTTGGGAGCGCTGGGTGCCCGGTTCGGAGGCGGCGAGCTTTTCAAGCGCGATGCGAGCCTCGTTGTAGTTCCCGGAGCGGAACAGGTTTTTCCCAAGGGTCAGCGACGCTTCGGATGATGCATGGCTATCAGGAAACCTGGCGATGATCTCGTTGGCAAAAGCCGCGGTGGCGGCGGGGTCTCCGGAGAGATCAAGCAGCCGCAAGCGGACGAGGATGAGGCGGGTGGCGTTGGCTTCGGATAGGTCGCTTTCGGATGCCCCCAAAGTGTCTATCTGTGCCTTTGCGAGCGAGAGATCCGGTGGCACCGAGCCAATGGCCGCCTCAGCGATGGCTAACCTCGCTTCGGCGGATCGGGCGTGATCAGGATGTTCCTTGAGAAAGGCATCGAGGGCGGAAATGGTTTTCTGCGGCGTATCCGAGGCGAGAGCCCGCTCGAGGGCAAGATCAACGGACAGCTCTTCCGTGACCACGGGATCCTGGTTCTGTATGGTGATCGATGCCCCCGGATCCATGGCTAAGGCGGATAATGCGGAGTTAAGCGCGGCGACCGCCCTGTTCTCACCACCAAGCAATTCGGCGGCCTCATGAAACAGTTCTGCTGCCAGGGCCTTATCGCCCTTATCGAATGCGCTTTGGGCTTTCAGAAAAGCGGCTTCGCCTTTCACCATCGTTGACTTTGCGCTATGCCGGAGGTGATCGAGAATATCGAACGCGGCCGTCGTCCTGCCCTCCTCCAACCTCCACGAAGCGAGGGTGATCATGCTGCCAGGCACGAGGAAGTGCTGCGGGGCGAGAACCCCCAATCTCCGCATAAGTGTCGATGCTTCCGCTTTGGCGGTCGGAAGATCGACCCTGCGCATCCCGATCGCGAGCGCGTGCAGAGAGAATGCTTCGAGATCCGTGAGAGGTTGCTGTAGTTGCGGCCATGCGGACGCAGCACGATCAGTTTCCGTGTTCACAAAACCGCTGCTGGTTGGCAGATATTTGGGACACCATTCCGAAAGCAGCGCCAAGGTCGGGTGATCGGTATTGGCAATCGTTTCGGGCAACCAGGCGATGATCCGATCAAAAATCGGAGCAAGCAGCGAAGCCTCCGGCCGTGCTTGGATGAATGTGAGCAAGTATTCCGTAGAGCCATCCAGATCTCCCTGCGCCGCCATGCAATCCGCCTTGCCGATCGCAGCCAGGTTATGGTGTTCCAGGCTTTGTCCTTCGGGTTCCGAAACCAGTGATGCGAAAAGCGGCTCGGCCTGTGACGCTTTACCTTCGCCCAACAGTAGGCGTCCTTCCAACAGGTTCGCGAAACGGGAAAGTGATTCGGGAATGCTGGATGCTTTCGGAAAAAGTTCGCGTGCCTGCTCAGTCCGACCCAGATCGATGAGTATTCCTACCCGCCGCAGCTTCGAATCCACCGACTCCAGAAGCGATAGGGCATCGAGTGCGGCGTCCGGCAGGGAAAGGGACATGCGGAGATTCGCAGCGGTGTAGGCGGCTTCCTCCCGGTGGGGCGATTCCGGTTTCGCAGCGAAAGCGGCAAGTGTGTCGGCGGCTTCAGCGAAGCGACCTTTTCCGGCCAGCGCCTGCCCCATCCAGAACCCTGCTTCCGGATGATCGCGCACGTTTGAATCCGCCAAGATGGCAAGCGCTTCGTCCGGCCGATTGCTCCTGATTAGGGTTTCCCCGAGCATGATGCTGAGCTCTGGGATCCGATCAGGAGGAACGTCCGGCGCAGCGGCGGCTGCTTCCAGACGCAGTGATGCCACATCCCAGAGGCCGCTCTGCATGGCTCGTTTCGCGGAGTCGAGGAGTGGGGAAAACGACGCGGCGTGCATGCTGGAGAGGCATGTTAGAAAAAGGATGGCGGAGGCACGTTTCACCGCACCGAACATGAAACGGGGGAAGCGCCTTTGGAAGCAATAAGATGACCTGGGTATTTTCCCCGGTTCAAGGCCGCTTTCGGCAACCGCCCGGTGAAATCATAATCCAAATGGGTCTTCTCCCCCCCGCATCCCACAAATCCTGCAAGGCACCGCAGTAGCACCTGTGGAAATGCGTGCCCCTCCCCAGAGGATCGATGCTTGCCGACCGCTGCTGTATCCCTAGATCCCCACCCGCAAATCCCTCATACTCCAAAGCGTGCCAGCCGCCGCCTTCCCGCTCCCGCGCATTCGCCGCGCCCCATCCTGCCTCTTCTCTGAAAATCTCTCCCGCGCCCCCGCAAACGCCTCATTCACAAACGCCTTACTCCCGATCACGGCACCATCCGTAAAATAACGTACTCGTTTCATTAACATGTCCGCCATTCCCAGATCAGGAAGCACCGTTTCGTTGTCTTTCGACTCCAGCATCTCTGCCTCGTTCTTTGTTGCGTGCCCCGGCACTCCCGCTTCAGCTCTCCCGCTTTTTCTATCTAATGCCAGGCCTAACGCCCGCCGGTAGATCCGCGAGGCTTCGTTCCACCTCTCCGCCTCGAAGCCTGCGCCCTTGTAACTCATGCAAGCCCGCACCAGCCCTTCCCGCGCTTTCTTCCCATTGCCTTTTGATCCGCCGCCCACCGCCTCGCCGTAACTACTCCAACGGTAATCCGCCGGATCTGCCACCATCCCTGCCCGCACCGGATTCAAGTCAATGTAAGCAGCGATCGTCCGCGCCGCCGCGCCGTTTTCCACAATCACGCTCTTGAATCGCTCCTCCCATAACGTGCCAGAGCGCTCATGCTTGCGGTTAAACCACCGGGTGAAACGAATCAGCAGCCCTTGCATGAACCGACTCAAACTGTGCATCCGGTAAGTGAAACGCCCGTGAATTTCCTTCACCCTCGCTTCATTCCCTTCGACCAATCCCTCCTCCGCTCTCGCCGCAGCAAGCTCGTCAGCCACCCCTTTTACGAAGTTCTCCGGATAAATCGCAGCGAGCCTGCCGAGCAGCTTCTCATCGGAAATTCCACCCGCCTCCATCGGCGGAACCTCAAGCAGAATATGGAAATGATTCGACATCACGCAGTAGGAAAGCACCCGGCAGCCGCTGAAATTCTCATACATCCGCATGAACATCCGGAACGCCTCCCGCTCCTCGTCCCCAAAAACGAACCGCCTGTCCACCACCCTTGAAACGCAATGAAAAAGCGCCGGCTTACACACCGGATCCGCACTCTGAAACGTCCATCTTTTCGCTCTCATGTGCGCATCCTACCCTACCAAATCCCCGTGTCCACGATATTTCTGATTATTTCTCTGACACTTTTGACACTGATTTCTCTGACACTTTTGACAATTTCTCTGACACTTTTGACAACACTTTTGACAGGGTCGTCAGGAAAATGGAAATACGGCGGGGCAAGGCTTACGATTTCTCCCAAATCCGCAACCGCAGGGAAAGGAGGAAAACCGGGGGCGTGGTCGCGGAATCAGTGACTCAACGTCTGCCAGCCCGAGGAAAATGTTAAAATGCGACACCCGGATGGCAAAGGAGTTTCGTAGCCGAGAATACCCGCAGGGTATGGACAGGAGCAGTGCTACTGCCCGTAGTTGTGAATTTCCAACCATGGGTCGTGTTTTTGGGTGTTTTTTGGCCGAATTGACACCGGGTCATCCTGCCTGAAACACCGCCTTAATCCAGCACTATTGTTCCACGGAGCCGGTTTGCTTATTGAGACGGGTTTGAACAGTGGTTTTCCGGCTTGGTTCCGTGCCGTGGAACGCCGGTAGCTGCGTCTTATTGAGACGGGCGGCTTGTTACAACGCCACAAAAGCGGAGTTGCCGGTCGTGCCGCCATCCGCCAAGAACTCCGCCATGAAGTTCATCCCTTTCCTTGCCCCGGACTCGCTTGCACTGCTGGATTTCCGCCTAGAAACCCGTGCTGCTGGCTGCCGGTTTTGTGGAGCCGGGGAGACCCTGATCGCCCACGGATACCTGCGCGGCCACGCCGCCGCCGGTCACGGAACGGTAACTCGGGCTCTGCGTTTTTTTGCTCCAACCGGCATTCGAAACTAGGCTGCGGGCGTACATTCCCGGTCCATTGGCAGGATGTCATCCCGTATTGCTCGCTACGGGACTTATCAGCTTTTCGGTCTCCTTGAGGGTCGTGCGGTGGCCGTCTCCGCCCACGCCGCGTGGCGGGATTCGCTGCCGGCCTTCTCGCGGCGCACGGCCTGCCGCTGGCTCGCAAGATGGCGCGATCTCACCAGCCATGTCCGCGCCCGCCTCGGGCTGGTGGCCGCGCCGCCGGGTCGTGGCGACGGACACGCCGATCCCATGACCCTGCGCCATCTCGCCGCCGCCTTCCCCCATGCCGCGTGTCCCATCTCCACGTTCCAGGTACGCCTGCAGGTGTCCGTCACGGGGCGCGAATGTTGAAAAAGGGGGCTTGCGGACTGCCCGCTGCGCTCCCACCCGTCGTCTACCAGAACGGCCTGCGCCTCGGCGAAGCCACCCTACTCGACATGCTCGCCAACGACCGCAGACCCGACCTCGGGGACGATTTCTGAAAA
>JAYTOE010000130.1:0-6082 GCA_043747935.1 Akkermansiaceae bacterium
CGCATGGATTCCGGATGGCAGCACCGCTTCGATGACGTCCATTCTCAGAGCGACAACTCCTGGAACTCCGACCGCTCATCGCGCCGCATCCACCGCACCGAGGCGGACGCCCTTGCCAAGATGGCCGCCACCGATCCCTCGCCGGATGTTCGTTTCGAATCCATGCTCGCCCTGCTTTCGCACGGGCAGGAGATCGATGTGGAGGCCTTCGCGATCCTTCTGCGCGCGCGTCCCGCCGACGAGCGGGCGTCTTACCGCATCGCGGATTGGATGCACGAAAACCAGCAGCGCCTCGGCGCCGGGCTGGCTCCCATCGTCTCGGCGCTGAACCCGGAGGAAGTGAATCCGCAATACATGGCGGCCATCGTTGCGAGGGTGTCCGGGGGAAAGAAGAAGGAGTCCGGTTTCGCCAGCTTCGCCGCGCTTGCCGCTGCCGCTGTGGAAAAAGGCGATGCCACACAGGTCACCGCCGCGCCGGAAGAGGAGGAGAAAACCGAAGTCGCCCGCGAGACCCTCAAGATCATCTATTTCTTCAAGCCGGGCTGCGCGGAATGCGATAAGGCCAGCCGCCTGCTGGAGACCTTGAAGGCGGATTTCCCGTTACTCGAAACTGAGCGCCACAACATCAACGAGACTCGCAGCACTCTCCTCAACCAAGCCCTCTGCGCGCGCTTCAACGTCCCCTCCGCCGACCACAACATCGCGCCCGCTTTTTTCACGCAGGCCGGTTTCCTCGTCCGCGATGACCTCACCCCGCCAGCCGTCGGGAAACTCCTCTCCTCCACGATGGATATGCCGCAGGACGATGCGTGGGCCGATGTCGGCGAGCCGGAAATCGCCAAGGCGAAGGATAAGGTGGAGGAAAAATACAAATCCCTCACGCTCCCGGTCGTCCTGCTCGCGGGCCTCATTGATGGCGTGAACCCCTGCGCCTTCGCCACGATCATCTTCTTCCTCTCCTACCTCCAGATCGCCCGCCGCTCGCCGCGCGAAATGCTGATGGTCGGCGTCGCCTTCATCTCCGCCGTTTTCCTCGCCTACTTCCTCGCAGGTCTCGCCCTTCACAGCATCCTTGAGCAGATGACGGATAAAATTTCTGGCATCAAGCCCTACCTCGACTGGGGCTTCGCCGGCCTCGCGCTCGTCGCCGCGCTCATTTCCTTCCGCGATGCCGCAAAAGCCCGCGCCGGAAAGCTCGACGAAATGTCGCTGACCCTGCCCGCCTTCCTGAAAGACCGCATCCGCGGCGTCGTCCGCACCGGCGCGAAGGCACGGCGTTTCGTCATCGCCGCCTTCGTCGCGGGCATCCTGATCTCCTTCCTGGAACTCGCCTGCACCGGCCAGGTTTACGCCCCCATCATCTACAGCATCCAGCAGGGCAAGCTCGACGCCGTCGCATGGCTCCTCGCCTACAACCTCGCCTTCATCACCCCCCTCATCGTCATCATCGCCATGGCCTTCACCGGCATGAGCAACAAGGCGCTCATCGACTTCCAGACCCGCCACACCTTCTCCGTCAAGATCGCCCTCGGCCTCATCTTCCTCGCCCTCGCCGCCGTGATCCTGTTTGGTGCGAGGATGCTGTGAAAGCCCGCCAAGCTGGCCTCACTCCAACATTCTGCTCTGACCCTAAAAGAGGAGATGTCGAAATCGAAGTGCCGGATCCCGACAAGGTGCGGGAACTGCTGCTGAACGGCACGCTGTGAGATCATCTCCTTTTTCACGGTTGCTCCCGGATGGATCGCGGGCAAGATTCCGCCGCGATGTGGATTTCCAAACATGACTTCGAAGACATCCGTTACGAGACGACGGAGGACGGCGCCATCGCCAAGGTGACGATCAACCGCCCCGAGGTGCGCAATGCCTTCCGCCCGCTGACGGTCACGGAAATGCTGCGTGCCTTCGATATGGCGCATGAGGATCCGCAGGTCGGCGTGATCATTCTCACCGGCGAGGGCGATCTCGCGTTCTGCTCCGGTGGCGACCAGAAGGTGCGCGGCCACGCGGGCTACATTGGTGGCGACGGGGTGCCGCGCCTCAACGTGCTCGATCTCCAGAAAAAGATCCGCTCCCTGCCGAAGCCGGTTGTCGCCATGGTCGCGGGCTACGCGATCGGCGGCGGGCATGTGCTGCACATCGTCTGCGATCTCACCATCGCGGCGGACAACGCCCGCTTCGGCCAGACCGGCCCGAAGGTCGGGAGTTTCGATGGCGGCCTCGGTTCCAGCTACCTCGCCCGCATCGTCGGCCAGAAAAAGGCGCGGGAGATCTGGTATCTCTGCCGCCAATACGATGCTCAGCAAGCGCTCGATATGGGCTTGGTGAACACCGTCGTCCCCCTCGCCGAGCTGGAGACCGAGACGATCAAGTGGTGCCGCGAAATGCTCGGCCACTCCCCGCTCGCCCTGCGCTGCCTCAAGTCCGCCCTCAACGCCGATTGCGACGGCCAAATGGGCCTGCTCGACCTCGCCGGCAACGCGACTTTGCTCTACTACATGTCCGAGGAAGGCCGGGAGGGGAAAGAGGCGTTCCTCGAAAAACGCGCACCGGATTTCTCGAAGTTTCCGAGGGTTCCGTGAGGTGGCGGCGGTTGTTCTTGATGGAGCCGGGTTTGCGGCTACGCTGCAACTCATGAAAGCATACACCGCTGTGATCGAAAAATGTCCGGACACGAGACTCTACGTCGGTCACGTGCCTGGTTTCGTCGGAGCGCACTCACAGGGATCAACTTTGGACGAACTCCACGAAAACCTCAGGGAGGTTATCGAAATGCTGTTGGAGGATGGGGACCCGGACTTGCAGGCCGAGTTCGTGGGAACCCAAAGCATCACGGTAGCGGCCTGAGCCATGGCCAAAATCCCCATCCTGAAACCGCGAGAAGTCTGTCGGGTGTTGGAAACCTTGGGATTCGCGCTGGCAAGGCAGCGTGGTTCGCACATGCAATTCCGGCATCCGGACGGTCGGTGCACCACGGTTCCGAATCACCCGGGAAAAGACGTATCTCCCGTCCTGCTCCGCCAAATCATCAAGGATATCGGCCTGACGGCTGAGGAGTTTCTGGAAGCGCGTGACAGATCATGATCCGATCAATCCGATCACCTTCCTTTTCAAATCCGTGTTGAATCGGAACATGGAAAGGGGTAGATAAATGTCATGCCAGCCTTAGCGGAAATCGAAGCCCAAGCCATGGAACTCACGGATAGTCAGCGGGCAAAGCTTGCGGCTAGCCTGCTCGAATCCCTTCCCGCTTTGTTATACGATGACGACGAAGGTCTCGCGGAAGCCCACCGCCGCGATGCCGAGATGGATAAAGATCCGTCCATCGGCCTCACCACGGAGCAACTCCGCGCATCGCTTGGGCGATAGGATTCCATGGTCATTTACCACCCATTGGTAAGACGGGATCTCCGTCTTGAGACACGACAAACGCCGTCCTGATTTCGGTATGCGGCGGCGTTGATGTGTCGCACCATCCCGCATAACTTCCTATTCCATGACCTCCGGAACCCTTCTCAAAGCCATCATCTCCGGCGCGAGGCCGAAAACCCTCGCCGCCGGCGTCGTGCCGGTGTGGGTGGGCGGGGTGCTTGCTTGGAAACTCTCCGGCCAGCTCGACGGGTGGCTGCTGGCCTGCACGCTGCTCGGGTCGCTGTGCATCCAGATCGCCACGAATTTTTTCAACGACGCGGTGGACGGGAAAAAGGGCGCGGACGGCGCAGCGCGCACGGGGCCGAAGCGGCTGACAGGGACAGGTGAGATGTCCTTCGCACGGGTGATGGGATTAGGAGGCGTGTTTCTCCTGGGCGCGGTGTTCTTTGGCGCGTTCCTCGTGATGGAGCGCGGTTGGCCCATGCTGGCGATCGGGCTGCCATCTTTGTTCCTCGCCTACGGCTACACCGGCGGCCCGTTTCCGCTCGCCTACCGCGGGCTGGGGGAGATTTTCGTGATCCTGTTCTTCGGATTTGTGGCAGTGATGGGAACGGTATTCATACAGACCGGGACATGGCCGCGAGAGGCGGTTTTGTTAGGCGGGCAGATCGGCCTACTCTCGGCCGTGCTGATCTCGGTGAACAATTTCCGCGACCGTGAGGGCGACGCTCTAGTTGGGAAACGCACGCTCGCCGTCCGTTTCGGCCCGAAGGTGGCGGCGGCGGTGATCTGGGTGGAAATCAAGGGCGCGGCCTTCCTCGGCGTGGTCTGGCTGGCGATGGGATACCCGCTCCTCGGCCTCGCCAGCATGCCGGTCTTGATGATCGGCATGCGCATCATCTGGGGCGTCCTCACCCTCCCGCCCGACGCTAGGATGAACCGCCTGCTCGCCCTCGGCGCCCTCCAGCTCATCCTCTTTGCCGCCGTATTCCATGCGGTGGCCTGGTTCTTTTGAACAAACCAAAAGATCACCGCCTCGGATAACTACGCAGACGGAGGAAACGTGGTGGGAAGGCCTGGCTCATCCACGGCGAAACGGAAGCTCGGGTTCAAGAAGGCGGCTCATCGGATGGTCAGGTGTCGTTCTCATTGGGCTGCGGATAGCGACTCTTCGTATCTGCTACCGAGCGGGCGATCAGCTTCTCCAGGATCTTCAGATCGATGATGGCTAGGCGCCGGATGTAGACACATACCTTCCCGGCCTTGTGCTTTCCCAGCTTGGCCAACAAGACGTCTCGACCTTCGAAGTCCTCCGCGATGTAGACGACCAGCTCTCTTCCCCGCACGGCAAACTCAAGCAACTTCCCGGGGATGGGTGTGCCTATCAGGCGCATGGAGGGAGCGGGGAGACGAGAGAGGGGATGGCTGCCCATGCTGGCATCAGATCCGCGGTTGAACCACAAAGGTGCCGAGTCGATCTTTGGGGTTCCCTGCTGGGATCTCGCGCCTTTGCGCCTTCGCGGTGAAATAATCCGATTTGGGATGGCGGAAAGGCCGGTGTGCGGCTTAGGTAATCGCCCATGAAATGCGTATTCCGGGTGGCTTACAGGACGGTGATCGGTGAAACGCTGTGGCTGGAGATTTGTTCAGAAGGCGCGGCGGAGAGGCGGGAGTTGCCGATGCGGTGGGTGGACGGGGGGCATTGGGAGGTGGAGGTGGAATGTGCGGACGAGCCGCTACGATACGGCTATGTTTACAAGCGGGATGGGATCACGCTGCGTGAACCGGCGGCGCGGGAATGGGCTTGGCAGGGCGGATCGCCGCCGCCGCGCGTGCGTTTCCTAGACGACTGGCGCTCGGCGGGGACGGTGGACCGCGTGTATGAGGCGAAGGTTTTCGAGGTGGTGGGCGGCGGCGCGAGGGAGCTGGGAAAATTCGTTTCCAAGGGGAAGAACCATGAGTTCCAGCTCCAGATGGCTCTGCTGCCGGAGGGGCTGGTGCCTTGTGTGATCGGCGGGCATGAAGCGCTGGGAGCGTGGGAATACGCCCGGGCGCTGCCGATGGTGGAGGTTTCGGAGAACCTGTGGAAAGCGGAGGCGGAACTGCCGCCGGGAGAGCGGGTGGAATACAAATACGGGCTTTATAGTAGATCGGAGGGAACCGCCGTGAGGCTGGAGGACGGCGAGAACCGGGTGCTGGAGCCGCGCGAAGGGGCGGATCATGTGGTGGTCTGCGACGAGAGTTTCCGGCGCGCGGCGGATCTGAGATTCCGAGGTGCGGGCGTGGCGATCCCGGTGTTCTCCCTCCGCAGCGAGGCGGGCTGCGGGGTCGGCGAGTTCGCGGATCTGAAGGCGATGGGCGACTGGGCGGCCGCCGTGGGGCTGAAGATGCTCCAGATCCTACCCATCAACGACACGACCTCCTCGCGCACGTGGACGGACAGCTACCCGTATTCCGCGATCAGCGTGTTCGCCCTGCATCCGCTTTACCTGAGGCTGGATGCCATGAGCTATCCGCCGCCGGACATGGGCGCGCTGGCATCGGATCGGGAACGCCTCAACGCACTGAAAGACGTCGATTATGAGGCGGTGATGGAGATGAAATGGCGGGTGACGCGGGGGATTTTCGACGCGAACCATAACGCGATCCTGCGCGATGAGGCCTTCCTCGCTTTCCTGAAACGCAACCGCGACTGGGTGCTCGATTACGCGGT
>JAYTOE010000131.1:0-5649 GCA_043747935.1 Akkermansiaceae bacterium
TTTCACGGGCTGCCGGGTGCTGACGTATTGCGTGATGTCGAACCATTTCCATGTGCTGCTGGAGGTTCCGCCTGCGCCAGAGGGCGGGATTTCCGATGGACTCCTGTTGAAACGGCTGGCCGCGTTGTATTCCGAGGCCTTCGTGGATACGGTGGCGAAAGAGCTGGATACCGCCCGGAATGAGGGAGATGAAGCGCTGGGGGCGGAGATTCGCGCGCGTTTCACCTACCGGATGCACGATCTGAGCGAATTCATGAAGACGCTGCTGCAAAGGTTCACGCGCTGGTTTAATCGGGAGCACAACCGACGCGGCACCTTGTGGGAGGAGCGCTACAAAAGCGTGATCGTCGAAAGCGGCGTGGCGGCGAGGACGATTGCTGCCTACATTGACTTGAATCCGGTGCGGGCGGGGATGGTGGGCGATCCGGCGGATTACCGTTGGAGCGGATATGGCGAGGCCATAGGAGGCGGGAAAAAGGGGAACGGGAAGAAATCGAGGGAAGGGATCGTCCGCGCGTGCATGAGCCACAAGGGCGCGGGCTTCGAGGCGGAGAAGTGGAAAGAGGTTTCGCGGATCTACCGGCGGGCGATGGGGATGGCACTCGGGAGGAAGCCTTCGCAGACACAAGACTTGGAGACACAAGACACAAGAAAAGAAGGTAGGTCGGCGGGGATGAATGATGCGGAGTATTTGGAGGGTGGGGCAGACAGGGGTCAGCCCCTCCCGGAGCTATCGATGGCGAAGATGTTGCGGTGTCGGGTGAGGTATTTCACGGACGGAGCGGTGATCGGGAGCAAGGAGTTTGTAAATGAGGCATTCGCGGCCGCAAGGGAGAGGTTCACGGAGAGGAGGAAGGACGGGGCGCGGCGGATGCGCGGCAGCGGCGCTCCGGCGGCGGGGACGCTGTGGAGCATTCGGGATTTGAGGGTGGGAATATAGAGATGCGCTGCGGCAGCGCACGGCGAGCGTCGATCCAGCGGGGTTAGTGATACCTCCTTTAGCAGTCACAGCCCACATTGAATGTGAGCTCTAGATTCATAGCGCCTGATTCCCAAAAACGGCGGATGGGCAAGGCGAGATTCGGGGGAAGAGTTCACCGCAGAGACGCAGAGGTCGGAGAGGCGACGCGGAGAAAGAAAATCAGGTGCTGGATTTCATTTCAAATAAGCGAATACCAGAGCTTTGCGCCCCTTTGCGAACTCTGCGTCTCTGCGGTGAAACTCTAAGGACAAATATTTCCGGAAACTGGGAAATCCGTCACCTGCTCCAGCTTGATCCCGTAAAGCTCCGCGATTTCCGGTGCGTCGGAGGCGTGGTAAATTTCCTGGTAGTAGATTTCCCTGATGCCGTAGGCGCAGAGCGTCTGCATGCAGGCGGTGCAGGGCATGGTGGTGGTGGCGACGATCTTCGCCTCGCCGCGCTTGAACAGGGAGCAGAGGTTGATCTCCGCATGGAGCATGAATTTCTGGCGGCCTTCGCGGTCGGCCCAGAAGCCGTCGGGCGCGTTGAAGCCAGGTGCGAGGCCGTTGTAGGCGGTGGCGATCACGCGGTTGTCGTGATCCAGCGCGGCCGCACCGACCTTGCGGTAAGGATCCTCGGAGCGGAGGCTCGCGACATGGGCGAGTGCCATGGCGTAACTCGGGATGCTGATGCGTTTTTCGGACACGCACGAAACCCTAAATTTTAAACTCTAAACTTCAAGGGGAAGAACTTGGAACGATTGCATTGTGGATATCGAAGGGCTACCGAGGGCGTGTGACGGGAAGTGCGCGGGGGTTATGGGCGGGGATCATGGCCTTCGGGCTTTGGGGGATACTGCCGATCTATTGGAAGCACCTCGAGTTCATGGGCACCGCGAGCCTGGTGGCGCAACGGACTTGCTGGACTTTCCTCGCGATGTGGCCGCTGCTGCTATTGAGGCGGCAGGGCATCACCGCGAACCGCCGGGTGATCGCGTGGCATTTCCTTTCCGGCGCGCTGATCGGGGGAAACTGGCTGCTGTATGTCTGGGCTACAGTGAACGACCGCATGATCGAGGGTGCGCTGGGCTACTACATCAACCCCTTTTTCAACATGCTCTTTGGGGCGCTGTGGTTCGGCGAAAGGCATAGCCGCCTCCAGCTTGCGGCGATTGTGACGGCGTTTTCCGGGGTCTTGCTGCAAATCCCGGGTGTCGGGCATTTCCCGTGGGTCGCGTTGGCATTGGGTGGCTCGTTCTCGCTTTACGGGGTGGTCAGGAAACGTTCTACGCTCGGCGCCCTCGACGGCTTGGCGGTAGAGACGAGCGTGCTCGTGCCCTTCGCGCTCGTATGGCTTTTTATGGAGCACTCCAGCGTTCCGGAAGCGTTCGGTCAAAGCTGGTCGCACGCGCTGCTCATTGTAGGGACGGGTCTCGTCACCGCCATACCGCTGCTGCTTTTCGCCTTCGCCAGCCGCAACATCCGCCTCAGCACGCTCGGCATGCTCCAGTTCATTGGGCCGACCATGCAGTTCTTCATCGGTTGGAAAATCTACGGGGAGCCCATGACCACCGTGCGCCTGCTTTCCTTCGGGCTGATCTGGCTGGCGATCGCGCTCTACGGTTGGGACTCGCTGCGCAAGCGTCCCGCCGCGCCTGTTCCGGGTTCTTGACAGCCCGCGCCCGCACGCCGACGATTCGACCCACGACAGGGGAGCCATCCGAACGGAAGGCCGAGATTTTCCGACGCGCGGAAAAAACCCTTCGAACCTGAAGCGGGTCATGCCGCCGGAGGGAGTCGGGTGAGCCATGGTGGTTTTCCCGGTTCCGGACGGAGGATGATCCCGAACCGATACCACCATGATCAGCCCCGAAGAATCCACCGGCACCGAAACGAAGCACGATGCCTCCCGTGCCCAACTGCCCGCCTCCACCCGCGTCTATGTTTCCGGTGAGCTCCATCCGGAAGTGCGCGTCCCGATGCGCGAGATCACCCTCAACGACACGAAGTCCTACAACGGTCGCATCGAGAAAAATGAAGCGGTGCGCGTCTATGACTGCTCCGGACCGTGGGGTGATCCGGATTTCAGCGGCACTTCCGAGGAGGGACTGCCGCCGCTGCGCCGCGAGTGGATCCTGAAACGCGGCGATGTGGAGGCCTACGATGGTCGCGAGGTCCAACCGCAAGACAACGGCTATCTGACGGAAAAGCACGCCGAGTTCGCTTCGAAGTCGGAGCGTGCGAACAAGTTCATTGAGTTCCCCGGCCTCACCGCCGAGCGCCGCCAGCCCCTGCGTGGTACGGGCAAGCCGGTCACACAGAAATGGTACGCCGACAACGGCATTATCACGCCAGAGATGGAGTTCATCGCGATCCGCGAGAACATGCGCCGCACGAAGATCACGGATCAGGCGGCGGACATCGTGCGCAACGACCTGAATAAGCAGCACGCCGGCTCTACCCAATCTCCGGACAGCCCCTACACGCCGGGGATTTTCAAGCGTTTCCCGCAGCGCATCCCGGCGGAGATCACCCCGGAGTTCGTCAGGAGCGAGGTCGCCGCGGGTCGCGCGATCATCCCGCTCAACATCAACCATCCCGAATGCGAACCGATGATCATCGGCCGCAATTTCCTCGTGAAGATCAACGCGAACATCGGCAACTCCGCCGTCGCGTCATCCATCGAGGAGGAGGTGGAGAAAATGCGCTGGGCCACGAAATGGGGCGCGGACACCGTGATGGATCTTTCCACCGGCAAGAACATCCACGCCACCCGCGAGTGGATTCTGCGGAACTCGCCCGTGCCCATCGGCACCGTGCCGATTTATCAGGCTTTGGAAAAAGTGAACGGCAAGGCCGAGGATCTCACTTGGGAGCTTTACCGCGACACCCTCATCGAGCAGGCCGAGCAGGGCGTCGATTATTTCACGATCCACGCCGGCGTGCTCCTGCGCTTCGTGCCGATGACCGCCAGCCGCATGACCGGCATCGTCTCGCGCGGCGGATCGATCATGGCGAAGTGGTGCCTCTCCCACCACAAGGAGAATTTCCTCTACACCCACTGGGATGAGATCTGCGATATCTGCGCGGCCTACGACGTGAGCTTCTCGATCGGTGACGGCCTCCGCCCCGGCTCCATCGCGGATGCGAATGATCAGGCACAGTTCGGCGAGCTCCAGGTGCAGGGCGAGCTCACCACCCGCGCCTGGGCGAAGGGCTGCCAGGTGATGAACGAGGGTCCCGGCCACGTGCCGATGCACATGATCGAGGAAAACATGGCCAAGCAGCTTGAGTGGTGCCACGAGGCTCCCTTCTACACGCTCGGGCCGCTGACGACCGATATCGCCCCCGGCTACGACCACATCACCTCCGGCATCGGCGCGGCGATGATAGGCTGGTACGGCTGCGCGATGCTCTGCTACGTCACTCCCAAGGAACACCTCGGCCTACCGAACAAGAAGGACGTGAAGGACGGCGTGATCACCTACAAGCTCGCCGCCCACGCCGCCGACCTCGCGAAAGGCCATCCCGGCGCACAATTCCGGGACAACGCCCTCTCCAAGGCTCGCTTCGAGTTCCGCTGGGAAGACCAGTTCAACCTCGGCCTCGACCCTGAGACAGCCCGTGAGTTCCACGATGAAACACTGCCCCAGGAAGGCGCAAAAACCGCCCACTTCTGCTCCATGTGCGGCCCCCATTTCTGCTCGATGAAAATCTCCGAGGATGTGCGGCAGTATGCCGCCGCCCAAGGCATCGCGGAAGAGGAAGCCATCCAGAAAGGCATGGAAGAGAAATCCAAAGAGTTTTCCGAGGCGGGTGCGGAGGTTTACGTGCCAGCGTAGTAGGCGCGATTCGATCGCTCCATGTAATGCTCTCCGCCCTCAAACGCCATCCGTTTCCCATCGTCGCACGCTTCGACCGGGTGGTGGCGGTGTCGTTCGCGTTTCCAGAGGAGGCACTGAGGACTTTGGTTCCGCGGGGACTGGCGATTGATTCGTATGAGGGGTTTGGGTTTGTTACGGTTGCGTTGGTGTGGACGCGGAAGCTGCGGCCTGCGGGTTTCCCTGAATTTCTCGGGAGGGATTTTTTTCTCGCGGGAACACGAATTTTCACGCGGCTGGAGGACGAGACGGGCAGGCACCTGCGGGGCTTGAAAATCATACGCAGCGAGACGGACAAGCGGACGATGGTGTGGGCGGGGAACCTGATGACCGGTTACAACTACCGATTGGCGCTGGTGAACATCGATGAAGTGGGCGCGGAGACGAGGATCGTGGTGAAGCGGCCGGATGGGGAGGTGAGCCTCGACCTGAGCCTCGATGCGGAGAGTCCCGATCCTGGTTTACCAGCGGGTTCGCCCTTTCCCGATTGGCGGACGGCGCGCCGGTTCGCGGGACCGATGCCATTCACGTTCAGTCCGGAGAGTGACGGGTCATTCGTGGTGATCGAGGGTAGCCGGGGCGTGTGGAAGCCCCGGCCGGTGGCGGTGAAAAGCTGGGAGGTCGGGCTTTTCCGCGAGGCTCCTCTGAGCGACGCGACACCCGTGCTCGCCAACGCCTTCGTGGTGGAGGGCGTGGATTACCGTTGGGAAAAAGGCAGGATCGTGAAACCGAGAGGTGGCGCAGTATGAAGCGTGGTAATTGGCAGGGGATGCTTGCGATCGTGCGGTTCAACTGGCCGTTCTATCTT
>JAYTOE010000132.1:0-20819 GCA_043747935.1 Akkermansiaceae bacterium
CAGCAATCGGTGGCTCGTCGAGCGTCTGGCCATGGGGCACCCGAGCGCCCTAAGCCGGCTAATGGGAGATTTTAGAAAAACACCGCAGAATCTCGAAAAGCTGAAAGATATCGAGCAAATGTTGCTATGAGGAACCTGACCCCATTGAGACCCCATTGAGACTGACCCCATTGAGAATCTAACAGCGAAAGTCGGGTTAGATTCGAATGAGGGTTTCACCCCATAGTGATGGCCTTGTGCGTTGGATAAGATATTCCCCATGAAGAAACTTCTCTCATTCATCGCCCTCTCCACCTGCTTGTGCTTACCCGCTTGCAATAAAAAAACCACCACCGGAAAATCGCAAGACGGCATCAACGATGCACTCGACCGACGCCCCAACGAAGAAGTGCGCGACGCCGTTGAGGACACCTCGGATGCGGTCAAAGACGCTGGCAAAGAAATCAAGGATGCCGTGAAGGACGGCACCCGATAGAATCCAAAATTATGATTCACTACGCCCTAGTATTTCTAGTCGTCGCCATTATTGCAGCCGTGCTCGGCTTCGGTGGCATTGCAGGTACCGCCGCTTGGATCGCCCAGGTCTGCTTTGTGGTCTTCCTGATTTTCGCCATCCTGTCATTTCTCAAGAAACCCAAGTGATGCCACAAATTTAGCCCGCTAGTGGTAGTCGGGGGCTTTCTGGCGGTACTAGCAATCGTGGTTGCGCTTACTGTTCCAGGACACATCGACCAGCTGCGGCCTACCACCGGAGGAGAGACCCAGCCCCGCATGCAGCGCAGCGGAATGCGGGGTGAAACGTGCCATCAGCCCGGCGGCGAGTGGAAATGCCCGCCCCTCACAAGATCGTGACTTGCACACTGCTCTCGATGACACCGGTGGCGATGGCGTGGCGGGTGAGGCCGGCGGTGTCGTGGATGTTGAGTTTTTCCATAAGGCTCTGGCGGTGTTTTTCCACAGTCTTGATGCTGATGTGGAGCAGGACTGCGCTTTCTTTATTGGCTTTGCCCTCGGCGATGAGCTGGAGGACTTCGGCTTCCCGTGGCGTGAGCGAAGGCGCTTCGATGCTGAGAGGCTTGCCGCGGGAGCGTGAGTTGCGGACTTGATCCTGTAGGCGTTTGGCGATAAGCGGACTGAAGAAGGTCTTGCCGGAGGCGACTTGCCGGATGGCCTCTGGTAGAACGTTGGCGGCGGTTTGTTTCACCAAATAGCCGCTGACACCGAGAGCGATGGCTTTTTGCACATAGGCGTCATCGTTGTGGGCGGAGAGAAGGATGATGCGGGTGGTGGGTACGTTTTTTAGGATTTGGCGGGTCGCTTCGAGGCCATTAAGGAGGGGCATTGCGATATCCATGACGACGATGTGGGGGAGTAATTCGTCCACGAGGGCAACAGCTTGTTGTCCGTTTTCGGCTTGGCCGACGAGTTGGAAATCCGGTTCATTTTGTAGCAATGCCCAGAGGCCTTCGCGGACGATTTGGTGATCTTCTACAAGCAGGATGGTGGTGGTCTTCATGATACTTTTTCTGGGAATGATGTTCTGGTTGGAATTTCTACGCGGATCGTCGTGGAATGGCCGGGGGATGAGATGATGACAAAACTGCCGCCGATCATTTCGATGCGTTCTTTCATGCCGAGTAGGCCGAGACGCGTGGTTTTCTTGGCGCAGGATTGGCCGTCGATCTGGAAGCCGATACCGTCGTCAGTGATTTCCATGCGGATGGTGCCCTCGTGTTCGGTCAGGGTGACGCTGGCTTGGCTTGCTTTTGCGTGGCGGGCGACGTTGGTGAGGGCTTCCTGAGCGATTCGGTAGAGGACGGTGTGGGTGGTGATATCTGAATTTTCGATGCCACGGTAAACGGTGAGGCTAGTGCGTATGCCGGTTTCTGCCATGTAGCTGCCCAAGTAGGCTTCGAGGGCGGGGATGAGGCCGAGATCGTCGAGTACGGAAGGGCGAAGCTCGCGGGCAAAGCGGTGGACTATATCTACGGATTTCTCGACGAGGGCTTGGGTGCTCTCGATTTGTAGGTTGAGAAAATCACGACTGGTTTCAGAGGCGGACTTAAGGGTGGCGAGGCGGACGTTGATGCCGTTAAGGGTTTGAGCGATGACATCGTGGAGCTCGCGGCTGATTCTGCGGCGCTCTTCCTCCTGGGCGGTGAGGAGCTGGCGGGAAAGGTCGCGGAGCTCTTCCTGCATGCGGAGGGAGTTTTTTAGCAGGAGGCTGGAGGTGTTTTCGCTGGTACGGAGGGCTTGCTCGGCTTCTTTGCGCTGGAGGATTTCTAACTGGAGTTCTACGACGGACGCGGCGAGCTCTGTAGTGCGCTGACCGAGGATTTTGATGATTTGATTGAGATGGATGTTCGCTTCGGATGCTCCGCGATGTGTTTTCTCGATGGGGATGAGTGCCTCGGCGAAGAAGGCGGCCGCCCGCCCTAGCAGGACGCCACTGGTCTGGGGTGTGTAGGTGGGGAGAATGAGGGAGGCGACGGCGATCTCGTGGATTCGGGCGATTTCAAGGGTTTCCAGGCCATGGGTAACGGCTTGGTGCCCAAGGTTTCGCGCAGGCCCCAAGTCCGCCTCGGCGCCCTGCTTCAGGTAAAGCCGCAGCGCCGCTTGATAGAGTCGCGATAGGTTGGCGCGTGAGTTATGCATGGTGGATACTGAATTCACGGATGAGGTTGCTGAGGGTCTGCGCGGAGGTTTCTACCAGCCAATGGGTGGTGGTGATTTTCTCAGAAAGGCTGAGCTGGTTAGCGGACGCTTCGCTCTCTAGTGCGAGAAGCTTGATTTTGATGCCTAGTAGTGCCTGGGCGATCTCGTGCTGTAAAATTTGGCTCATCATGGTGCGTTCCTTTTCGTTCGCACAGAGGATTTTTCGGACAATTTCTTGGAGATGTTGTTCGACGATCCGGGATTCCGCTTGCTTGGCGGTGGTGGATTTTTCGGAGGTTTTGAGCGCGGCCTCCGCGAGCTGGCGGGTGGTGATTTCTTGCCGGATTTCCCGGTTCGAGTATTCCAGAGCCTGGGTGTGCTGGTGGAGTTGGTCCGCTGCTTGATCGATTTTCAAAGTCGCATCAAGGGCGGTGGGGTGGGTATTCTCGATCGGGATAATGGCCTCGGTGAAAAAGCCACTTGCCCGCAATGCGAGCTGCTCACGCTCCGCCGGGGTGGCAGATGGAGGCAGGAGCACCTCGAAGGCGGCATCGTGGATTCTGGCCAGTCCTAGGATCTCTAGGCCATTGATCACCGCCTCGCCACCTAACTCATGAGCCAGCCTGAAGCCGATGGTGCTGCCATCCTGGAGGTAGCTGCGAAGTGCTGCCAGATATTTCTCTGACAAACGCTGACTGGTGAGATCCATAGAATTTTGTTAGATCAATTCACCTCCGGGCTGAGTGGCGGGTGTGGCCATGGGTGTCTCGGTACGCTTCGCTGCGAATTCCAAGGTGAAATTGAGCGTTTCCATGATGATGACATCCGGCACACAGCCTAGTGCCAGATCGATCCCGTCTTGGCCGTTGTTGGCCGTGACGAGCTGAATGTCGGAGCGGCGGATGAGTAGCCGCTGGATGAGCTGGAGATTGGGCAAATTATCCTCCACGTAGAGCGCAATGCTCTTATGAACGCCCTCTGAAACGGGGGCGACTGAGATTATTTGCGTAGCCGCTTTTAGCTGATCCCAGTGCGCACCCGGGTCATGGATCAGTTCGATCCAGAAAACACTGCCCACTCCTACTTTGCTGGTCGCGCCGATTTTTCCGTCCATCAGTTCCACCAGCCGCTTGCTCACCACTAGGCCGATTCCAGTACCTTGCTCGGCGGTGGCTTCTTTTCCGAGGCGGTTAAACGGCTGAAATAGCTGGGCGAGCATTTCCGGAGCCAGCCCTGTGCCTGTATCTCTGACGTTGATGCGAAGGCGGTCGCTGGCGGTTTCCTCGAAGTCCACGATGAGTGAGCCGCCCTCGCGATTGTACTTGATGGCGTTGGTCAACAGATTGATCAGGACTTGCTTGAGGCGGGTGCGATCCGCTTTAACAAAACAGGGCTCCGTGAATACGGGGAAAGTCATGTGAATGCCGCGTTTCTGCGCCTGTGGCTCGATCATTTCCTGGCACTCGCGCAAGACTTCTGGAAGTGAAATAGCTTCCAGCGAGAGCGAGAGCCGCCCGGACTCGACCATCGCCAGATCGAGAATTTCATTGATCAGATCCAGCAGAAACCAGCCAGCGTGGAGGATTTGCTCGATGCTCGCCATCTGCGAGGCGGTGGGCGGCGGCGTTTCAGTCTCCATGAGCTGGGCAAAGCCGAGGATCGCATTGAGCGGCGAGCGCAGCTCATGGCTCATGTTGGAGAGGAATTCCGATTTCGCGAGATTGGCCTTTTCTGCGACGGTCTTGGCGATCGCCAACTCGCGACTGGTGTCTCGCTGGACTCCGAGCAGATGCAATGTTTCCTGGTGCACCAGACTCTTGAGCTGGTGCCGGGTATCTCGATACATCAGCCAGGCGAACAGCAACGCCAGCACCAGCGCGAGCAGACTGGAAAGCGTGACGGCGGCGAACAAATTTCGCAGTCTCAAGTGGAAGTCGGATTCCTGCTTTGCCAGCGCAGCTTCCTCGATCTGGCCGAAGGCGGTCATCTCCTCACGGATCGCATCCATGAGCCGCCTGCCCTGTCCACTGGCGACAAGGGCGATCGCTCCCGCCGTGTCATTCTTGTCATTCAGCTCGATGACCTGAGCCAAGTGCGCTAATTTTGCATCAAGCAATGGAGCCACGGTGTCCAGATGCGCACGGGCATCTGGACGGGTCGTGTGCTTTCTCAGACCATGCAACCGCTCTTTCAGTTCCCCCTGAACCACCTTATAGGGTTCGAGAAAATCGTCGTCACCTGTAAGAACATAACCGCGCATGCCGGTCTCGGCATCCTTGACTTCAGAGAGGCAATCTTGGGCGCGTATGATGGTTAGGTGCGTCTGTTGCCGCCTGTCTGCGGCACGCTCAATCTGACCGCAGGCCCAGAACAAACCCACCGCTCCCAGCGCCACCAGCAGCAGCGCGGCAAGCAAGCTGCCCCAAATTTTATAAGGAGTCTGCAACGCCTCCACCTTTCTCGGAGTGCTCCAGAGCCACCGCCAGGGTTTCCATGAATTCATTCACCTTGATCGGCTTGGTGAGGTAGCGGAAAAATCCCGCTTCCAAGCCTTTTTCAATGTCGCGCGGGATGGCGTTGGCACTCACGGCGACGATGGGAATATGCGCGATGGCTGGATCCAACCGGATGATTTTCATCGCCTCGATGCCGCTGATTCCCGGCAGATTGATGTCCATTAAAATGACATCCGGCACATAGCGGCGTGCCAGTTCGATACCGTCATTGCCATTTTGTGCGGTGAGTAACCGCATATCCGGATGGCGGGCGATGAGTTGCTCAATGAGCTTCAGGTTCGCCGTGTTGTCTTCAATGTAGAGCAGCAACCGTGGGCGCGGGCCAGTTGCGATGCGCGATATCGGCATCGTGGTGCTGGCCGCTTTGATGAATTCCGCGTGCGGGTTCTCATCATGGATCATTTTAATCCAGAACACGCTGCCCTGGCCGACCGTACTTTCCGCACCGATGACTCCCTGCATCAATTCCACCAACCGCTTGCTCACCACCAGGCCGATGCCTGTGCCCTCTTCTCCGCTGGCCTCCTTACCCAAACGGTTGAAGGCCTGGAACAATTGCGCCAACATCTCCGGCGACATCCCCGCGCCCGTGTCTCGCACGCTGATGCGGACGCGCCCATCCTTGCCCAAGGCATGCTCCACCTCCACGGAGCCGCCAGTCTGATTGTATTTGATGGCGTTGGAGAGCAAATTGATCAGCACCTGCTTCAAGCGAGTGCGATCCGCTTTGACGTAACATGGAACATCGAATCTCGGAAACGACATGCTGATACCGCGCTTCTGCGCCTGTGGCTCGATCATCGCTTGGCACTCGATCAGGACTTCCGGCAGGGAAACGGCTTCCAGCGAAAGTGACAGCCGACCGGACTCGACCACTGCCAGATCGAGAATCTCATTGATCAGTTCCAGCAGGAACCAACCGGCGTGGAGGATCTGGTCGATGCTTGCCTTCTGCGCGGGAGTCGGCCCCGGCGTATCAGACTCGATGAGCTGGGCAAACCCAAGGATGGCATTGAGCGGCGAGCGCAACTCGTGGCTCATGCTGGAGAGGAAATCCGATTTCGCAAGGTTCGCCTTTTCCGCGATGGCCTTTGCCGTCTGTAGTTCCAGCGTGTTTTCCTGGAGAACCTTGTCCCAGCGCTTGCGCTCCGTTACATCCCGCGCTGCCGCGAAGACGCCTTGGAGGATGCCATCCCGGTCGTGGAAGGTGGTGGCATTGTAGGAAACCACCGTCTCCGTGCCATCTTTCGAGCGGGCGGTGAGTTCGAAATCCGTCACTTTTCCCTCGCTGAGCACACGCCGGATGCCTTCCTCGGCGCGTGCCGGATCGGTAAAGTAGTTTTTGAAAAATGCGCCAATCAGCTCATCCCGCGAGAGGCCGGTAAGCGCTTCCATTTGATTGTTCACATCCGTGATGACACCGGAGGGATCCGTGGTCATCAGCGCATCGATGTTCGATTCGATCAAAGACCGCGTGTAAAACTGCTGGTCTCGCAGGCTTTGATCCAGCTTGAGCCGTTCTTCCTCCACCTGCATCCGCGCCGTGTTGTCGGTGCCGATGAGCTGGTAGCCGATGATCCCGCCCGTGTCATCGCGCAGCGCCGTCACCGAGACGACCGCCGGGAAACGGCTGCCGTCTTTGCGGATGTAGGTGAGTTCATAAATATCCTCGATCCCGCGCGATGCCTTGAAGACCAGCGCCTCGAAGCCCGGCGTGATCTGAGTGCCCAGCTCGGTGCTCAGTGCCAGTGCCCGTGCGATCACCTCCTCGGGATCGGAGATATCCGCCGGAGTGATCCGGTTCACCATTTCAGAGGCGGTGTAGCCCAGCATGCGCTCCGCCCCCACATTGAAGAGCTGGATCACTCCTTTTGCATCGGTCGCTATACTGGAAAAATTCTCACTTTTCAAAATCGCGTTTTGCAACGCGGCGGTAATGAGTTGGGTTTCGCTGCTGAGGAGATCGCTGTTGCCTTCGAGCGGCGTTGGCAAGGGATTCGTGGGATCGGTTGTCATGATTGGGAAATTAGGCGACTCTTTCCCTCATGGTCTCAGGATTCCCGTAACATCCGAATGGGGTATTTACCTACCATGCCGGATTCTTCCTGCGCACGCTGCTCTCGGTGAGCTTTTTGCGGGTACGCATTTCGATCCCCCACCTGTTTTACAAGGGGCCGGATGTTTATTGTTTGCGTCGGCCGCTCACTCCGCCTCGTCCACGGTCTCGTCGCGCTGATAGATGGGGAGTTGGCGGTAGGGCACGGTGAAGGCGAGGGTCATCATGGCGGTGCCGTAGATGCGCCCTGCCTCGCGGCTGTCCCAGGAACCGTCCTCGTCCTGTTTGCCGAGGTAGGTGTCATACATCCAGGAGGCGTATTCCGCCCAATAGCGGCCGCCGATCTGGAAGGTGGACTGGGCGTTGTAATAGTTTCCATAGAACTCGAATTGGTCGCCGGGAAGTTCGCGGTAGGTTTTCATGACATAGTCCGCCGCCTTGAGCGTTTCCGGCGAGCCATGGAGGCCGCAGAGTTCGAGGCAGAGCAGGCCCATGCCGGTGAGGGACTTGGCGTGATCGTTGGTGCCGGTGTAACCGAAGCTCCCGAGCTCCTTGTCCTGGCGGCGCCTGAGATAGGAGACGGCATCGTTGATGGCCTGGTCGGGCACGGCGGCGCCGTTGAGTTTGGCGGAGCGGAGTGCCATCAGCGCCCAGCCGCTGCATGAGGTGTCCGAGTCCGTGGAGCCGGGATGATAGCGCCAGCCGCCTTGGTGGTCTTCGCTTTTTTTCACCGCCTGTGCCTGGAGGATCACCTTGAGAGCCTTGGGCAGGGTTTCATCGATTTTTTCCTGCCGTGATGGATCGACCATTCCGCTGACTTCCGATAGAAACAGGGTCGAAATGTTGTGGGCATACATCGGGCCGCTGCCGGCATTTCCTTTTTCGAATAGGCCGTCGGGTTTTTGATTGGAGAGAACGAAGTCGATGCAGCGGTTGAGGGGTTCGGCGTAGGGCCCCTCGGTGGGGAGGTGTCCGCGGGAAAGGAAGGCCATGCCGACCAGCGCGGGGATGCCGGTGGAGTCGCCATAGTTTTCAGGAAATGAGCCGTCCTCGCGCTGGACGCGAGTAAGATACTGGAGCGCGTTATCCACGGCGGAGTCCACACGTTCCTGCCATTCGGAGAAAACCGGGTCGGCGGCTTCCTGGGCGGGAGCACTGCTCAGGCTCAGGAAAAATCCGGCGCAGCAAACGGCGAGAGCGAACGGGCGAATCAACATGGGTCAGGGCGTGGCGGGTTTTTTGGAGATGCTTTCGAAGTAGCCTTTCACAAGACCGCGGTATTCCTCGGGGATGGAATCGGCCGATCCGGCACCGACGTCGGAATTGAGGGTGGCCTGGATTTTTTCCCAATCGGCGGCGCTGATGCCGAGCTTCGCCAATTCGGGCGGAAGTCCGGGCGGGGCTTGGGCAGGGCGGTTCGGATCGTCGGAATCCTGGCCGGGTTCGGTGCCGGACTCGGCGGGTTGGCCGGGTTGGCTTGGTTGACCGGGTTGGCCGGGGGCTTGCGGGCGGCCCTGCATTTCGCTGCGGGCGGCTTGGGCGGCTTGGGAGAGGGCTTCGGCGGCGTTGGCCGCTTGGGTGGCGGCGGTGGCGGGCTCGGAGGAATCGGCTGCTTGCGCCGCTTGTTGAAACGCCTCCGCGAGTTCGGCGGCGGCCAGCGGAGCTTTGTTAGGATTTCCTGCCTGGGATTTGGCTTGTTGGGCGGCCTGGGAAAACTCCTCGGCGGCGCGGTTCAGGGTGGTGGCGGACTGTTGGAAATTCTGGTCTGCCTGTTGGTGGCTGGCGGCGGATTGCTGGGCTTCCCCCTGTTTGCCCTGTTCGGCGGCGGCGGTGGCTTTTTCGCTGCCTTGGGCGGCGCTTTGCGCGGCCTCGTTCATTGGGCCGGAGTTTTCCACGGTGGGCATGGACTTGATCGCATCCGCCAGTTCGCCTGCGGAGTCGGCCTGGGCGTCCTGCATCGCTTGGAGCGCGGTAGTGGGATCGTTGTTAGAAAGAGCTTCAAGAGCCTCGGCGACGGATTCCTGGCGAGTGGCGAGCGCGGCAAGGGACTCCGCCTGGGCGGCTTCGGAAGGAGATGGAGGGGACTGCTCCGGTTGCTCGGACTGACCTGCTTCACCCGCTTCACCTGCTTCACCTGCTTCAGCCGATTGTTCTTCTGGTTGGTTTGATGGTTCGGACTGACCTGATGGATCTGCGGCCTGTTTCATGGCCTCGGCGGCGGTCTTCGCGGATTCCGCGGCGGATTGGTCATCTCCGCTGGTGATTTGTTGTTGGGCTTCCTCCGCTGCGGCGACGGCCTCCGGCAGGGTGTCGGCGATTGGGTTTTGTTCCTGCTGGGCTTGGGCGAGTTCGGCTTTGGCGTCGGCGGCGATGTCGGCTTGTTCCCGGGCGATGGCTTCGCGGATGGGGTCTTCCAATGCCGCGGGATCCTCGTTATTGGAGAGCTGTTGGAGATCCTGCTGGGTTTCGGCGATGGCCTTGGCTTCTTCCGCAAGGGCGCGGGCTTGTTCAGCCTGGGCTTGGAGAGCTTCCGCGAGGGCGTCGGGGCGCTCGCGGATTTGTTGGCGGAGAGCCTCCTCCATTTGTTGCTGTTGCTGCTGCCAAGCCTCGGGAGTCGGCTCGTTTTCCGCCAGTTCGGCGAGGTTTTCCTCCGCCTGGCGTGCGAGTTCCTGTTGTTGTTGGGCGAGTTCCTGGGCGCGGGCGAGATCCTGGACGCGCTCCCGATCCTTATCAATTTCCTGCCGGACGGCTTCCAGCGCCTTGATCGCTTCTTCGGCTGACTGAGCGGCATCGGCGAGTTTCTCCTGGCGTTGTTCGCTGCTGTCCTGCAGCGGCGCGCTTTCGAGGTTGTCGCGGGATTCCTTGAGTTGTTCGGCCACTTTTTCGACGGCATCCGATTTGGCGGCGTGAACGCTTTCTTCCATCCGGGTGGCGAGTTCACTGAGTTTTTGTTCGGTATCGGCGAGTTTCTCCGTGGCTTTTTCGAGGCCTTTTTGCTCATTCGTGCCGAGTTGCTCCTTTTTGATCTCCTCGCGGAGGCGATCCATTTCTTGCTTGGCGTCGCGGGTCTCGCGGATGGCTTCCTCGATGGTTTCGCGTGCGCCGTCGTGCTCCTGGCGGAGTTCCTGGCGGGCGAAGGATTCGGCGCTTTGGTTGATGCGGAGGCGGATCCACTCCGAGTATCCGACGCCAGGGCCGCCGAGTTCCGCTGGGCGGGTGTCGCTGGCTTTGACACGGATTTGCAACTCAGCGGCGTTGGGAAACATGCCCCGCAGCGAGCCGACGATCACATCTCCGGCACCGCGGAAACGCTGGGGCATCGAGCCCTTGACATGCAGCGGCAGATCTTGGGGCAGGCTCTTCGTTTCCTCGGCCTTTACCTCGAATTCCACGGAGCGTAGGACACAATCCTCGGTGACCTCGTAGCGCAGCGGGAAGACCTCGTCGGGTCGGACTGGGAGTTCGCGTTGGGACGGGCTGATGACTAGAACCTGTGGCGCTTGGTCTTCCGTCACATCCACGCGGAATTTGAGAGCGGCCACCTCGCGTCCGAGGCGGTGACGCAGGAAGGCGACGGCGTCTCCGGAGCCGCCTTGCTGAAGGTTCCATGAATAAGCCACCCGGCCACCACCGGCCGAGGACTCGATGACTCCTTCCGCGGTGCGTTTGCCACCGATCTCCAGCCACGCCGCTTCAACGGCCGTGTTCGTGATCCCTGTCAGTGAAACCGAGGTTCCGGCGACGGCTTCGATTCCCCTGCCGAGGGGCGAGACTGAATCCGTCAAACGGGTGTATGCGGGGTGGGTGAGAGCGACCTCGGGTTTCAGGATCTGGGGCAATGGCCAGACCGTGGCGCGGAAGGTATCGCTTTCATCGCGACCGGCCCGCGCGCGGTAGCAGAAACCCTCGCGGGCGGGATCGAGCAGATAGATGAAACGGCCGTCATTCCGGGTGAGGGATTGTGAGAACTTCGAGCCGTCGGTTTTTTCCATCCATAGATCGAGTGAATCGGCCCGGCCGGTATAGGTGATTTCGATACGGATCGGATCTCCTTCGATGACTTCAAGATCGCCCGGGAGGATGGTAAAACTCGCGGCACCCGCATTTCCCAGATCCGAGAAAGGAGCCATCGCGCGGATCAGCAGTCGGCTGATTTCACCGGGCCATACCAGCAGTGAGATGAAAAACAGGGCAAGCAGTGCGAGCGCCGGGCGAGCCCAGGTGCGGCGGGTGCGCGCGGCGCGGATTTCCGTGAGCGGATCCACCGCGACGATGTCCTTTTCGGCGGCAGCGGAGAGGGCTTCAAGGAAACCTGAAGAGACCTCCGACCCGCGTTGGGTGAGTTCGATCACGGTGCTGAGGCGTTCCTCGATTTCCGGGTGGCGGACTTCCAGCCAGCGGGCGATTCGGAGCAGGCTGATCTCGCGGAACAAGGGTGCGAAGGCGGTTTTCGCGGTCAGCACCACGGCCAGCAGCCATGCGGAGGAAAGCGCCCAACGCGCTGCGACCGGGAGAGGGGCGAGCAGGAAATCCGCCGCCATCACCAGCAACAGACCGGCGAGGGCGATGGTGAGCAGCATGGCGATGCCGCGCGCCGCCTGGACGCGGCGGATCCGCGAGCGGATGGCGGCGAGGCGTTGTTCGAGTTCCGGAGTTGGCATGTCGGTTTTCATGGTGATGTGTTCATGGCAGTCCCGAGGCGCGGCGCATCACCCATTCGGCGCCGAGCAAAATGGAGAACAAAGCTAACACCCAGCCGTTGTCCCACAAGGTGGTTTCGCGGAGTTCTTCCCGCTCGTCTTTCTCGGTCAGAAACAATTCCGCTAGCTCGCCGGCTTTGTCCGGGGCGACCACCCTGCCGCCTGACAGATCGGCGATGGTTTGCAGGAGTGGCAGGTTGAGCGTGGTCTCAGCAAGCTCGACCGGGCCGCGCGATCCGACGACCCGGAACCCGGTGTCCGTCTCCGTTCTTCCGTCTTCGGCAGTCAGGCTGTCCGCGCGTTCGCCGCGCAGCCTGACCCGGTATCGCCCGGCGTCCTTGAAATGTCCAAGGCGCGCTTCGTGCAGGCCGTTCGAGCCTTCCACGGCGGTGAGCGGAACACTGTCGATGACTTTACCATCCAATAAAATCTCGGCTCTCAGGGAATCGTCCGTCACAGGGCCGAGCGAGGTATCGCGAAGGCGGGCGGTGACCAGCGGGCGGTCATCGGGTGTGTAGGTGAGTTGGTCGGTGCCGAGGCGGACGCGTTGGCCGCCTGACCTCAAGGTGGGCCCCGCACCCCAGCGGACGAGATTTCCCCAGAACCGGTGGTGGTGGATGTCGCCCGCGCCCTCGCGCAGCCGCCAGGTGCGATCTGTTAGAAGCAACGCCACCTTGCCCTTGCCTGTCTGGCGGGTAACCAACAGGGCGGAGTCCGCCTCGCGCGCCCGGCGTTGCGAGAGGGCATCGAGTGCCTCACCGAGCCCGGCGGCGGAGTCCATTTCGGGTTTGGCTTTGCCATGGGCGGCGGTGATCAGCACTTCCGCGCCGTCCTTGAGTCCCTTGATCGGGTGCCGCCATTGGAATTCGGGAAAGTTTGCCCAGATCTGTTCGTTGAGGGATTCGCCGCTGCTTTGCCGGGTGATCGGGTGGTCGCGGCCTTCGCTTGTCAGGACGGGATGGAAGGGTTCCCCGCCTTCCGCGAAATAATTCCTTCGTCCCCAGTCGAGTTCGGCGGGAACCAGCGCGCGCCCCGTTTCACTGCCGATCGCGTGGGGCATGTGGCGCGGGCCGGCGATCATGACGAGTAGGGCGGCGCGTTCGTTCACGCATCGGGAAACGATGTCCCACGTGGCTTCGTCGAGAGTTTCAGGCGGCACATCGCCGAGAATGATCACATCGAATTTCCGCCATTCCTCCTCATTGGCAGGCAGGCGGGTGGCGAGCGCCTCGCCGAACGGGCGCCCTGCGGAGGCGGGAATTTCCGGATCATCCTGGCCGTCGATGCGATCCGGACTGAGCAGCACGTGTTGCAGGTGCACCGACTTGTCGCGTCCATAAAACAGGTTGCGGAGATAACGGAACTCCCAGCGTGGCAGGCCTTCGATGATGAGCACGTTGGTGCGCGCGTCGGTGATCGATGTTTCGAAATCCCACGCGTTGTTATCTTCGAAACTCTCCTCTTCCAGCGGCCCGATTTCCACGCGGTAATCGCCCACACCCCCCTGCTCGGGAACCAATGCGAAGCGGATTTCCTCGCGGTGATGATCCTGCGGGATGGGAATTTCACGCTCTTCGATGACCTCATCGCCACGACGCAGGGAGACTTTCGCGGATTTCCCCTTGTAACCGTCAAACTTGAGATCCGCCGCCACACGCATCCGGTCGCCGAGGTGGATGGCTTCCGGGGTGCGCACGGCGAGGACTGCCGCGTCCTTCGGCGGCTCCGCGCTGCCGACAGCGACGATTCCCACCGGCGCATCAAGAATCCCGAAACGGCGGGCGACATCCTCGACGCGCACCGGGCGGTTGTGGCGGCCATCGCTGAGCATCAATACCCCGGCGAGGTCGTCGGGCGGGACTTGATCTAACACGGCTCCGAGGGCGGATGCGAGGTCGGTGGAGTCGCCCCATCCCTGGGCGACGGCCTCGCCCTCCGTGCGGATGCTGCGGGCCGCACGCACCGTGCGGACGCGAAGCTTTTCACCGAGTTTTTTCAGGATCCCGGCCTCTTTCAAGGCGGCTTCGCCCAGTTGTTGGCGCGTGTATTGCTGTCCGTCATCGGTGAGATGCATGGAAGCCGAGTCATCGATCACCACGACCACCTCGCGTTGTTGCTCGCGGGTGACTTTGCGGGTCCAGCTTGGGGAAACGAGGATCCAGGCGAGCACGGCGAGGGCAGCGAGGCGCAGGACGATGAGCTGGCGGGCGCGGCGAGGTGCGACGGCGGACGACTCGTAGCGGTAGAGATAAAGTATGAGTTCCGCCACGGCGGCGAGCACGGCGGCCACCGCCCAGTGCGGCCAATCCGGAGCGATGCCGAGCACGCGCGAAAGCCCGTAAAGCAGTCCCCAGATCGCGGCGAACAGCACGATCAGCCTAACGGCGGAAACGGTCATTTCACGCCTCCTCTCCAGACCGTGGTTTCGCCGAAATCCACCTTGACCTCTTCACCCACGCGGCGGTTTTTGGAAACCCAGCGGGCCAGCATGCTTTCGAGGATCAACAGCAGCAGGGCGGGGATCGCCAGCCACTTCCAGATCTCGCGCCCGAAACCCTTGCCTTGGAGGACGCCGAGCATGTCCGCGACCGAGGCGGGTTGGAGCAGATCGATGTGTTTGCGAACCAAGGCGAGGTCGTCTTCCGTCATGGGTTCAAACAGGCTTTCCGAAGGATCGCGCAGCACGGCCACCGGGAGCTTGCCATCTGACAGTGAATCGAAATCCGGCGCGGTGGCCTGACCGGTCGAAACCAGATAGATTCCCGGCACGGCGGGGCCGGAAATCGAAAGATCACGGCTGGAAGCGCTTTCGCGAAGCGTCGCCTGGCGTGGCAGTCCCTGCGGGTCGATCGCGTCGAGCAGTTCCGTTTGCGGATCCGCCGATGGCATGAAAGCGGTGGTGGGAATGATCTGTTTTTGTCCGCCGGGCGGGGTCCAGAAAAGGCGCGCGGTGGCATCTCCGCCTTCTTCCTCGTAGCGGATGGAGATGGGCAATGGCATGCCCGCATCGAGCTCGAGTGCGCCGAGCCAGCCGCCACCGGAGTTCTTCATCAACGGGTGATCGTCGATGCGGACTTCGATCCGGTCGTCCACTTCCGCTTCGAAGACATGCTTGCCGGTCAGCGAGGGAACGAGCGATCCCTGCCAGACGACGGCGAAATTGTCGCTCGGCATTTTGGGAGCCGGACTGCCATTCTCCCAGCGGAAGTCGATGGCCGGGTCGATGCGCTTCAGGAGGACTTTCGGTTTGTTCCTGTGGCCGTTGTAATAGGTGCCGGAAAGGCCGCCGTGGCTGCTTGTGAGGGCGAGCCGCGGGCTCCACGACGCGAGCACATTCAGTTCAACTCCGGCTCCGGCAGTCCAGGTGACCAGCTCGTGGACGAGCGGCACGAAGGCGCGGCGGGAGGGGAGGTTTCCGGAGCGCGCGTCGAAGGCGCAGGTGGCGAGCATGACGCGGCCATTGCCATAACTACGGCTGGCGAGCATGACATCGCCATTGGAAAAGGCGGCGGCCTGAATGGCTCCTTCGGTGAGGGCATCGGTCTTGCGCCAGCGACTGACCAGCGCGGATTCGAGGTCACCGCCTTTTTCGAAAAGATCCAGGGCTTCGTGTTCGAATGTGGATGCGGCGGGGAAGATTCCCGCTTCGCTTGCGGCCTCGCCGCCGAGGCTTGCGGGGACGAGGCGGCCATCGATGCCGGCCCAGGAGTTGTAGAATTCCGCTTCGGCGCGCGGCCCGGCAATGACAATCAATCCGGTGCCGGCGGCGACTCTCGATGCGAGCAGCTTCGCCAAGCGCTCGGGCAGCCTGGAAACATCGGCCAGCACGACAACCGAAGCGTCATCGAAATCCGCCGGCGCAAGCGCGGTGGCACTGACAACCCGGGGATCCATGAGAAACCCCTCGCCAGCAGGCAGGCCGCCGATGAGTGCGGAGGAGGGAGCCAGCGCGAGTGCCGAGTATCCCGTGGCCCGTTCGAAAAAAGCGCCCGAGGGGTTTCCATCGACAAGCAGGACCGGCAGGCGTCCGCGGACGTTGATCACGCGCTCGGCGCGGTTGTCGGTGGAGAGGTCGTCGCTTGCCTGGATGGATGCCATGACCACCTGCGGGCCGGACTTGGTGAATTGATGGGAGAAATCGATGGTTTCGCTTTGTCCCGGGACCAGCAGCCCGACGGGTGCTTCCCCCGCTTTTTGGCCGCCGATTTCCATGACGATCGGGCCGGGTGTGATGGCGTTGAGTCCGGTGTTTTCGACAGTCAGGCTCAAGGTCACCGCGCGGTCGGTCCCGACGACTCCGCGCGAGACCGCGATATTGGACAGGGCGATGTTTTTGAAATCCACCGGAGCGCCGAAGTCACGGAGCACCAGCTTGGGTTTCGCGGGCAATGCGTCCCAGGCGGTTTCGAGCGGATCCCAGGCGGCCGGGTTATCGAATCTCCAACCGCCGCGCTGCGAGTCGGTAAAGACAATGATTTCCTTGGACGCGTTGTTGCCTTCGGCGAGGCCGAGAGTGGCCATGCCGAGGGCTTCGTGGGCTAGAAAGGTTCCGCCGACGGGGCGCAGGGTATCGAGGATTCCTAACAGATCGGCGCGCTGGGTGAGCGGGGCGCCGGTCATCACCTGGGGAGCCGGCCCGCCGAGGATGATGGTGAAGGCGGTGCCGCGCGGGGCTTCCTTGATGAGCTGTTTCGCCTCCTCGATGGCATGGGCGAAGTTGGTTTTCCCGTCGCGGAGGATTTCCATGGATGCGGAGGCATCGATGATCAAGGCGACGTCGCGTCGGCCGCTGGCCTCGAAGCGTTTGAGATTGAGAAATTTCTCCATGATCAGCAGCGAGGCGGCGGCGGCGAGCAGGAGCAGCGCGGCGAGGCGGCAGAGCCAGCGTGCCTTCCCGTTGGCGAGCACGAATGACGCGCCGAAGACCGCGATCCCTAACAGCGCGGCGGGAAGCACGAACAACCACGGCACACCGGAATCCGGAGTCACAAAAGGGCGGGAGACGGCGAGCGCCGCCAAGCATAACAGGAGGCAGCGCGCCGCCATTAGCAGCAGATCTTCCCACTCCATTTTGCGGCGGCGCAGCGCCACGGTATCGAACAGGAAGCGCATCGCCCCCCACTCGATCGGTTTGGCCGCTTGTTGGCGGACAAGGTGGATGATGATGGGGATGGAGACGCACGCCAGGCCGGCCAGCAACCATGGATTGAGGAAGAGCATCTATTTCCGGCCTCCGAGGTAACGCAGCAGGGTTTCCCGCAGCGGTGTTTGGGTGTTCACGGGAATGTAGTCGGTGCGCATTCTGCCGCAGGCGGTGTCGATGTGTTTCACGAACGCGCGGAGGCGCTCGAGATACGCGGCACGCACCGCCTGGGGATCGATCCTGAGCATCGCCTCGATGCCTTCGAGGTCTTTGAAACGCTGGAATTTCCTGAAGGGAAACGTGAGCTCCTCGTTGGCGAGTAGGTGGAAAACGACAAGCTCGTGGTTGCGGAAATCGAAATGGTGAAATGCCTCGACGATTTTTTCCGGGTCGTCGAAAAGGTCGCTGATCAGGATGACAAGCCCGCGGCGGGGGATGCGTTCGGCGACCTGGTGGAGGACGGCGGCGACATCGGTGTCTTCGCCGGCGGAGGTGGTGTGGAGTTCCTCGAGAATCCTCAAAACCTGGCTCGGGCGGCTGCCGGAGCGGACGAAGCTGCGGGTCTGCTTGTCAAAGGTGACCAATCCGGCGCCGTCGCCCTGTTTGATGAAGAGATAGGATAAAGCGGCGGCGAGATGTTTCGCATATTCGAGTTTCGAAAGGGCCTTGTCGTTGACTTTCGCCGCGCTGTCGCCGGTGTAGTTCATCGATCCCGAGACATCCACGGCGATCGTGGCGCGGAGATTGGTTTCCTCGATGTATTGACGGATCACGTGGCGGTCGCTCTTGGCCATGACGCGCCAATCCAGGTTTTTCGGGTCATCGCCGGGCGAATATTCGCGGTGCTCGGCGAACTCGACGGAAAATCCCTTGTCCGGCGAGGTGTGGCGACCGCTGAGGGTGCCGACCATGCGGCGGCGCGCAAGCCACTCGCTGCGGCGCATGACGCTCATGGTCTCCTCGGGCAGAAGGCGCATGCAGTCGGGTAGCTTCAACGCGGACATGTTGGGCTGTTAGATCGGGATTTCCTCTTTGGGAGCGAGGGTTTTGATCAAACGGGCAACGATTTCATCGCTGGTGACCCCCGCGGCCTCGGCGTTGAAGGTAGTGAGCACGCGGTGGCGGAGAACCGGCTTGGCGACCGCGGCGACATCGCCGGTGGTGGCGTGGAAACGTCCGCGCAGCACGGCGTGGGCCTTGGCGGCGGTGATCAGGCTGATGCCGGCGCGCGGCCCCGCACCCCAGCCGACCATTTCACGGACGAAATCCGGGGCGCTGGGATCCTTGGGACGCGTGGCGCGGGCGAGTTTGGCGGCGAAGTCGATCACGTGATCGCCGACCGGGACGCGTTTGACGACCTGCTGCATGTTGAGGATCGCCTCGGCATCGAGCATCGGGGAAACCTGCTCGCCGCCGGGGCTGGTGACGCGGCGGATGATTTCCCGCTCGTCGCTTTCGGTCGGGTAATCGACGACGATGTTGAACAAAAAGCGGTCGAGCTGTGCTTCCGGCAGAGGATAGGTTCCTTCCTGTTCGATCGGGTTCTGGGTGGCGAGCACGAAGAACGGGCGCGGCAGATCCAGCGTGTGTTCGCCGACGGTGACGTGGTGTTCCTGCATCGCTTCGAGGAGAGCGGCCTGGGTTTTCGGCGGAGTGCGGTTGATCTCATCGGCGAGCACCAGATTGGCAAAAATCGGGCCATGCACGAAACGAAAGCCCCGGCGGCCGGTTTCCGGATCCACCTCAAGCACGTCGGTTCCGGTGATGTCGGAGGGCATGAGGTCAGGCGTGAATTGGATCCGCTTGAAGCTGAGGTCCAAGGCGCGGGCAAGAGTGGAAACAAGGAGCGTCTTGGCCAATCCGGGCACGCCGACAAGGAGGGCGTGGCCGCGGCACACGATGGCCATCAGCGTCTGCTCCACCACCTCGTCCTGGCCGACGATGACGCGGCCGATCTCCACCTTCATTTTGCCGTAAACCTCATGCAACTGCTCCACCGCCTGCTGATCGCTATTGCTCGTCATAAGAAGTGACATACCGGTTGCTCGCGAGCGACCTTTCAGAGGACGAGAAATCAGATCCGGAGCCCGATGCGAATCGCTCGGACTGGGACGACCGCCGCCAGATCGGCCTAGACAAACTCATTTCCACACCGGCTACGGGTGATCCTTGAGGGTGTGCGCCCGATCCGGGCTCTTCCACCGTTGCCATTTCCGAACCGAAAGCTACCCTCGGCCTTCGTGTCCACATTGACTGAATCCTTTGCAGATCTTCCCACCACCCGCGGGCCGATGCGCGTCCACCTCTTTGTCCCGAACGGGGAAGGCCGCTTCCCCGGCGTTGTCCTCTACTCGGAGATTTTCCAGGTGACGGGCCCGATCAGGCGCATGGCGGCGGCGTTGGCAGGCGAGGGCTATCTTGTTTCCGTGCCGGAGGTTTACCATGAGTTCGAAACCCCCGGCAAGGTGCTCGCTTACGACACCGAGGGTTCGGCGCGGGGAAACTTGCTGAAGTATGAGAAGGAGCTGGCCTCCTACGACGAGGACAACGCTGCTGCCGTTTCCCACCTCCTCTCCCATCCTTCCTGCACCGGACGCGTCGCCACGTTTGGCATCTGCCTGGGCGGACACCTGGCGGTGCGCGGCGGCTTCGATCCGCGCGTCTCTGCGGTGGTGGCGTTTTATCCGACGGATATCCACACCTCCACGCTGGGCCGGGGGAAAAGCGACGACACGCTGAAGCGCCTGCCTTCGCTCACGGCGCCGCTCCTTCTGATCTGGGGTCGCCAGGATCCACACATCCCGTTGGAGGGCAGGCGTTTGCTCCAGCGCGTGCTGGACGAAGCCGGGATCGAACATGAGTGGCACGAGTTCAACGCCGCCCACGCCTTCCTCCGCGACGAGGGTGTCCGTTACAATCCGGCACTGGCCCGGTTGGCCTTCGGACTGGCGCTGCGTTTTCTGTCCGAAAAGACCGGCGCCCCCGCGTAAGAACCCGCCGCGATGCATCGGGAACAAAACAAATGGGCGGCATGGCTAGTGGGGCATCTCGATGCGCTCGCGGCTTTGGGGAATGATGATTTCGGACCTTCCCTTGCGCAGGAGAAATCGGCGATTTGAAAAACTACGCGATTGCGTGATATCGCCAAGTCCGGACTTCTGGCAATATCTGACCGTCAGCAAGCAATTGCTTTCCCCTCCGCAATCACGCGGTGGGTTCCCCCCAAACAACACCCCCCATGAAATCGAATCCATCAAGCACCCAAGGTGCCTCCGTCAAGGCTGATGCCAGCCGTCTCGCAGACTTCGTTCTGTTCACGCAACGCAGCTGCATCCTGAATCTCTCGAAAGAGCTGAACCAAGGCAACCTGTCGTATTCCCAATTCTTCCTGCTGACCTATCTTGCCAGCGAGGAATACCTGACGATGACCGACATCGCGAAAAAGATGGATCACTCCACCGCCGCCGCAACCGGCTTGGTGGATCGCATCGAAAAGTTGGGCTACGTGGAACGTGTCCATGGCTCGGAAGACCGCCGGAAAATCATGGTGCGCATCTCGTCGAAGGGCGCAGAGCTCGTCTCCCACATGCGGAAGGAAATCGCGACCGACCTAGCGGGCATCCTGTCCGCGATGGACGATGAGGCCGCGGAAGCCGTGGCGCACACGAAACGCACGATCTCATCGCGCATGATCGCTTGATTCGCCGGATGGAGGTGGCGCGTGGCGCCGCCGCTTTCCATCCAGTATG
>JAYTOE010000133.1:0-37253 GCA_043747935.1 Akkermansiaceae bacterium
ACGCCGGTGATACCGCCGTTGATCGCCGCCTCGCTGCCGGATGCGATGGTCTCCTTCGCCTCAAAACCGGGTTCACGGAAATGAACGTGGGCGTCGAACATGCCGGGCATCAGGAGCCGGTTGCGAGCGTCGATCACCCGTGAGCCTTCTGGAGCGGCTAGATTTTTCCCGATGGATTGGATTTTTCCGTCCGAAAGCAGGACGTCTGCCGGGGTAAGATCCGGAGAATTCTCGGAAGCGATGCGGGCATTCTGGATAAGAAGCATGCTGCGATCATGGCGTCTTACCCGTTCATTGCAAGCGATTCACCACCCGCAATATGAAGGCGCTGGCTGGTTTTCAGACTCCCTTTGACTTCCCCGGTCGGAGTCTCCCGCTTCAAAGACACCAGCGTAGGCTCGTGCCACCTTGGGAACTACTGCGACTCCGCCAATTTTTTCTCATCCAGAAATGCCTCTGCAAGTGACTTGGCGGAGGTGAATTCCTTTTAAAGGCGCTTCCTCTCCGCTTGGTTCCTGATGGACTTGAAGAGGAACCACGGATGGACGCGGATGAACACGGATTCTTCGGCGGCGATGAGTGGCGCTCGGCCCCCTCCGCATGCTGGCAGATGGCCCGCTGGATTCCCTTGTCCGTCCCTGCTTCAATTCTCAACCCGTGGGCATCCGTGGCTCCTCTTCGGTATTCATGCCATTTGTTCCTATCGCCATTTCTTGAGAAGGAACCACGAATGAACGTGGATTAGCAGCGGGATCAGTTTGCGAGAAGGGAGGCGGGCAATGATTGACCACGCGCTTCCATTCAAGGCGACCGCGCTTGAAGTTCAGAATCAGGCCGACTGGGTGGCCGGTAATTTTTAGATAATTGAGCATCTGCCCGATTTCGTGATCGGTAATTCGTTCGATGACTTTGGTGTCTACGACCACCAGATTAAACACGATGAGATCAGGAACATACTCGCCGACCTTCACGTTTTTGTAAACGACGTCGTAGCGCGGCTGCTGATGCCAAGGAATCCCACGCAGCCCAAACTCAACACAGAGGGAATTTTCATAGGGCTTTTCCAACAGCCCATGACCAAGTGCGTTTAGAACCTCAAACGCGCAACTGATGATTTGCCCCGTCTCCCCCTCGTACCGCAATCCGTGTTCATCCGCGTCCATCCGTGGTTCCTCTTTAAATCTGATTACTCACCACCCGGCTTGAGCCAGTAGAGCACGGCCATTCTCACGGCAATACCGTTTTCGACCTGATCGTTGATGAGGCTGCGTTCGTAGTCCATCACAGCGTCGCAGAGTTCGACACCGCGGTTCACGGGGCCGGGGTGCATGAGGTAGAGGCCGCGTTTGCGGATTTCATCGAGACGGACGTCGCTGATGCCGTAGAGCCGGTGGTATTCGCGGAGGCTGGGGAAATACTGGACGTCCTGGCGCTCCATCTGAACGCGGAGCAGATAGACGACGTCGGGCGACCAGGCCATTGCTTCTTTGTAATCGGTAAAGCGCCGGATGTTTTCCGGGCCGGTCTTGGGGACCAGCGAGCCGGGGCCGAGATAAGCGACATCAACACCGAGCTTCTTCAAAATCGTGCTCGTGGAGCGGGCAACGCGGGAGTGCAGGATGTCGCCGATGATGAGGACCCTCTTGCCCGTGGGATCGGGAAATTTCTCCTTGATGGTGAAGGCGTCTAGCAGCGCTTGGGTGGGATGGGCGTGGGAGCCGTCGCCGGCGTTGATGACAGAGGCTTTCGTTTGTTTCGCGATCATGCCGGGCAGGCCGGAGCGACCGTGGCGGACGATGATGAAATCGGTGCGCATGGCCTGCAGCGTTTCAACGGTTTCCCTAACTGACTCGCCTTTGGTGATGGAAGAGTGGGCGACGTCGAAGTTCGTGACGTCGGCTGATAGGCGTTTCGCAGCGACCTCGAAGGAAGAGTGGGTCCGGGTGGAGGGCTCATAGAAAAGCATGAGCACGGACTTACCTTTGAGGGCAGGGACCTTTTTCACGGAGCGGGTGAAAAGTTCCTTGAATGGGATGGATTGCTCGAGGAGGAGATCGATTTCCTCCCGGTCGAGTGCTGCGATGTCGAGTAGGTCCTTACGTGCCATGCCGGAGTGTGGGAAAATAGTGGAGCGCGCCGAAAACAATGACGAACAGCGCCGCCACCGCGATGAACGCAGCATGGTGACGAGACAGCGGCTTCTTGAAGAAAATGAACGCGGCGACCATCAGCGCTAACACCACGCAAACCAACGTGTAGGGAAGTTCGAGTTGGTAGTAGTAAAAACACAATCCTCCAGCGAGGGCTGTAAGATAGCCGGGAATCACTTGCGCCGGATGGGCATGACGTGACAGCGGGTGCACCGCAGGAGCCAGCATGGCGATCGCTTCCTGACGGCGGATCTCGCTGATTTCCTTTTCGCTGTGACGGTGAAATGGAAGATTGGAATCTGGCGGTGGTTCATGCCGATAGTCCACCGGCAGGGGAACCTGTTCGGACTTGCGAAGCGAGCGCACCTGCTTTGGACCATGCGCCACCGGGAGCGGCGGCGTGACCGGGATCTCTGGAGCCACCGCTTGTTTCATCACGTAATCCAACAGCTCTTGATCATCCACGGGAAGCACCGGGATTCTCTCGGATCGCTTGAGAGAACGAACCGGCTTCGGTTCGGAAAGCTCTGGTAGGGGGATGGGGGCCAGCGCAGGCTCAGGAATCTTGTGAGCCGCCGGGATGGCAGGAGAAATCTTCGCATCGCCCGGCTCCAGAGACTCTATTTCCGCAGCCAGTCCATCCTCCGACGACGGGTCGGTAATGCCGAGGGATTCGCGGAGTTTCGCGATTTCCTCGGCGGATTTCTTACGCTGCGGCAGGCGACTCATGGTTTTTCCTTTTCGACAATCCGGACTTCGTCCTTTCCGTCGGTCCCTTCGAGAGAAACCAATACATGATCGAGACGGCGGGTGTCGAGGGAGATACCGATATAGTCCGGCTGGATCGGCATTTCGCGGTGGCCGCGGTCAATCAAGACCGCGAGTTCAACCTTGGCCGGACGACCGTAGTCGGAAAGCGCATCCAGTGCGGCGCGGATCGTCCGACCCGTGAAAAGCACATCATCCACCAAGATGATGTGCGCTCCATCCACGGAAAATGCGATATCACTTTCCTGAAGCAGCGGATTCTCGTGGAGATGCTCGTAGTCATCGCGGTAGAGCGAAATATCGAGCACCCCGAAAGCTAGATCCCAATCATCTTCCGAAAGTAGCGTGAGCACCCGTTCCGCGACTTCATCGCCCCGGCTGCGGATGCCGACGAGAGCAATGGGCTTGCCGCCATGTTTTTCGCGGATGGCGGCGGCGAGGCACTCGACCCCGGCGGTGATGTCTTCAGCGTTGAGAATGTGTTCCATGGTTTAAAAATTGAGAATTCCGATGTCGCGACGACGCTGCATACCATCGAACAAGACATGATCGGCAGCCGCGTGAGCGAGTGTGACAGCCTGATCCCGAGTATCACCACCGGAAACGACTGCGAGCACGCGGCCACCGTTCGTTTCCCAGCTTCCATCCACAGCCTGGCGGGTCCCGGAATGATAGACGCGAGCGGAGGAAATTTTCTCCAGCCCGGAAATCGCATCGCCACTGCGTGAGGACTCCGGATAACCGGCAGACGCCAGGATCACACACACACTCCACCCATCACTGAAACTAACAAGCTCTTCACGCAATTCGCCCTGGGCCCCTGCGAGGCAGAACGCAGCCAAATCACCTTGCACTAACGGCATCACCGCCTGGCACTCGGGATCACCGAAACGACAGTTATATTCGATCACCTGCGGCCCTGCCGGCGTCAGCATCAGACCAAAATACAGAAACCCTCGATACGGCAAACCTTCACCGCGGAGTCCATCCACCGTAGGTTGAACGATTTCCTTCTCGATCTGTGCGAGCAACTCCGGCGACACCAACTGGCGACTCGCCACTGCGCCCATCCCGCCGGTGTTAGGACCGAGATCACCGTCATTCGCGCGCTTGTAGTCACGGGCCGGAGTGAAAATCAGATAACGATCATCAATGATCGCTGCGAAAATTGAAACCTCCGGGCCAGTCAGACATTGCTCGACTAACACCCGCCCCGCACCGAAGCGCCGCTGCACGAACACCTCGTCGAGAAACTCCTGCGCCGACGCCTCGTCTGGACAAACCGCCACGCCCTTTCCCGCAGCCAGCCCGTCGAATTTCAAAACCGTCGGGTATTCCCCTGCGATCGCGCTAACGGCTTCTTCAAGCGTATCCGTTGCCGTCGCCAGCGCCGTCGGGATGTGATTTCTGACTAGAAAGTCCTTCGCGAACTCCTTGCTCGCCTCAAGCTGGGCAGACTCCTTCGGCGGCCCCCAGCAAGGGATGCCGTTGCGCTCGCAAAGATTTGCCAAGCCTTCCCCTTTCACCAGATAGCTTTCCTCGCCGGCCACGCAAAGATCGATCGCATTTACTTTCATCCACTCCACCAGCGACTCCAAGCCATCCACCGGAACCGCCTGAGCCAGTTGAAAAATGGCATCGCTGCCGGGGAAACAAAACAACTCGGGGTTACCCGGCGATTCCGCCAACGCCCTTACCAGCGCATGCTCGCGCCCGCCTTTACCAACGACCAAAATTCTCATCCGCAGGGGTTTTCGCGGAATCTGACCAAGGACTCAACACCGAATCACGCTGATTCTCCGAGTGTAAGATCCCAAGTGCTTGCAGGGTAGCTGATTTTTCCCAGAATCCAGCCATCCATCACGAAAGCACCATGAAATTCCTCATTCCGACTTCAATGACCTGCGCGCTCACGCTTTTCGCCGGCTCCCCCACCCTGCTTGCAGAAGAAGCACCCGCCGGAGCGCTGGAAAAAATCACCGCAGCCCTTCCCGACACAGCCTTCGCCGCGCCGAAAAAGCCCCGCAAAGTCCTCGTCTTCTCGAAGACCAACGGCTTCCGCCATGCCTCCATCGCCACCGGAAAAATCGCCCTCACCGAGATGGGCAAGAAAACCGGCGCTTTCCAAGCCATCATCAGCGACGACCTCGCCAACTTCGAAGCCGATGCCCTGAAAAATTTCGACGCCGTCTGCTTCCTCAGCACCACCAATGACGTCTTTTCTCCAACCAAGCAGGAGATGGCAACCCTCTCCGAAGACGCCAAAAAAGCCGCCGCCGAAAAGGAAACCCGCCTCAAGGACAATCTGATGAACTTCGTCAAATCCGGCCATGGCTTCATCGGGATCCACTCCGCCACCGACACCTGCTATGAATGGAACGAATACGGTCGCATGATCAACGGCTGCTTCGACGGCCACCCGTGGACCGCCGACACACAGGTCAGCATCAAGGTCGAGCCCGGCCAGGAAAAACATCCCCTCGTCGCCATGTTCGGCGGCCAGAACATCGACTTCAAGGAGGAGATCTATCAATTCCGTGAACCCTATGATTCCAAAGCCGTTCACATGCTGCTACGCTTGGACACCGAAAAAACCGACATGACCCGCGGCGGAATCAAGCGCAAGGACGGCGACTTCGGCGTCGCCTGGGCCAGACACTGGGAAAAAGGCCGCGTCTTCTACTGCTCCATCGGCCATAACCACGAAATGTATTGGAACCCGAAAATCCTGAGCCATTACCTCGCCGGCATCCAATGGGCGCTCGGCGACTATCAGGTGGAAGTGAGTGGCAAATAAGGCAAATATCAGAAATCGATCCGATCGAAACACTCGGCACGGTGACTCGCCCCCGACGAATCGCCCGCCCGTTAGATAGAGTGCATTCGGGGAAACCCGATGACCGTTCTCACCACTCCTCAATCCTTCCGCGTCAGCTCGACGAACACATCTTCCAAGGTGGCCACGTGGCGGAAGAGCGAGCGCAGCGGCCAGCCATATTGCGCGGCAAGCTGGGCGATGCGTTCTCGGGAGTCAGTGCCGGAATCCACCCAGACGGTGTAGCGTGTCCAGTTTTCCTCCAAGGTCTCGGGAGTGACTTTTTTAACATGCTCCAGCCGGTTGATGGCACCGGCGACGACTTCGGGGTCGGCTTGAATTTCCACTTGGAGGCGGCCGGCGGCGCGCATTTCACCGATCAGGTTGGCGGGAGTGTCCGCCGCTTTGATGACTCCGCCGTCAATGATGATGACGCGGTTACAGATCATTTCCACCTCGGAGAGAATGTGCGTGGAGACAAGCACGGTGTGGGTTTCGGCGAGTTGGCGGATGAGCTCGCGGATTTGGCGGATTTGGTTGGGATCGAGACCGTTGGTGGGCTCGTCGAGAATGAGTAACTCGGGGTCGTGGACGAGGGCATCGGCGAGGCCGACGCGTTGGCGGTAGCCTTTGGAGAGTGCCTTGATCATCTTTCGTTTCACACCTTCGAGACCGCAGGTGCCGATGACGTCGGCGACGCGGCGGCGGGTGTCGCCGTTTCCCAGGCCTTTGAGCTGGGCGCGGAATTTCAAATACTCGCGGACGCGCATGTCCTCGTAGAGCGGCACGTTTTCCGGCATGTAGCCGATTTTCCGCCGGGCTTCGATGGATTGGCGGAAAATATCGAAATTCGCGATGGTGGCGGTGCCCGAGGTGGGTGGCAAGTAGCCGGTGAGCATCCGCAGTGTGGTCGTCTTGCCAGCGCCGTTGGGGCCGAGGAAGCCGACGACCTCGCCGCGTTTCACGGAAAAGGAAATGCCGCGGACTGCTTCGTGGCGGGCATATCGCTTGGTGAGTTGGTTGACTTCGATCATGATTCCTGTGGACGCAGACTATAGATGAATTTCACGCTTGAACGGTTGACGTGGCGTGGCCTGCCCCTTAATGAAGCCCTGTGCGTGGCGGGCCAAGCGGGAAATTCGCGGGCTCGCCACATCATTCTACCCATTTCACATGAACTCTTCGGTTTCGGCACGACACAACGCAGACTTAATGGAAGCAAATTATGCTCAGTGGTGCGAGGACCCGAAGTCGGTCGATGCAACATGGGCGGCCTTTTTTGAAGGATTCGAGCTGGGATCCGCACAGCTCAAGCGCAAGGAAGAAGCGGCGTCCACAGCAGTTTCCACAACATCTGCGCCCGACGCCGACACTGCGTTTTTCGGGAGGGTGACCAGTCTCATTTATAATTACCGGACGCTCGGCCACACTCAGGCGCACATCAATCCGTTGGAAGACCAGCCCGAGCGCAATCCGCGCCTGCGCTTCGAACAGTTCGGACTCTCCGAGGCAGACTTGGACCGCGAGGTCTCGAATTCCTTTTTCCGCCACGGCGATAAGATGAAACTGCGCGACATGGTCGCCGGACTTGAAGCGACCTACTCGGGGAAGATTGGTTTCGAGTTCATGCACATCAATAACACGACCGTTCGCCACTGGATTCGCGAACGGATCGAAATGCATGCCCTGCGGTCGATCGGGATCCCGGAGAAAAAGCTCAACTGTCTTTGCTGGGTGCTCGAAGCCGAGGCGTTCGAAAATTTCCTCGGCAAGCGCTTCCTCGGCGAAAAGCGCTTTTCCAACGAAGGCGGCGAAGGGGCGATGATCATTCTCAACGCGCTGCTGGAAGCCTGCCCTTCAAATGGAGTGAAGGAGATCGAAATGGGCATGTCCCACCGCGGGCGGATGAACATCCTCGCGAATTTCGTTAGGAAAGCGCTGACCACGGTGCTCTACGAGTTCACGCCGAACTACGAACCCGGTCTCGTCGCCGGCGATGGCGATGTGAAATACCATCTCGGCTATGAAAGCATCCGTGAACTCGCCGATGGCAAGGTCCGCGTCAGCCTTGCTGCGAATCCCAGCCACCTGGAAGCTGTAAACTCGATCGTTGAAGGCAAGGCCCGCGCTCGTCAGCGGATTCTGTCAGAACAAGTCGGTGGCGAGATCGACCGCAACCAGGTCCTTCCGATCCTGCTTCATGGCGACGCCGCGTTTGCCGGTCAAGGTTCCGTCGCAGAAGTACTGAATCTCTCCCAACTCAAGGGCTATCGCACCGGTGGCACGATCCATCTCATCATCAACAATCAGATCGGCTTCACCACGTCGCCTGCGGATGCTAGATCGTCCGACTATGCGACTGACGTCGCGAAAATGATCGACGCTCCGATCCTCCACGTGAATGGCGAGGATCCGATGGAGCTCTACTGGACCGCGTTGTTCGCTTTGGAGTTTCGGCAGAAGTTCGGTCGCGACATCGTGATCGACATGTATTGCTATCGCCGCCAGGGCCACAATGAGGCGGATCAGGCGGCTTTCACCCAGCCGATCGTCGCCAAGAAGATTGCGGATCGCCCGACTTTCGGAAAAACCTACAAACTGCTCCTTACCAGCGAAGGTGTCATTTCCCAGGCCGATGCCGGTGCTCTTGACCAGGCGATCTGGGACAAGCTGGAATCCGGCTATCAGAAAATGCTGCAACTCCAGGAAGCCGGTGACCGCACCGCGTTCAGCGGTTCCACTGGCATCGTACAGCAACCGTATTCTCACGCCCCGGTGCCGACGGGCATCAGCCGCGACATGCTGCAGCGGATCGGTGGAGTCTTAACGAATATTCCGCAGGACTTCAACCTGCATCCGACGCTTGAGAAACGCTTCATCCCGCGCCGCGTGGAAGCGCTGGCCAATGGTGGGCCTATCGACTGGGCCTTCGCCGAGTCACTGGCTTTCGGCTCGCTGCTGTTGGAAGGTGCGCCGGTGCGCCTATCAGGTCAGGATTGCCGCCGCGGCACTTTCTCCCAGCGCCATGCGGTTTTCTATGATTTTGAAACCCGCGAACGTTACATCCCGCTGGAGCATCTCGGAGCGGAGCAAGCGAAGTTCTGCGTTCACAACTCATTCCTGTCAGAGTTCGCAGTGCTCGGGTTCGACTACGGCTATTCGCTTTCCTACCCGACGATGCTAACACTCTGGGAAGCACAGTTCGGGGATTTCTCAAACGGAGCACAGGTCATCATCGACCAATTCATTTCCTCCGCCGAATCCAAGTGGCAAACGCCAAGCGATCTCGTCATGCTTCTCCCCCACGGCTACGAAGGCATGGGACCAGAGCACTCCAGCGCCCGACTCGAACGCTTCCTCCAGCTTTGTGCGGAGAAAAACATGATCGTCGGTAACTTCACCACGCCGGCTCAATACTTCCACGCCCTGCGGCGCCAGAAGCACCGGGATTTCCGCAAACCTCTCATCCTGATGACTCCCAAAAGCCTGCTCGGTCGCCCCGAAGCTGTCTCACAGGAATACGATTTCCTCGAAGGGACCTGCTTTCAGGAAATCCTGCCGGATACCCGCATCTTCCCGGACTCCTCCGCCGTCAACCGCGTGATTTTCTGCAGTGGCAAGGTTTACTACGACCTGATGGCCAAGCGCCAGGAAGACCATATTGAAGACGTCGCGATCATCCGGATTGAACAGCTTTATCCATTCCATCGCGAAATGGTCCAAGCCATCATCAGCCAATACACCAACGTCTCCACCTACGTGTGGTGCCAAGAGGAGCCGCTCAACATGGGCGCATGGTCCTACATCTTCCCACGCCTTGAGCGCGCCGTCGGCACGAAAATCCGCTACGCTGGCCGGGGGACTGCTTCCAGCCCTGCTCCGGGCTCCAAAGCCATTCACTACCGCGAGCAAAAGGCTCTTCTCGTCCAGGCCTTCGAGGTCTAACATCCATCTTATTTTCCCAACTCTCAACACGCCTCACTCATGTCAATCGACGTCAAAGTCCCCGCCGCTGGAGAATCCATCACCTCCGCCAATGTTGCCCGCTGGCACAAGCAAAACGGCGATTCTGTCGCCAAGGGAGAAATCCTCGTCACGTTGGAAACCGACAAAGTCTCTAACGAACTGGAAGCTGCTGAGGCTGGCACGCTGGAAATTCTTGTCGGCGAAGGAGAGGAAGTTTCCATCAGTACCGTGATCGCCCGTATTTCCGGTGGTGCAGTCGCTTCACCTACGCCAGCAGCGACAGCGCCTGCAGCGGCTCCAGTAGCTACTCCAGCATCAGCACCATCCGGCGGCATCTTCGAAATCAAAGTGCCGGCCGCCGGTGAGTCGATCACTTCGGCAAACGTCGCGAAATGGCAGAAAAACGATGGTGAGCAAGTCGCCAAAGGCGAGATCCTCGTCACCCTTGAAACGGACAAAGTCTCTAACGAGCTCGAAGCACCCGCTGCCGGTCGCCTGAAGATCATCACTCCGGAAGGTGAGGAAGTTTCCATCGGCACGGTCATCGCCACCATCGATGCCAGTGTGTCATCCGCCGCATCGACACCTGCTCCCTTGCAACCCCCAGCTCCAGCACCTGTTCCCGTGGCGGCTCCTGTTTCCGCACCAGCACCCGCTCCAGTCGCGGCTCCAGCACCTGTGAAACCCGATTTCACCGCACCTGCCGCACCCGTCGAGCGTCCTTCCAACGAAGTCGTTAGCGACGGCCGCACCACGCGTAAGAAGATGTCGATGCTGCGCCGCAAGATCGCCACGCACCTCGTCAACGCCCAGCAGACCGCCGCGATTCTAACGACCTTCAACGAGGTGGACATGACCGCCGTCATGGATCTGCGCAAGGCCGTCCAGGACGAGTTCATGAAAAAACACGGCGTGAAGCTCGGCTTCATGTCGTTCTTCGTCAAAGCCGTCGCCCAAGCACTCAAGGACGTGCCGTCCGTCAACGGCCGCATCGACGGCACCGACATCATTGAGAACCATTTCTACGACATCGGCGTCGCCATCGGCACCGACAAGGGCCTGATGGTTCCCGTCCTCCGCGATACCGACAAGAAGTCCTTCGCCCGGATCGAACAGGACATCCTCGACTACGCGAAGAAAGCCAAGGACGGGAAAATGACCATCGACGACCTCAACGGCGGTGTCTTCACCATTTCTAACGGCGGCACCTACGGCTCCCTGCTCAGCACACCGATTCTCAACCCTCCCCAAAGCGGCATCCTCGGCATGCACACCATCCAGCAGCGCCCGGTCGCGCTCAACGGCCAGGTCGTCATCCGCCCGATGATGTATCTCGCCCTCAGTTACGACCACCGCCTCGTGGACGGCAAGGAAGCCGTCACCTTCCTCATCCGCATCAAGGACGCCCTCGAAGCCCCGCATCGCCTCCTGCTGGAGCTTTGAGGAAAGTGAGCCACATACGAGGAAAGAACTGAGATTTTTCGATTTCGTTGACTGCTAGGTGCAGTTGCTAAAAGCTTCCGAAACATGAGCCACGAAAAATTTCGCGTGGGTGAACTCTACACGCACAACGCCATCATGTCCCAGCTCAAGATGGGGAACTCAGGAGGCGTAAGGGTGGCAGCCAAATCAGGCGGCGTTGTCGCAAGGATCGTTTTATTCTCCACTTCCGGGCTGGAGGAATTGACATTATTGCAAGACTGCCTGCCTCGATTTGGCCTCTTGAATCCCAAATGATTCAAGTCCAAGCCAAACGCTGGCAGCGCCCGGTCGGGCATCGTGAAGTGGCCGAACTGCGAGGCAGCCTACTACCGAAAGCCATCGGGGTTATGATCACCACTGGGCAATATGCCCGGACAGCCATTCAAGAGGCGGACAGACAAAACCAGTTGCCCATTTCCTTGGTCGATGGGCATAAACTCGCAGTGGTCGGCCTGCATTTAGATCTGGATGTATCCTGAAAAAATCAAACAGGATCTATAACCCCATCTTATCCGTGTGCATCTGTGTTCATCCGTGGTTCTCTGTTTCCTTTCGGCAGCTTTTATCCCTAGTGTAGGAACCCTGCTTGCCCGCGCGGAGAACAACCTTGAACTCCGCGCGATTCCGGCGATACTTCTCCCATTGCCAAAAGATGAAAGCCACCGTTCTCAAGCCGACCGACATCCGCAAGATGGCAAAAGACTATCGCGCGATTCGCTCGGCGCAGCCGTCGCTTACCTCGGCGGAAATGATGGCTCAAGTGCAGAGAAACCGTTTGGAGTGCGCAGAAAGATCGCAGTTGCCGAAAGAGGCGCGCTGATCCGCTGGTGCCATAAAAATTCTTTGATTTTCAAGAACGCTTTCTGGGAACCCGTTGTGGCCATCGGAGGTTCCGAACATGATATCTGGGCGGAGAACGGGCGGATTTTGAAAATCACGCGCCCTGATCGCTTCGGGTGGACGGTGCTCCCGGGTGATCGCGGACTTCCCGAGATATCCCACGCCACTCCCCTAGAGTATCTCCTGCGGTGGATGTATTCGAATACCATCTTCGGTGACAGTGTCAGGTTCGAGGGGATCTTCGTAAGCGACGAGGGGGTTCAGGTCATCGTTTCACAGGAGTTCATTGTAGGATCGAATCCAACACCCTCCAACATCACGAAAGAGATGGATCGGCGCGGCTTGGCGCTTATCCCCGGATTTTCCATCGGGTCGGAGCCGGGTTCTTCATTTTACAGTCTCACCAAAGGCCTCGCTGTTTTTGACGCTGTTCCCGACAATTTTATCGAGAGCCATGGGGTGCCTATACCCATTGATGTCATCCCCGTTATGGCTGGGCCCTTGTTGAAAGCTCAGATTCTCCGACTCATGGCCTGAGCATGCTTTCCAATTCCCGAAAAATTCCCCTTCCTTCCCCGCCGTTTATCCTCCAAAAATCCACCCGCATGAGCGCCTCCAACATTCCCGCCGATCTCCTTTTCCAATCCTCCCACGAATGGGCGCGCGTCGAGGGTGACACCGCCACCGTCGGCATCTCCGACCATGCGCAATCCGAGCTGACGGATGTCGTTTACGTGGAGTTACCGCAGCTCGGCAAAACCGTCGATGCCGGTGATCCCACCGCGGTCGTCGAATCCGTGAAAGCTGCTTCCGACATCTACGCCCCCGTCTCCGGCGAGGTCATCGAGGTGAACCCCGCCGTCGAGGCCGATCCCTCACTCGTCAACACCGACCCCTACGGCGCAGGCTGGATTTTCAAGCTCAAGATCACGAAACCCGACCAGCTTTCTTCCCTTCTCACTCCCCAAGCTTACGGCGAGCTGATCGGCTAAAGGCTCTCGAAAGCGAAACAAAGAAGCCGCCCCGATCTCAAGGGAAACGATTCACTGAATCGGATCCGGGCATACCGCCCGCCGCTGGCATTTGAGGCAGAACTCGCCCAGATACAATTGGTCGATCCAGTCCATCAGTTCACGGAGATGGACGGGGTCTTCGGTGAGCATGCCCGCCTCGAAATTGCGCTTGTGCTCGCCCTTTGCGCCGAGTCCGGCACCGGTCAGGTTGGCTGAGCCGATGAAAGCCCGCTTGCCGTCGATCACCACGGCCTTGGTGTGGATGCGCGGGCAGAGGATGCGCTCGAACAAATCGCTCTGAATGAGATTAGGGTAGCGGTCGAAGTCGGCGCGGAAGCGCGGCCCGGGTTCCTTGGCGTGCATCAGCCGGACGGCGACCCCTCTTTCGATCAGATCGGAGAGGATTTCAAGCAGAGGCACGAAGCGGCGGCCTTTGGGCACGTGCAAGTCCTTGATATCGGCGGTGATGATCCAAAGGAACTTTTGCGTCTGCGGCAAAAGCTCCAGGATCACGCGGCGGTAGATGGCTTGGTTGAGCAGGAGTTCCATGGCTTGGCTTTCCTTGGTTCGGGCATGAAAGGATGCCCATTCATCCGGCGGGAGGTTCAAAGACACGGACGCGCCCTTCCTCGACAATCCAGAGAGCACCCTCGAACGGCTGGGTTTTCAGCGCACCTGCGAAGGTTGCGATGAGATGATGAAGGACTTCCTCGCTCATGCGGGCGGGGCCTCTCAGCACTGCGATTCCATGATGTTGCGCCGGTGGAAACCGGAAGGGATTGGCGAAATCCAGATCCAAGGTGACGATACCCCGGCCATCCGAACGGCAGCGGGCGGCGATTTCCTCATCCGTAGCGGAGCATAGATCCTGCGCCGGAACGGTGCAGACATCGTGCCCCGCCGCCGTGAGCATGTCCTGGCCTCGAACGCCCAGATTCTCATCGAGCTTGAGTTTCATGCGACGGGTTCGAGGGCGACTGCCACGAAGCGCTCATGGGACATCGCGGAGCCGTAGGCGATGCAGGCGTGAATGTCCTCCACAGTGATCTGCGGGTAATGGGTATCTACGATTTCCTGCGGAGTCAGGCCATCGGCGAGGAGATCGAGCACCATCGACACCCAGATGCGGTGTCCGCGGATGCAGGGACGGCCACCACAGCGCGCGGGATCGATCCAGATATGGGCGTGGATATTTTCGATGCTCATGGCAGAAGCCTAGGCACATGCGCCCGTGATTGCAAAGACGGATCCTCAATACACGTCCCGCAGGTAGCGCTTGTCCTTCTTGAGGGCACTTCCAAAAGATTTTCCATAAACGACACATTCTGCCGCCTAACCCAACCATCCTGTTTTCCGGAACCACATTCCACGGATTTGGGGAGGATTTGGGGTCAGGAGTATCATTTAAACATTCTTCGCAAATTTGTTGCGATGAACTCCTGACCCGAATGGTAGATGGCAGGCATTGCTGCGGGTGGGCAGTGCTGCGGGAGCCTTGAGGGCGAGAGCAGTCAGTTCGTTCATGCGCGGGGGAGGATTTTCATGAACCAGTGCTGTTGCTCATCCTGACGTGGATGATGAAGGCCGATAATTCGCCGCCCATGTGGCGGATCCGGTGTAAGTTTTAATCGCCTCTGCCGAACTTGTTCCAATCGCACGGACGCGGACTGACAGCGGGCAACACACTCATGCGGTGTTGCTTTTTCGGAGCCATTCACGGGAATAGGGTGATGATCGGAGCCGTGAGTGCCAAGAAGACATTTTATCCTTTGAGGGCGGCCTTGAGAAACGGCGCGGTGCGCGATGTTTTCGATGCCGCGACCTTCTCCGGCGTACCCTGCGCGACGATTTCCCCGCCGTCCTCGCCGGCTTCGGGGCCGATGTCCAGGATCCAGTCGGCTTCGGCGGCGACGGCCATGTGGTGCTCGATGACGACGACGGTGTGGCCTTCATCGACGAGGCGGTGGAGGATGTCGATGAGGCGTTTACTGACTCAATGCGATCAGAAGAAGCAGCACCGTTTCATTTCGGTCAAACAGACGATTCGTAACTGTTTTGCAAGGAGAGGGACGATTCGTAAGTGTTTTGGTAGAAAAAACGGCTTTTGTAACGGTTTTCAGAATTTCGTAACTGTTTTGGAGCGAAAAGAGTCTGGAAAAAGCCAACGAAAGGGATTTATCGCAGCCGATCAATTTGCAGGATTTAGCTATTTGCTGGAAATTCAGCCGAATTAGGTTGAAAAATACTCGTTTTCTACGAGTCTTCCGCTCGGGAGTGGTAAAAAAGAGCAAAAGTCAGTTCTTGACGGAAGCTTTAACCAACCGTTTTACTCCGCCTCCGACCTAAAGCGATGGAAGAAAATACGGACAGACCGCAAAACAGTGAGATCCGCACCTATGTGGGTTCTTCTCTAGTTTCTCGTACTTTGCAGGAATGTTTGAAACATGGCCTTAATCCCAACGGCAACGCTCCGGGGGCTGTGGCAAGTTTGGATGGCGAAAATCTTCGTGCCTACGCTAGGCGTGAAGCTTCTGAGGCTCGCATTCTCTTCGGTGTCTAGAACCGAATCTCGTTTCCATCCTTTCATCACTATTCTGTGCACAAAATTATCTGGTGGGATCTCGCAGAATTTTCCTGTGAGTTCTGCAAAGACTTCAGGTTGGATTTAAAGGCGCTTTTCGCTGAGAAGTATTGCAAGGAGGGTGGTCTTAATTATGGCACATGGCAGCAGGCATGGATGGATGTGGAATGCCGTGCTTCTGAAATCATCGGTAGAAACTGGCAGGGCAGTGAGCCGAGTCCATTCAAACAAGTGGCTGCCTGTGCGTTGGCAATAGTCGAGTTCGCTCCGATTCCAGAGTTCATCAAAGCGCCGGAGCCAGAAAATGGAGAAACGAAGAGTTCAAGGGCTCTCCTTTCAACATCCAGAGCCCTTGCGGCTCACGTTGGCTACTCTTTTGCAAAAGCGTTCTTGGAGGGTGCAACGATCGGTAGGCGTGAGGAGGTGCGCAAGATCGAGGCCTCATTGGCTCCCACGGAACACTTTAAAACCGATTTTCTGATCGCGCTGGCTCTAACCGCTGATGAACAGCACCCTTTCGGAAAGGAACCGAAAACCTTGAGCCGCGTAAGTCAGTCATTCAACTTTGTTACTCTCGTATTTGAGTCCATGGCTTATACCGCTGAATTGAAGAAGCGGGAATTACCGGGAGGCTAGATCCCGTGGAGAGACCTCATTCTGACAACAGATAAGAGAAGACTCCGCTTGTGTGCTGGGGTGGCCGGGCGACAGTAGTGATCGCCCCTCCTTGTAGCTAATGCTGATCTAGGGCGATTTTGAGGAAAGACGCAGTCCGCGAGGTTTTGGATTTCGCAACCGTCTCCGGCGTGCCTTGGGCGACGATTTCCCCGCCTTCCTCGCCGGCTTCCGGGCCGATGTCGAGGATCCAGTCGGCCTCGGCGGCGACGGCCATGTGGTGCTCGATGACGACGACGGTGTGACCTTCATCGACGAGGCGGTGGAGGATGTCGATGAGGCGTTTCACGTCCTCGAGGTGGAGGCCGACGGTGGGTTCTTCAATTAGGTAGAGATTGTTGATTGATGATTGATGATTGTTGATTCGGGCTTTCGCGCCCCTTCCTTTGATCAACTCGGAGACGAGCTTGATGCGCTGGGCTTCGCCGCCGGAGAGGGTGGGGGAGGCTTGGCCGAGCTGGAGGTAGCCGAGGCCGGTGTCGGCCATGAGTTTCAGGGGGTGGGAAATGCGGGGCTGGGACTCGAAGAAGGCGGACGCTTCGTCGATGGTCATGGCGAGCACCTGGCCGATGTTTTTCCCGCGGAAATTCACTTCGAGCGTGGCGGGATTATAGCGCTGGCCGTTGCATTCCTCGCAGTGCACCCATGTCGAGGGGAGGAAATCCATCTCCAGCCTGATGCGGCCGTTGCCCTTGCAATCGGGGCAGCGGCCGCCCTCGGTGTTGAAGGAGAAACGGGAGGCGTCGAAGCCGCGCATCCGCGCTTCGGGGAGCTGTGCGAAGAGGGCGCGGATGTGGTCGAAGACTTTCACATACGTCGCCGGGCAGGAGCGGGAGGTTTTTCCAATCGGTGATTGGTCGACCTCGTAAACGGATTTGATGTTGGTGGCTCCGCTAGAGGATTTGAATTTCTTTGGTTGTGATTTGGCATGGCGGTTGGAAACCGCCGCCACGGCCACGCATTGGTGCATCAGCGTGGATTTTCCCGATCCGGAGATGCCGGTCAGGACGGTGAGGCGTCCCAACGGGATCTCGGCGTCGATGTTCTTCAGGTTGTTCGCGTGGCAGCCGGTGATTTTGAGGAACGGGTGGGTCTTTCCGATGGAACGGCGGGAGCCGCGAGTGGGGTGGGAGATGGGGTGGGTGAGGGCGCGGTAGGTGGGGGAGTTTGCTAGGTTGGAGTTTTCAGTGTTCAGGGAAGAGCCTTCGCTCTTGTTCTTTTTCTTCCTGAAACCTGAACACTGAACACTAGCAACCTGCGGCGGCTTTCCCTCGTAAACGATCTCCCCACCGAGGCGGCCCGCCCCCGGGCCGAGATCGATCAAATGATCGGCAGCCGCAATGGTGTCCTCGTCGTGCTCCACGATGATGAGGGAGTTCCCCTGGTCGCGGAGGGCGATGAGGGTTTTGAGGAGGGCGGCGTTGTCGCGGGGGTGAAGGCCGATGGTGGGTTCGTCCAGGACGTAGAGGACGCCGCGCAGGTTCGAGCCGAGCTGGGCGGCGAGGCGGATGCGCTGGGATTCGCCGCCGGAGAGGGTGTTGCCGGAGCGGTCGAGGTGAAGGTATCCGAGGCCGACTTCCTGGAGAAAGGAAAGCCGCTGGCTGATCTCAGGCAGGATGTCGCGGGCGATGAGCTTTTCGCGGTCGTTTGTAAATTTGAGTTTTTGGAAATGGATGCTGGCTTCGTTGATGGAGAGGCTGGAAATATCGGATATTGGATATTGGATATTGGATATTGGGGATAAGAGTCGCACGTTGGCACCGACGGGATTGATGCGGGAGCCGTGGCAGGCGGGGCATTCGACGAGTTCTTCCGCATCCATGCGGTCGATGGCGCGGTCGGCGTCCATCTCGGCCTCAAGGACGGAATCGAAACGGGAGATGTCGAGATATTGGCGGCGTTTCGGGATTTTCCCGTGGCCGCGGCACGTTCCGCACCAGCCGTGCGGAGAGTTGAAGGAGAACAGGCGCGGGTCGAGTTCCTCAAAGGAGCGGCGGCAGGACGGGCAGCTAGAGTCGGTGGAGAGGAGGATGAATCTCTTGTCAGCGGTGAAGAGCTTGACCAATCCTTTTCCGATATCGAGGGCGCGGGAGAGGGAGTTTGTCAGGTTTAAGTTTTCAGTGTTGACTGCGTCCATGCGGATTGCGGCTTTGCCGGATTGCTTAGGGTTCGCTAACGCTCTCTCGGCGTTCAGGACAGATGCTCCGCGCTTCTTCTTATCTTCGCTGAAAACTGAACCCTGAAAACTAGCAACCTCCACATCAATGTCATGTTCGACGAAGCGTTCGAGGCGGGTGAAGTCTTCGGCCTGCTTGAACTGCTTATCTACTAGGAGTGTGGTAAATCCGTGTTTGATCGCCCATTGCGCGATCTCGGTGTGGTAGCCTTTTTTTCCGCGGATGAGGGGGGCGAGGATTTTCACAGAGCCCTTTTTCAGCTCCGCCTGGATGGTGTTCTCAATGGCGGCGATGGATTGTTTCTCAACGGGCACCTGGCAATCGGGGCAGTAGATCGTGCCGAGCTTCGAGTAGAGAAGGCGGATGAAATTCCACAGCTCGGTGACGGTAGCGACGGTGGATTTGCCGCCGCCTTGGGAGACGCGTTGCTCAATGGCCACTGTGGGCGGGAGGCCTTGGAGGCTGTCGATTTCGGGCTTCTCAAGCTGCTCCGCAAACTGGCGGGCGTAGGCGGACATGGAGTCGAGGAAACGGCGCTGGCCTTCGGCGAAAAGGATGTCGAAGGCTAGGGTGGATTTCCCGGAACCGGAGAGGCCGGAGATGACGACGAGCTGGTCGCGCGGGATCTCGACGGAGATGTTCTTGAGGTTGTGGTGGCGGGCGCCGCGGAGGGAGATTGATGATTGTTGATTGATGATTGTTGATTGAGGATTAAGTGCGGAACTTTTGCTTTGTTTGGATAATCCTAAGGCTTCGCGGATGTATTTTGCGGTGGGGGTGTTGGTTTTGGCGATCTGTTCCGGGGTGCCTTGGGCGACGAGCTGACCGCCGTGCTGGCCGGCTTCGGGGCCGAGGTCGAGGATCCAGTCGGCGGATTTGATGACGTCGAGGTTGTGCTCGATGACGAGGAGGGAGTGGCCGGAATCTACTAGCTTGCGGAAGACGGAGAGGAGGTTCTCGATATCGGAGAAATGGAGACCCGTTGTGGGCTCATCCAAGATGAGCAGTTTGCCAGTTTTCAGTTTGGAGTTTTCAGAAAGAGAAGAGGAGGCGAGGAGTTGGCAGAGTTTCAGGCGCTGGGATTCGCCGCCGGAGAGGGTGTTGAGGGCTTGGCCGAGCTTGAGGTAGCCGAGGCCGACCTCTACCAGCGGGGAGAGGATGTGGATGATCTGCTGGTGGCGCTTGGCATGGGAAGGCGGCGCACCATCGGTGTTTTCGTAGAATTCGATGGCTTCGGTGACGGTGAATTCGAGGATGCCGTGGATGGATTTCCCCCGGTAGAGGAATTCTAGCGTGGAGGGTTTGTAGCGCCTGCCCTCGCAGTCCGGGCAGGTGACGTAGAGATCGGAAAGGAACTGCATCTCGACTTTTTCGTAACCGTTCCCGGCGCAGCGGTCGCAGCGGCCTTCCCCGGAGTTGAAGGAGAAGAAGCCCGATTTCAAATCCCGCGATTTCGCCTCCTCGGTGCAGGCGAAGAGCTGGCGGATGGGATCGAAGGCTCCTAGGAAAACGGCGGGCGTGGAGCGCGGGGTGCGGGCGACGGCGGTCTGATCCACCAGCTCGACTCCGCTGAGATACTGGGTTCCCAGTAGCTCCTTGATCGGAGCGGGGTCGCCGTCGGTCTCGATGCCTAGCTTGCGGGCAATGTTGAGGTAGAGGATTTCGTGGGCGAAGGTGGATTTCCCCGATCCGGAAACGCCGGTGAGGCAGACGAAAAGGCCGAGCGGGATCTCGGCGTCGAGCTTGCGGATGTTGTGGCGGGATGCGCCTTTGATGGAGAGTTTTTCCTTTCCGGGCTTGCGGCGGGTTTTCGGGACGGGGATGGATTTCTCGCCGGTGAGCCAAGGTGAGGTTCCTCTGGAGTTTGCTAGGTTGGAGGTTTCAGGTTTCAGGGAAGAGGCTTCGCGCCTACTCATTTTCTTTCTGAACACTGAACACTGAACACTAGCACACCCCGGCGGTGGCCCATGGAAGATGACCGTGCCGCCGTGTTGGCCGGCTCCGGGGCCGATGTCGATGAGGTTGTCGGCGGCTTGCATGACGGTTTGCTCGTGCTCGACAACGACCAAGGTGTTTCCCTTGTCGCGGAGGCCGTGCATGACGCCTACAAGGCGGTCGATGTCGCGCGGATGGAGGCCGACGGTGGGTTCGTCGAGGACGAAGAGCGTGCCGGTGAGGGAGGCTCCGAGGCAAGTGGTGAGGTTGACGCGCTCGACCTCGCCTCCGGAAAGGGTGCGGGTCTGTCGGTCGAGGGTGAGGTAGCCGAGGCCGACTTGGTCGAGGTAGAAGAGGCGGGAGCGGATTTCTGTTAGGACGGTGGTGAGGGTGGGATCGGAAGAGGATTGATGATTGTTGATTGATGATTGTTGATTGGAAAACCAGGGCAGAAGCTCGCTGATGTGGAGTTGGCAGAGTTCGGGGAGGTTTTTTCCTTCGATCTTGAAGCAGAGGGCTTCGGGCTGGAGGCGTTTGCCGCGGCAGGCGTCGCAGGTGGTGTAGGAGCGGTAGCGGGAAAGGAAGACGCGGACGTGCATCTTGTAAGATTTGGTTTCCAGCCAGTCGAAGAAACCTTTGACGCCATACCAGCCGCCGGATTGCCAGAGTTCCTCCAAGTCTTCCGGGGTTGTTGTTCTACGGTCTCCGTAGTAGATCCAGTCGCGGGTGTCTTCGTCGAGATCCTCCCACGAGTCGTTGATGTCGATGCGGCGTTCCTTGCAGTTGCGGATGAGGTCGCGCTGGCATTCCTCGCCGCGGTCGCCTTGGAAGGGTTTGATGGCTCCCTGCTTGATGGAGAGCGTGGGATCTGGCACGGATTTCTCCAGATCGATGCCGATGACGCGTCCGAAGCCGCGGCATTTTGGGCACGCGCCCAAGGGTGAGTTGAAGGAGAAAAGGGCGGGCGTCGGGGCGCGGAGGGTGAAGCCGGTTTTCGGGTTGGTCCAACTCGTGCTGAAGACACGAGAGTTTTCAGTTTTCAGTTTAAAGTTTTCAGAGGAAGAAATGGCGGCGTGGCCTTTTCCGAGACGGAAGGAGGCTTCGAGGGCTTCGAGCAGGCGGGAGTGGGTGGCGGCTGTGACCTTCAGTCGGTCTTGGATAACATTGATGGTAGGGGGGAGTTTGGCATGGCGGATGGAATCCGCCGCCACGTCGTCCGTGCGGAGTGTCTTGCCTTTGATGAGGACGCGGAGGTAGCCTTGGGAGTTGAGGAAGGGGAATAACTCGTTGGGATCGGCGCCGGGCGGGACGGGGATAGGAAAGGTGATGAGGACGTCTTCGCCTTTCAGGTTTTCCGTTGCCCAGACGGCGGCGGATTCGGGGGAGTCGGGGCGGATTTCGTCGCCGGTGACAGGGTCGTAACCGATCGCGAGGCGGGCGAAGAGGAGTTTCAGGTAATCGTTGATCTCGGTGAGCGTGCCAACCGTGGAGCGGGTGGTGCGGACGTGGTTTTTCTGCTCGATGGCGATGGCCGGCGGGATGCCCTCAATGGAGTCCACGAGCGGCTTGTCCATGCGGTCGAAAAATTGCCGGACGTAGGGGGAAAAAGTTTCCACGTAGCGGCGCTGGCCCTCTGCATACAGCGTATGGAAAGCGAGCGAGGATTTCCCGGAGCCGGAAGGGCCGGTGACGACGGTGAGTTTCCCGAGCGGGATATCGAGGTCGAAGCCTTGGAGGTTGTGTTGGCGGCAACCGCGGAGGGCGATGACGGGGGGCTTGCTCTCTTTCTGCGTCTTTTTCGGCACGCGGCAGACTAGGCGGGAAACGCCCCGCCGCCAGCGGAAGTGCGGGTTCGGGAAATTTTTCGGGAAAATCCGGGGATTGACAGTTGGAGGGCGAACGCGTATTCAATCGCCTCCCGTTGCAGGACAACGGCGGAGTAGCCAAGTGGTAAGGCAATGGTTTGCAAAACCGTCATTCGTGGGTTCGATTCCCACCTCCGCCTCCATCATTTTCAGCCCCAATCCCTTTTAAATAAAGCGGTTGGGGCTTTTTTCTAGGTCGGGCGGCTCGGTTGCGAACTGCGCCAAAACGCGCCCGATTGTGTCCAAAACGGGCGACAAAAGGGCGACTTGTGAATCTTTATTGAATCAGGGTAACGATCCCACGCTCAACGAAAGTCCTTCGCGCACTCGGCGGATGACCGCCTGTTGATCTTTGTGCCACTCCCGCGCTGTTACGCGCAGATGCTTCCACCCACGATGGGCAAGCACATTGGGAACGTGTACGTAGTCCTCATAGACATCCACAGATCCAGTTCCGTCCTCGCAGAGGATGGCGAGGGAGTAGCGATGGGCGTTGCCATCCGTGACAACGGCGATGGGAAGACGAAATTCACTGGTGCCGACGAGAGTTTCCACAGTCAGGCCGTCTTTTTCCAAAGCGAGGGCGATCTGGTGATGTAATGGGAGATGGTCTGCGGCTTGCCCGCTGGCGATCGTGGCGGATGACGATCGGCGGTCGTTGATTAAGCTGAGAATTTTCTCAGCTTGAGTGCGCCGCCCCTCACCGAGGTGCCTTGCGAATTCGACGAATGCCTTGAAGAACCGCGGTCCGTCGTGCTTGGTGTGAGCTACCGAGAGCATTGAGGGTTCGAATGAGGAAACCACGATGACTTCAGATTTCGCGCGGGAAACGGCGACGTTGAGGCGGCGTTCGCCGCCCTTTTGACCTAGCGGGCCGAAGCGTGCGGGAACGTAGGTATCCTCGGTGCCATCTTTGCGTTTTCGTATTACCGGGGCGTAACCGAGTGAAAACAGGATGAGTTCACGTTCGTCGCCCTGTACGCTTTCGAGGTTTTTCACGAAAGGGCGCTCGTCGAGAGACTCGCGGCTGGCAGCCGTATCCCAAAGCATGTTAAAGTTTTCGTCGGCTGAGCGGCGGGCATCGATTTCATCAAGTATAGTGCGACGTTGGGAAAGATTGAAGGTGACGATGCCTACGGTTGGTGGTTTTGGACGTGCAAGAATTTCTCCGAGCAGTTCGACGACACGCTTCGCTTCCGGCACATTCGTGCCTTTGTCCCACTCTCCGTTTTCCACTTTCACCCAGCGGATCGCCGAGGGAGCAGAGCGCGAGAGCGTGGCGGGGATGGTGAGCAATGATCCACTGTACATCGAATGATTGGAGAAGGCTATCAGCTCCTCGAAAAGCGCCCGATAGTGCCAGCGCAACGGGGCGCCAGACCCGGTCATGCGGGCTAGTACAAGCAGAGACTCGGAATCGAAAGTGTCGGGGGAGACCTCCGCCTCGCTCGCTTCGTCGATTTCCAGTCCAGCACCGGATTTAAAAAAGGAGGTAGGCGGCATCTGTTTGTCGTCGCCGGAGACAACGGCGCGGCGGGCACGGGTCAGTACCGGCAATCCATTTTCCACGGTGCACTGCGAGGCTTCGTCGATGATGAGGAGATCGAAGATCGGTTCCCGCGGAAAGAGGATGGCGGTGGTCTCGGGCGACATCAGCCAGACGGGCACGACATCGAGAATCTCGCGGGCATTGCGGCGGATCAGAGTGCGCATTGGGGTGGCACGCCGTTGTTTGCGGGTTTCCTTGATAAGGTTCTCGCGTGCCGTCTGGTCTGTCGTACGGCGAGCACGGGTTTCGGCCGGTAAGATAGCCATAAGCCCGGTTTGGTCTCCTGTGGCCGAGATGCGCAGGGACTCCTCGGAGGCGATCTGTTGGTGTAGATCGAGCAGCCGGGCGGATGCGGCTTCCACGGAACCGAGCGGAGGACTTTGATCTAGAATACCGATCATGGGATCCGTTGCTTCTGCCGCACGAAGGTGAGCTTCGGCCCAAGCGCGGTCAGTGGCATTACACCAGCGCTCCGGGGAAGTATCGGGCAGAGTGTCTGCCAACGTGGACACCAGCGCAGGAGAAGCGAGAAACGACTCTTCCATGCGTTCTAGAATCTTATCTGCGAGGCGAAGGTTTGATGATTCCGCTTGGAAAGAGAATGCAAGCGCTTCGAGTTGGCCGGGGGCAAGTGTCAGGACTTGTGGAAATGTGGTTGCCGCTGTGCGAGCGGCTTGATGATAAGCGCGTTGTGCGGAGAGCAGATCGCGCCATGCTTTTGCGCGGGCACGGAGAACCGCTTGATCCATTGCCAAAGTGATTCCCAAAGGATTTAATACCGGAGCGAAATCCTTTAGTCGGCTGACATCTTCCCAAGTTCGCTTCATTTCATCGCATCGTGATATCAACGCTGTCGCGTCGTTCGGAAGCTGGGAGAGGATACCGAACGCGTCGAATAAGGCGGATGCGTCTGCCCAAGCACGGCTGGCGTTGAGACGACGTTCGATGGCACCGAGAAGGGCGGTATCGAGCTTGCGGCTTGCGCTTTCCGGCCAATCACGATGCAGACTTGTGATGATGCTCGCCTTAGCCTGACGCCATGCAGGCTTGAAAAACTTGAAAAACGAGGAGACATGGACACGGGCATCCGCGAGCGCAGCGATGATCTCTGGGCTTTCAGTGAAGCGTACACGGGACTTTTCATCTATCAGAAGGGAGCGCTGCTCATTCAGCGCGGCAAGTCCTTGCTCGATTACAGCGGACTTTGCTGGATCATTTAGGCGTGCAGTGAGTGCCGTGCCGACGATGGAGTCGGACTGGGGCAGGGCGAAGATGAAATCCAATGCCGAGGCCGCTGATTCGAGAATTTCCGGTTCGATGGGATTGACCGCATAGGCGAGATGATAGGTTTCGATTGTTTTTCTAAGACTCTGAAGTTCGGAGGAAATTCTGCGGAGATCCTCATCAGTGGCCTTGGCGAGCGATGCACGAGGAGACTCAGATGAGTGGAACGGGGAGGCGTTACCGAGCAATCGCGCATTCGGCTTAATTTCGCGCAGATAGCGATGTATGTGAGGAAGCAGATCAATCGACAGAGCGTCCAGTTAGGCAAACGAGAATCCTTCCGCACGGGATGACGCAAAGGCGTGGAGCTGTCCTAGCGACATTCCTGTGCGGGTCGGTGAGGCCAGCAGGCGGGCTCTGGTGGCCAGCGCGATCTCGATTTCGTTGGCATCTTCGCGCAGTAAGGCGATTCGCGTAGCATCGAAAACCCTGCGCTCAGGTGCTTCGAGTCGGTCAGCAATCTGGGTATATAGGACTTTTCGATCATCCTGCACATCGTGAACCACTGCGGAAAGATGACCCAGACCGGCTTGGTCGAGGCGTTGTTTGACCACATCGAGAGCCACGCGCTTTTCACAAACAACGGCGACCTTGCCGCCGCGTGCGAGCGTATCCGCCACGAGGTTGACAATGGTCTGGCTTTTCCCTGTGCCCGGCGGACCATCGACGACAAGAAGTCTGGAAGCCCGTGAAGTGCGGACGGCGGCTCGCTGGGAAGGGTCTGAATAGATGACCGGTTGGTCTGGTTCGGAAGAATCCGCCACCGGAGAAAAAACCGGACGGTGGGAAGCCGGAAGCAGATCACAGGCGGCATTGAGCGAGCTTTCCAATGAGTCAGAGGACTTGGGATCGAGCTTTTTTAGTAGTTCGTCGTAGTCTTGCAGCAGATCCGATGAGGATTGAGGAAAGAAGCCGATCACCGCATTTTCAGAAAGTAATAATCCTTCCGGCAGGAGTTCACTGGCGGAAGGCGACATGTCCTCGAAGAGACTGACCGCCCCGCTGAGTGGTCGTGGGTCGAGACCAAAGTTACGAAGGGCGGCAAGCAGTGCATCGGGCGACTCAATTGCTTTCTCGTCGAGTTCGGTGGCGAGTTCCTCAGTGAAGGGGAAACCTTTTTTCGCAAAGAGTAGGCGCAGCAAAGCCTGATTCGCGAGGGGTGTTTCGTCTGCACCGCGTTTTAGCTGGTATGATCCACCTCCGCGCGAGTCCCCATGCAATGTGAACGGGTGCAGGATCAGCGGGGCGCGAACGAAGAAACTTCCGACTTTGCCGATGAGAAACGGATATCCGAGGTGAAGATCTCGCGCACCGGTTTCCTCGACCCGAGCCTTGGCCTCGCGGTCGAGCGTGCGCAGTGTACGTGCGAGATCGGCTGAGGCTTTGGAAAGTCCGGCTTCGTCACCGCTGAGCAGAGGCAGCGTCGTGGAGTCATAGAGCTGGGTAACGATCCGCTCGGAACGTCCAGAGATGATGCCATCGATCCGCGCCAGATCGAAGTGGCGTCCGCTCGCCGCACGATATAGCCGGATGGATGGACTGCGGCCATCTCCAGAAACCAGGCGCTCTCTCAAATGCTTGAGTGCCGTTAACAGTGAATCTCGATCCTTGGCATTCGCAATGCCGTCAGCAGGTGCGAGCGAAGCTGCCTTTTCGCGGCGCTGGAGTTCGTCTTCCGACAGGCGGAACAATAAGCTTTGTCCCATGCGGACATTTCCGTTCTCATCGGAGACCGGAGGAGCAGCCACCACAAGGTGAAGACATGAAGCTGCGGACTCGATGATAGTCCAAAGTTCCGCCCGCCAAACGTTTTCACCAAGGATGCGGAGAATACGCGCGAGACCCACATCGCCTCCGCCACGACGAGCAAGTCCTGCCAAGAGCGCATCGAGTGCAGCGCGAGTCTCGTGCTTTCCGGGCTGGATGGCGGGCAGCGGGCGCTCAATCGGGGACTCGGAGCGCTCTATACGGATCTCGCGGGATACGGCAGCCAATAGGTATTGGAATAAGTGCTCCTGGTGCAGCGCGCGGCCAACGGCGGAAAGCACCTCCAGCTCGCGAACGTGGATTTCACGGTCGGCTAGCATCATGTGGATCAGGATATTGAAAACGGAGTAAGCGACCGACTCACCCCCGGACAATGCGAGAGGAAGGAGTTCGTTGAAACGCTGTAGTGCGACGTCCGCATCCATTAGTTCCTTCCAGTTGGGTATGATGTCGGCGAAGGTCTCTTCAAGAATCTTGGATTCCGCCTCGTCGAAAACATCGTCGGCAGATGCGATGAGCACTGCGGCAGCAAGCGCAAATTCCTGAAGCTCCGGCGGTAGACTGGCATCCTCGCTGTGCGTCATCGCCGCCCCTTGCTCGCCGACAAGGATGCTTTTGAGAATGGCATCCACTTCGGTAATCGTTCGGACTCCCGTGCCCTGACCGGTGAGTTCCTTGTAGAGATCACTTTCCGAGAACAAGGCCAGCGCGTAGGCTCGCAGCAAGTGTTCGGGGTGGGTTCCGATGCTTTTTGTTTTTGCTTTCGCGTCATCGAAAATCGCACGGGCTTGAGCAAGATAGGCATGGATGTCTTTGGTCAATCTCTCCGCCGGCAATCCAGTAATGATCGACATCATCAATCGAACCGCGCCATCAATGCCGCCAGCGGCGATCACTCCAAAGCGATCGGCGGTGATTTCCTTGGCCATTGCCACCCGCGAGCCGAGCACGCGCAGATCGGAAGACAGGCTTGGATCGCAGGCGATCGATGAGCCGAAACGGATAGCAGCCAACCGGGTTGTGCCGACAAAGGGGCTCGTATGCGCGATGTGATGGCCGTATTCATGTCCGAACAACGCAAGAAAAGAACCTTCGTCCAAAGATGAGATAAGACGCCCCTGGAGGCTGACGAATACGACGCTCTCACAGGTATGATTCGTCGCATTGTCCTCACCTGCGGCTTGGTAAATTTCCACAGGTTTCGCCAATCCAAGTGCCCGAGCCGCCATTTCCGACCAGCGGAAAATTTCAGGTGCCATGCCTTCAGATAGACGAAGGTGAGTGGTGAGGAGTGAACGCCGAACCGTGTCGTCATCAGGCAAAGTGAGCATTTCTGACCGCCTGAAGATGCCTGTGGCAGCCAACTCATCTGCAAATGTCATCTCGCACTCGCAACGCAGACGGTGTGCGAAATCTGGTCGTGCGTCGGGATAAGCCTCATCACTCATATGTGCGTGCATGCATGGCAGTTTCCATCGATTCCGTCCAGCACTGCGAAGTTGTGTATGGAATGATCTAATCGAAATCCCGCAGACCTTGGCGTTTTCACCAGAGCCTCCGGTCTTATAGCACTTGTGAATGAAGAGCTTGGGGCATTTTTCTTGGTCTGGCGGCTCGGCTGTGAAATGCGCCCGATTGCGGGCAAAACGTGCGACAAAAGGGCAACCCGCGAATCCCTTGTGGCGTAAAAGATTCGATTTTTCGCGGTTGCGGGGGGGATCGAGGATGCGGAGTGGGCGGATGAATACGGAGGGTTGGCAAGAATCCAAGCGAGCTAGGGCGGGCGCGAAAGTGGCAACCGGGTCGCGGCGAGCAGACGGTGGGTGAGGATCGAGGACGCGGAGCAGGTCTTGGGGCGAGCAGGGTGTGGTTTTACTTCAAAGTAAGAGTTCCGGCGCGATGGCAAGAGCCTTGGCGGTATTGCGGATGTGGGCGGCGTTCAGGCCGCGCTCGCCACGTAGGAGGCGTGAGGCTGTGGAGCGGTCGATTCCGATAAGCTCCCCCCATGCGCTTGCGCTCATGCCGATGTTTTCGAGGTGGGCGGCAAGGAATTGATGCGGCGGGAGCTTGGGCAATGGCTCCACGGTTTGATCCTCATAATCCGCCGCAAGGGTGGCGAGGGTGTCCAGATAGTCGGCTTGGTCGTTTGTCAGCTTATGCCCTGCCATGAGGTCGAGGATTTCGGTGACGTTCTCCCGTTCGATTTCATCGTGGATCGTGCGGGGCATGAGGATGGCGCACAATGCGGCGTAGCTTTTCGGGAGTTCGGAAAACTTGGCGGGGATGGTGTTTTTAGAGGTGCGTCTCATAGCGATTTTTTCCAGAGGTTCTTGCTGTATTCGGCGTGGGTTAGGATTTGCAGGATGAAGATTTTTCCGGAGTCGTAGTGGATGGCGGTGATGAGGCGGTGGTGGTTTCCAGCGATGTTGAAGATGGTGACGGTCTTGCCGCTGGCTACCATGGCGGGATCGGCATGGGGGAATGTCTGGCGCACTTCGTGAAGGCTCTTCCATGCGCTTTTGCTAGCGGCTCCGTGCCATGCGGAAAGGGAAACGGTGGCGTTCGGGTGAAGCTGTGCGTATTCATTGAGGCGGCGGCGGGTGATGATTCGCATAGGTCGCTGCGTGTTGCTAATTTGACAACATTTTACGGAGTGTCAAGCTGTGGGCGTCTATTTTCAGAGGGTGCGACGGGCGCAATGTCTGGAAAAGCCGTTCATGCAATCATCGTAGCATTCCCGGCGGCCTCGGAGGGGCGGATGTCCCAGAGTGGGTCGGCAATGAGGTGACCCTGCCAAACGGAGCCAGCTTATGCTTGAGGAAACGGTCTGGTCGTAAGGTGGTGACAACCCCGGAAATCGACCGCGATGATGAAACGAGAGAGAAGCCTCAATCCGCGATGGGTTGGATCCAGATGTTTCTGAAGCGGACGGGGTTGCCGTGATCTTGGAGGGAGATGGGGCCTTTGTCGGCGTGCTTGGCGTATTCCGTGGCGGCGTGGGGGCCGGCCCAGCCGGTTCCGCCGGAGAGCTCCACATCGTCATGGATGAGGATGCCGTTGTGGATGACGGTGAAACGCGCCTTGCGGGTGACCTTCCCGGCCTCGTCGAAGAGCGGGCGGGTGAAGGTGATGTCGTAGGTCTGCCATTCGCCGGGGGGGCGGCTGGCGTTTACGAGGGGTTTCTTGCGGCCGTAAAGCGCGCCGCATTGGCCGTCGGGGTAGGTAGTGTTTTCGAAGCAGTCGAGCACCTGGACTTCGTATTGACCCATGAGGAAAACGCCGCTGTTGCCGCGGCCTTGGCCGGTGCCTTCCGGCTTGGCGGGCGTGGCGAACTCGATGTGCAGTTTGCAGGAACCGAACTCCTTCTTGGTGCGGACGTATCCAGCTCCGCGCACGGATTCCATCGCGGCGTCCACGAGTTTCCACTTGGTCGGCTCGCCGTTCATGGCGGACCAGTTTTCCAAGGTCGCTTCGCTGCCGTCGAAAAGGACGGTCGCGCCTTCGGGGGCTTTCGCGGCTGCGGCGTCGTAGGGCTTGGGAGCGACGACCTCCGGCTGCGGCTGCTTGGCGGGATCCTCCTCGTGGACCTTGATGCCGTCGATGAACATGTATTCGGCCGGCTTGCCGTTCTCCTCGCGGGTCTCTTTCGTGATCACGGGTTCCTTGGCGGAGGCGGCGGCGCAAAAGGCAAGCGCCAGGGCGGAGAGAAGGGGCAGTTTCATCGTGAGGGAATCTGACCTGCGAATGCGGCCGGGGTCAAGAGCGCTTGCCACAGGGAGCCAAGGGCATCGCAAGTGCTTCGAAGTGCGCAGCGATTGTTTTTGCCAAGGGGTAGCGGGAATCGGAAGCTCGCGGCCATGAAATCAACCTCCTCGGACAAGCAGCGGCGGTCGTCGCGGATCGCGATCCTGCCGTCCCTCGCATCGCGGACGGTTGTTCTGGCGATCGTGGCTTTGCTTGGTTTTTCGGATAGCATGCGTGCTGCGCCGGTGCGGTTGGAAAAGGAGGACGGCCGGGCTGTTTTGGCCAATGACTTCGTCTCGGTGAAGTTCGATCTCGCGAGCCGGAAGTTTACGGTCACCGACACACGTAACGGCGAAATCCTGCTTGAGGACAGCCCGATCCAGGCGTTGATGTCGGAAGGCGCTGAGCTCACCTTGCATCGCGATGAGGAAATCACCGATGCGCTGGGCAAGGGGCGCCGTGTGATCCTTGCGCTGAGTGATTTCCGCATCCCCCGGAATGCGGCCCATTTTTCCAATCGGGCTTTGCCGCCTCGGCGGCTTCTTACGTTCACGCTCCATGAGGATCATTCGGCACTCGTGATCGGCTTCGGTTTGCTGACCCCGAACTACTACAGCATGCGGTTTGCGGAGGCGTCCACCCTGGCCGGCGGGCGGTTGTTCGGCGGCAGGAAAATCACAGAACCCCTCACGCTGAACGGCGGAGCCGGCATGGAAGCGACGCATGTCGTGGCGGGCTTGGATCGTGTCTCTGGCAACAGCCTCATGCTCACTGGCAAGGTGGACGGGAAACGCCGCACGGTGGTGTGGGGCGGCCTGGGCAACCGCGCTTTCGCGAAGGTGGCCACGCTTCGGGCGGGAGTTCCGGAGTTGCTCGCGGAAGATCCGATCGGCGTGCTGGTCGATGAAAGCGAGGAGTTCCTCGCGGAGGATTCTTTCTATATCGACCTCACCGGCGGCGATCCTTTCGAGGCGCTGGAGCGTTACGGAAAAGCCATGCGCGCGGCGAACAACGCCTCGCCGAACGTCTATGATTTCCCGGTGCTATGCGGATGGAGCGTCTCGGCCATCAGCAAGCTCCCGCATGTGAATAATTCCGCCAAGCTCGTGCAGGAGGCCGATCATGCGAAGGCCTGCGGCATGACGAAATACACCAAGCCCGCGCTGCGGTTGGAGCCGGACAAATACCATAACGACACCGAGCAGGGCTGGTGGGACGACGAGCATTTCAGCAAGTTCGGCCATCTGGTGGAGCCGTATGAGACCATGGCCAGTTGGTGTGAGGCCTTGGAGCAACGCGGCAGTTTCGGCTACACCTACATGCAGCTCGGGATGCCGTCGGACGATTTCGCCCGCGCCCATCCGGATTGGATGCTTTTCAACGACGCCTCGGAGGTAGACCGCCGCGGGCCGGGCTTTGAGAAAAAAGCCAACAAGCACAGCCACCACCAGCCCTACGTGACCTATGATTACACGGACAAGGGATACTCGGAGCATTTCGTGAAGGTGTGGTCGAGTATCCGAAAATCCGGGGTGCGCGGGGTCAAAATCGACTACCCGGAGACCGCTTGGCGGCCGGAGGGAGGCTTCGATGATCGGCACGCCAGCACGACTTCCGCCTACCGCCGCGCCTTCGAGCTCATGCGCGAAGCGATGGGGAGGGACGGTTTGATTGATGAGCGGAACCTCGGCGAATCCGGCCGTCCCTGCCTGGATGTGACCGCGGGTTTGGTGGACACCCAGCGCACCTGGGGCGACGCCAATGATTTCGTGCCGGAGATGGTTTCGCGCAGCGGCTTGAGATGGTTCAAAAACCGGACCGTGTTCAACTACTACTCGGACACCAAGGCGGTGCACGGCCTGTCGCCGGGAAAACTGCAAGCCCTCGTCACGCTGAATTTCCTAACAAGCGGCCGCCTCGACCTCGCGACCTCGTATTCGCTCTTCACACCGGAGATCACCCGCACCGTTTCGCGCAGCTATCCCCATTACCCTGAGGCGATCAGCGCCCGGCCGCTGGACGCGTTCACCGGAGCGCTTGATCCGCAGGTTTACGAGTTGGAGCTGACGCCCGGTTGGCGGCAGGTCGCTTTCTACAACACCGGGGAGAAGCGCGCGGCGATCTCCACGGCGCTGAGCGGTGAACGCGCCGACAACGCCATCGGCCTCGATCCGGCTGCCAGCTACCACGCCTACGAGTTCTGGACGGACATCTATCTTGGCAAGCTCGATGGCTCGGAGCGCCTGGAAATGGAATTGGATGCGGGAAACTGCGCGATGATCTCCCTGCGGAAAGCCGAGCTCCATCCGCAGGTTCTCAGCACCGACCGCCACCTGTTGCAGGGCTGGGTGGATCTCGCGGATGTGAAATGGGATGACAGCGCCAAAACCCTGAGCGGAACAGCCAAGGTGATCGGCGGGGAGCCGTTCCGGATCTCTGTCACGGGAAACGGGGTGGATCTCGCCGGTGTCACGGTCGATGCAGGCTCTGCCACCATCGCCCCACACAGCGCGGGCGGGGATCTCCGCACCCTTGTCATCGAGTGCTCAGAAACCCGCGAGATTCGCTGGCAAATCCGCTAAGCGGCCGTCTTAGAAATCAGGAAAACACTCTTGCCGTGGCTGGGGCATCTTGCCACAGGCCGTTCAGGGGGGATTCCAGCCCCCTGTGCGAAGGTGATGCAATGAGGCAGGATGCCTCATTCAACGGCCTGGGGCTGGAATCCCCAGCCACAATCCAACAATTCCTCGTCCACCGATAAAAATCACACCCGCCCGGATCAGTTCGCCTTGATGGAAATGCGGTGCTCGACCGGGCGGACGGTCGCCGCGAGTTTCTCGACGAGTTTCGCGCGTTCCCCCTCGGTGCGGGCGAAGGTGCCCTCCATGTCGGCCTTGCCTTCCTTGCCGTGGATCATGCCCTTGATCTGCTTGGTCTCGTAGGTCTGTTTTTCCAAGACCGCCTCCTGGATCTCCTCGAAAGGCGCGACCAGCGGGTTGTCGGGGAACTCCGCCGCGAGGTTGACTCCGGACTTGAGCTGGTCGGCGGTGAAGGTTTTTTCGGATGAGCCCCATGTGATTTTGTAGGAGGCGGATTTCGGCTTGGTGACTTTCAGGATGAAACGGTTCAACTCCTGATCAAACGGCACCAGCGCCATGCCAGCGCGGAGCGAGGCGTCGTTGTCCGATGCGCCGGAGCCCGGGGCGAAGGGCAGCCGCTTGCTGAGGATAGTCAGCTTGCCCGCGGCGGCGGAGACGACCTCATGGCCGCCGTCGGCGGAGGCCGAGCCTGTCGAGTCGTCGAAAGTGATGGTGCCGAGATCGCCATCGATGCCCAGCCCCTTGAGGAAAGCGTAGGCCATGATCGCTTGGCCGGCCCAGCCGGGGTGGACGCCGTCCTTGCCGCTGACCTGGAAGGTCTCGCCGAAGGTTTTTTTCGCATAGTGGTCGGCGAGCAGCATGGGGCGGTAAACATCGGCGAATCCGACATTTTCCTTGGCCGCAACTTCGATCGCGATGTTGCGGAACTTCGAGAGCGAGAGGTTCAGCTCCTGCTTTGTGCCTCTGGCAGTTTTCACCCAATCCGGCACCGAATCGATGATCCCAGAGGAGCCGATCACAATGCGTGTGCCGGCCTTCTTGAATTTTCGGGTGATCGCGGTCTGGTTTTTGCGGTATTCCGCGGCGATGGCCTCATCGAAGGGGACGTAGCGGAAATCGTTCATGCCGTAGCAGGAGGTGGCGACGGTGGGCTTGAAGCGGAGGACGTCGTTGTCCATGCGGGCAAGGAATCCGCCGGCTTGCTCGCCGCTCCAGCCGTATTGGCGGCAGGTGACGCCCAGCTCCGGGAGGCAGGCGGTGAGATAGGTCTCGATGAGCACCGAATACATCTTCTTCTCGGTGATCGAGTCGCCGCAGATGGCGAGGCGATCGCCTTTTTTCAGGGTCACCGAGGGCTTGGGTGCGGGCGTGAGGCGGTAATCCGAAAGCTCCGGAGGGAGCGCGGAGGATTCCTTCGCGAAAGATGCGGTCGCGAAGGCGACGAGGAGGAGCAGGCAGCGGCGGGTCATGGTGAGAAAACAGCGGGTTGCGCCAGTTTTTTCAAGCCTCGTGCCGCCGAAACCCTTATTTCCCCCCGAAGAGACCCTTGAGTCCGCCGAGCAGTCCGCCCAATCCGCCGAGGTCGGGGGTGTTGCCGGCCATGACATCATCGAGGGTGGAGTGGAATTGCTCCGGCAGCTTGGATTTGGCGAAATCAGCGACGGTTTCGATCGCCTTGTTGGCCATTTCCTCGCTGAGTCCGATGGCGGTGAGGCGTGATGTGAGTTCGTTGATCATGATCGTGTTGGGAAAAAGATACCGGGGACAGGACTCGAACCTGCACAAGCTAGCTCACTTGATCCTAAGTCAAGCGCGTCTACCAATTCCGCCACCCCGGCGAGGTGCGTAACATGGCGGCTTTCCCGGCGAGCCGCAAGCGCGGAGATGGGGTGAATTATTGCGCAGACAAATGCCCTCCTCCGGGGCATTGTAGGTCTGTAAGGATGGCGAACAGGCTCTCGACAGAATGGAAGCGCTGGCTGGCTGAGAACGGCCCGCGGCTGCTGCTGTTTGCCCGGAGTTGGGGAAAATCCCGTGAGGATGCGGAGGACTTGGTGCAGGAAGCGATCCTGAAAATGTGGCATTACCAGCAGGAGGAAAACCGGGGTGGCGGGCCGCCGGATCTGCCGCTCGTCTTTTCCACCATCCGCTTTGCCGGACTCATGCTGCACCGTTCCCAGACGCGCCGCAGGAAGCGCGAGGAGGCCATCGTTTATCTCAACGATTTCCAGGACGTCTGGCTCGATCCCATGTTGGAGGACGACGAAGACGCCGTGCGCCTGCGCGACGCCGTGCAAAACCTCAGCGACAAGCTCCGCGAGGTGATCGTGATGAAGACATGGGGCGGTCTGACCTTCGCGCAGATCTCCGAGGTTCTCGCGATTTCCCCGAACACGGCGGCATCCCGCTACCGCTACGCCCTAGAGCAACTGACATTCGATCTGAAACACCTGAAGGAGGAACGTCATGCGTGAGGCCGATCCACACGAAGAGATGGAAAAGGCGCTGCTGCGGCTGATGCCCTCCGCGCTCAGCAGTGCCGCGCAGGCCGAGATGGAGGCTCAGATTGATGAGCTGGCGGGCGAGGGCGAGGCGATCCGGCATGATTTTTCGCGCTGGGCGAAATGGCTCGGCGGCTTCGCGGCGGCGGTGGCCATCGGGGTGTTTGCGTTTCCCTTCGGCAATCGGGAAACCGCTCCACTCGTCGGCATGGCGGAGGATGACGGGATGGTCGTGCTCACCGAGCTGGATCGCGTGGAGAACGTGCACGACGAGGGGCTTTTCGTGGATGCCGGTGGATCGGCGGTGAGGAAAATGAGCGTCCGGGTTGTCGGGGAAAGCAGGATCCTCGATGAGGAAACCGGCATAGAGGTCACGCTCACCGAGCCGCGCAAGGAAATGTATCTTTTGCCCGTCAGCAACTTCTGAAATGCGCGCCTCCGTCCATCTCCTGTGTTTCGCATGGCTCTGCGGCGCGAGCGTTTCTGCCCAGCAGACCAAACCGGTCCTGGCTGCGAAACAGCCTGTCGGCGAGCCATGGCTGGGACTCAGCGTTTCCAAACCCGATGCGGTCACGACCACCCAGCTTCCTGCGCTGCCGACGGGCATCGGTTTCGTGGTCAATGAGATCGCGGAGGGCGGCCCGGCCGAGAAAGCGGGTATCCGCAAGCACGACCTGTTCTGGAAGATGGACGACCAGATGCTTGTGAACGAAGGCCAGCTTGCGACGCTTCTGCGGCTCTCCGCACCCGGCGACGAGGTCACGATCTCGCTTTTCCGCGAGGGAAAATCCCTGGATCTCAAGGTCACCCTGGGCGAAGGCAAGGTGATCCGGCGCATGCTGGCGGATTCCGTGATTCGGCCCGATGACGGTGCGATGCGGATCATGGATCTTGAGGAAAAGAAGGCCGTGGTCACGGATTCCCGGGGCAGTGCGGAAGTGACCCGCCGCGACGACGGTGATTTTGTCCGCATCGTGGATACGGCAGGCAAAACGGTTTTCGAAGGGTTCGCCGGTGATCGTCCCGAGCTGTCCACCGTGCCGGAAGACTGGCGCAGGCAGGTCTGTGCCATGCGCCGCGGCCTCGACCACGCGCTCAGCGCCACCCCGGCGCCAGCCATGCGGCTGCCTCGCCCGAGGATCGTGATGCCGACTGTGGAGGAAGATGAAGACGCCGTGGAGGAGTGAGCCTCATTCACCGGATCTTGGATTTCCAGTCGTAGCGGCGCTGCCGGAGCGAGAGATGGAGGATTTCGAAAATCACCCATGACATGACCGCACTGAGGGCGAAGCAGCCGAGGGCGGCGGGGAGCATTAGGAGAGAGTATTGCTCCAAGCTGTTTTCAAATCCCCACCCGCAGATCTCTTAGACTCCACAACACGTCCGCAGCAGGGGAACCACTTCCCCGCATCCGCCGCGCCCCGTCCTTCCTCCTCTCCGTGAACCTCTCCCGCGCCCCGGCGAAGGCTTCGTTCACGAACGCTTTGCTGCCAATCACCGCCCCGTCCGTGAAATACCTCACCCGGCAACGCAACATCTTC
>JAYTOE010000134.1:0-1891 GCA_043747935.1 Akkermansiaceae bacterium
TGGAAGATTTCTGGAAATCTCTCGGTTGCCGGACGAAATGGCTCGCCGCTCCAGAGCACGACCGGCTCGTCGCGAGGATCAGCCACCTGCCGCATGTGACCGCCGCCGCGACGGCGTTCGGGGCACTATCCGCCGATACCACTTCCGGCAGCCTATCCGGCGGCGGCCTGCGCGATACCACCCGCGTGGCCGGAGGAAATCCCGAGATGTGGGCAGAGATCCTGCTTGAGAACCGGGGTGAGGTCGCCCGCTCCGTCCGCGAAACCATCGCCAAGCTCGATGAATTTCTTGTTGCCCTCGATCACGCGAACCAAGAAGAACTCCGCCGCCTGCTCGACGAAGCAAAAGCGCTCCGCGACACACTCCCGTAAAATTTCCCCACCATGTCCAGCCTCCGCGTCAAAGCCATTTCCTCCCTCCATGCCGAATTCAGCGTGCCGGGCGACAAGAGCGTCTCCCACCGCGCAGCCATCCTCGGCGGCCTGTCGAACGGGGTCTGCGAAATCTCAAATTTCCTGCCCAGCGAGGACTGCGTGAATACCCTCAAGGCGATGCGATCGCTCGGCGCAAGCTTCGATGTCCTTGAGGAATTGGAAGGCTACGGCCCCACGAAACTCCTCATCCACGGGCGCTCGATGAAACTCACCGCCCCCGAAGCGCCCATCGATTGCGGCAACTCCGGCACCGGCATGCGCCTCCTCGCAGGTCTGTTGGCCGGACAGCCTTTCACTTCCGAGCTGTTCGGCGACGCCTCGCTTTCCTCTCGCCCCATGGGTCGCATCACCGTGCCGCTCGCGGAAATGGGCGCGAAGTTGGAGACGCTCGGCGAGAAGCCGGGCTGCGCACCACTCCGCATCCACGGCGCAAAACTGAATCCGATCACCTACGAAATGCCGGTCGCCTCCGCCCAGGTGAAAAGCGCGGTGCTGCTCGCCGGCCTTTTCGCCGAAGGCACCACCACCGTGATCCAGCCCGCCGCCACCCGCGACCACACCGAGCGCATGTTCGCGGGCTTCCGCATCTCCTGCCGCACGAACGGCAACACCATCTCCATGCCCGGCGGACAGATGCCGGAGTCCTGCGATTTCACCGTCCCCGGCGATATCTCCTCCGCCGCCTTCTGGCTCGTCGCGGCCGCCGCGATGGACGGCTCCCGCCTGCTCATCAAGGACGTCGGCCTCAACCCCACCCGCACCGCCATCCTCAAGGTGCTCTCCCGCATGGGCGCGCACATGACGGAAATCCTCCACAACACGGACGGCGAGCCGATCGGCCACGTCGAGATCCACGGAGCGCCGCTGAAAGGCACCACGCTGCTGGCCGAGGAAATCCCGAACCTCATCGACGAGATCCCCGTGATCGCCGTCGCCGCCGCGCTGGCCGAGGGTGCCACCCACATCCGCAACGCGCGCGAGCTGCGCGTGAAGGAAACGGACCGCATCACCACCACCGTGGAGAATCTGCGGAAAATGGGAGTGGATGTGGAGGAGTTCGAGGACGGCATGACCATCCACGGCGGCAGCGAACTCAAAGGCGCCGAAATCGATTCGCACGGCGATCACCGCATTGCCATGGCCTTCGCGATCGCCGGGCTTTTCGCCGAGGGCGAGACCGTGATCCACAACACCGACTGCATCAACACCTCCTACCCCGGCTTCGCCCACCACCTCGCAGCCATTCTTCGCGAAAGCCGCAACAATGCGGACTTCGTCCTGCCCACCACACGCCCATGACCTACCACGCCATCGCCATCGACGGCCCCGCGGCCTCCGGAAAAAGCACGCTCGCCCGAGCGCTCGCCGAGCGCCTCGGCCTCGTGATGGTGAACTCCGGCGCGATGTACCGCGCCGTCACATGGAAAATCCTCCGCGAGGAAATCGACCCGCGCGAT
>JAYTOE010000135.1:0-14112 GCA_043747935.1 Akkermansiaceae bacterium
ACCGCACCGATTTCGATCGCCACATCATCGTCGAGGAGCGCCGCCAGATCGTCGCAAAGAAGATCACCGAGTTTCTCAAAGGCAGCGACCGCTTCTCCAAGACCATCGTCTTCTGTGTGGACATCGAGCACGCCGAAGGGATGCGGAAGGAACTCGCCAACGCCAACGCCGATCTTGTTGCCGCCAACAGCAAATATGTGATGCAAATCACCGGCGACAACCAGGAGGGCAAGAACCAGCTCGACGCCTTCAAAAGCCCCAGCGAGCTTTATCCCGTCATCGCCACGACCTCCAAACTCCTGACGACCGGCGTGGACGTGCAGACCTGCAAGCTCATTGTCCTCGACTCGAACATTGGCTCGATGACCGAGTTCAAGCAGATCATCGGGCGCGGCACGCGCATCAACGAGGACTACAACAAGTTCTTTTTCACCATCATGGATTTCCGTCGTGCCACGGCACTCTTCGCCGATCCTGATTTCGATGGCGACCCCGTCCAGATTTACGAACCAGGCCCGGATGATTCGCCTGTTCCTCCCGATGACCCGCCGCCAAGCCCGACCGGCACCGATGAAGATCCATACAGCAGCATGGTAAGGGAGGATCCGACACCCTACGGCGCGACTCCTCCTTCCGGGGCAGGCTCAGGCACGGGCACCACACGATATGTCATAAATGACGTTCCCGTGACCGTGGTGGTGGAGAGGGTGCAATACCTCGATGAAAGCGGACACCTAATCACCGAATCCCTCACCGATTACACGCGGAAGACCATCCTGAAAAACTACGCCTCGCTCGATCACTTCCTCGCCTCCTGGACCGGTGCCGAGCGCAAACAAACCCTGCTTGAGGAATTGGCAGGACAGGGTGTCTTCCTCGATGAATTGGCCGAACAGGTCGGGCGCGACTTCGATCCCTTCGATCTCGTCTGCCACATCGCCTTCGACCGTCCGCCACTCACCCGCCGCGAACGCGCCGAAAAGGTGAAAAAGCGCGACATCTTCACCAAATACGAAGCCAAAGCCCGCGCCGTGCTTGCTGCCCTGTTGGAAAAATATGCCGACAGCGGCATCACCAGCGTGGAGTCTCTGGAAATTCTCAAGGTGGACCCGCTCAGCACCTACGGCACGCCCGTTGAAATCGTGAAACTCTTCGGCGGAAAAGACGGCTACCTCGCTGCCATCCGCGAACTCGAAACCGCCCTTTATCCAGAAGCCGCCTGATCCATGCCCAACGTCTCCAACATCGTCAAAACCATTCAGGACATCATGCGCAAGGACGCCGGCACGTACGGCGATGCCCAGCGTCTTGAGCAACTCGGCTGGATGTTCTTCCTCAAAATCTTCGACGACCGCGAAAAGGAACTGGAACTCATCCGCGACAATTACCGCTCCCCGTTGCCAAAGCACCTCCGCTGGTCCACCTGGGCCATCGACGAGGAAGGCATCACCGGCGATGCCCTTCTGGACTTCGTCAACAACACCCTCCTGCCCAAGCTCAAGGCGCTCACCAGCGGCGGCGACAAGATTACCACCCTCATTCGCACCGCCTTCGAGGATGCCAACAACTACATGAAGAATGGCACCTTGATGCGGCAGGTCATCAACAAGATCAACGGCATCGACTTCAACGCCTCGGATGACCGCCACATGTTCGGCGACATCTACGAAAAACTCCTCAAGGATCTCCAGTCCGCCGGAAACGCCGGTGAGTTCTACACCCCGCGAGCCGTCACCCAGTTCATCGTCGAGCAGGTGAACCCCCGCCTTGGCGAAACCATCCTCGACCCCGCCTGTGGCACCGGCGGCTTCCTCACTTGCGCCATCGAGCATCTGCGCAAGCAGACAAAAAACGAGGCCGACGAGCGCATCATCCAAGATTGCTTCTCCGGCATCGAGAAAAAGCACCTGCCGCATGTCCTCTGCATGACCAACCTCATGCTCCACGGCATCGACGTGCCGTCCAACGTCCGCCACGATAACACCCTGTCCCGCCCGCTGCGCGACTGGGGACCGAAGGAACGCGTGGATGTCATCGTCACCAACCCACCCTTCGGCGGCATGGAGGAGGACGGCATCGAGGCGAACTACCCCGCCGAGTTTCGCACCCGGGAAACCGCCGACCTTTTCCTGGTGCTGCTCATGAAGATCCTCAAGCCCGGCGGCCGCGCCGGTCTCGTCTTGCCAGACGGCACCCTGTTCGGCGAAGGCGTGAAAACCCGGATCAAGGAAGCCCTGCTCACCGAGTGCAACCTGCACACCATCGTCCGCCTGCCCAATGGCGTCTTCAACCCCTACACCGGCATCCGCACCAATCTCCTTTTCTTCACCAAGGGCGCACCCACCACGGAAGTCTGGTATTACGAGCATCCCTATCCGCCCGGTGCCAAGAGCTACAACAAGGGGAAACCCATCCGCATCGAGGAATTCGAACCCGAGCGCGAATGGTGGGGCGACGAGGCCAATGGCTTCAAAGCCCGTGTCGAAAATGAACGTGCCTGGCGAGTCTCCATCGACCAAATCAAGGCCGGAAACTACAACCTCGACCTCAAGAACCCGCACAATTCCGACGAAGGTCCCGGCGACGTGGATCACCTCCTGCCAGAATACGAAAAGCTCTTGGAAAAGATCGCGGAAACGAGGAACGCCTTGAAAAACGAGCTTCAAACCGCACTCACCCGATGACGGGAAAAGTCCATAATCTCGTAAAATCCCGTCATTCCGCTTGCAGGGTTACGGGATCCACGTTTGCGAATTCGCAAATTCCGACTTGCGCGGATCCGGGATTCTGGCACCTTCCACTCAACAACACCTCCCCCGCCTCTCCACGATGCGCACCAGGGAGGTTCCTTTTTTGCCGGATGTTGCGTTTGGAAGGAGGGCTTCCGTGAGCAAGCCAGCCCGCACTTACCAGGAGCAGCTCGATCTGCTGAAGTCCCGGGGCATGACCGTGCCGGACGAGCCATTTGCCCTACACTGTTTGGCGCATCTGAATTACTACCGGCTCTCCGCCTACCGCTTTTCCTTCACCGTGCCGGGTAATCCCGCACAGTTCCGGCCAGGGGCCACTTTCACCCAGCTCTGGGAACTCTACCACTTCGACCGCACCCTGCGCGCGCTGGTTCTCGAAGCATGCAAGCGGGTCGAAATCTCCGTCCGGTCCCGGCTTGCTTACGAGATCGGCCACCAACTCGGGCCGCTCGCCTACTTGGAGAACCGGCACTTCTCCGATCCGCTGGAACACGCCCGCACGCTCACCAAGCTCGATTCCGAGATGAACCGCAGCAAGGAAACCTTCATCAAGCACCACAAAGGCACACTCGGCATGCCATGGCCACCGGTCTGGGTGCTCACGGAAGTCACCTCCTTCGGAAATGTTTCCAAACTGCTTGCGGGCTTACAGCCGCCCGCACTGCGCCAATCCGTCGCTGATACCTACGGGCTTGATGAGAAAACCCTCTGCTCGTTTTTCCACCACCTCACCGTCCTTCGCAACACCGCCGCCCACCACGGCCGCCTCTGGAACCGGAAATACATCTTCACCATCCAGCTCCCGAAAAAGAAACCCCCACATCTCTTCCCCAACTTCAACCACACCTGTACCCCCATCGGCAATCCCAACGAACGGCGCATCTACAATTCCCTCGTCCTCATGATCCATCTCGTGCAGGTCATCGAGCCGGATTCCACACTGCCTTGCCGCCTCGCCCACCTGCTCGCGTCGCTCGATCCCGTCCTCCAACCGGAAATGGAACTGCCCGCAAACTGGCAATCTCTCCCGATCTGGCAGCCCCTCCTCTCCGCCCATCCATGACCCTCGACACCTTCTTCGATAAATTCGACATCTTCGCCGACGCGCCCAACGCGGTGGCGAAGATGCGGGAACTGGTGCTGGAACTGGCAATAGAGGGAAAGCTCGTTGACCGCAAAAAGGGGGACGGCAACGCGGATCAACTACTGGCAGAAATTTCGAGTGAGCGTGAGGCGCGGGCTTCAATGTTGCGCACACCCAAAGAACCTGTTTTGAGTGATGACTGCGAACATGCCTTTCAAATTCCGACCTCATGGATTTGGACCCAGCTTGGAAACATAGCGCTTCAAATTCAATACGGCTACACAGCGTCGGCTGACCACAGTTCCACAGAGGTTCGGATGCTTCGCATCACTGACATTCAGAATAATCGAGTGAACTGGCCGTCAGTGCCTGGTTGTGAAATCAAACCAAGTGAAGCGGAGAAATACTTGCTGATTCCAAACGATATTCTAATCGCTCGTACTGGCGGAACAATCGGCAAGTCGTTCATCATTCCTGACGCCCCAGTTAGGTCGGTTTTTGCGTCATATTTGATTCGCGTGACTCCGCCCAAAGCAATGGACGCACGCTACCTGAAAATATTTCTCGAAACACCGTTCTACTGGACACAATTACAAACCATGTCCGCTGGGACAGGACAGCCGAACGTAAACGGGCAAGCCCTTGGCCGTCTCGAAATCCCCCTCCCGCCCCTCGCTGAGCAAAAGCGCATCGTCGCCAATGTGGATGAGTTGATGGCCTTGTGTGACCGGCTGGAGGCGCAGCAGAAGGAACGGCAGCAACAACACGCCGCGCTCTACCGCGCCTCGCTCGCCCGCTTCGCCGAAGCCCCCACCCCGGTCAGCCTTCCGTTCCTCTTCCACCCCTCCTACGCCATTCCCCCCGCCGACCTGCGCAAATCCATCCTCACCCTCGCCGTCCAAGGCAAACTTGTGCCCCAGGACCCCAACGACGAACCGGCGGAGGATTTGCTGAAACGAAGTCATGCCGAGCGGAAGAAACTCAAGCGCACCGATAGTCAGGAAGTGGAGCCACTCTCCGCTGATGATACCTTGGGCTACGACATACCCGAATCTTGGCGGTGGCAGCGCCTCAATGACCTATTGGTTTTTGGCCCAACCAACGGATTCTCGCCCAAAGCTGTGGACTACGAAACGCCCGTTCGTTCGCTCACTTTGAGTGCAACGACCTCCGGTAGTTTCAAGGGGCAGCATTCCAAGTTCATCACTACGGATGTTCCGGCTGACTCGGACCTCTGGTTGCGCGATGGCGACATTCTCGTTCAGCGAGGCAACACGATTGAGTATGTAGGCGTGGCTGCCGTCTATCGCGGCGAAGCAAATTGCTTCGTCTATCCCGACCTGATGATGAAGCTGCGCGTGTCCTCCGCTTTCGATGTCGGATACGTTCACCTCGCGATGAGCCACGAAGCGTCCCGCGATTTCCTCCGTGCCCGAGCGTCTGGCACATCCGGGAGCATGCCGAAGATCAATCAGACTACGCTGAAGAGTCTGCCGCTCCCACTCCCGCCCCTCGCCGAACAACGCCGGATCGTGGCGAAAGTGGAGCAACTGATGACCTTGGTGGACGAGTTGGAAGCGCAGATCACTGTTTCCCGCGCCACAGCCGCAAAGCTCCTTTCCGCCCTCGTCGCAGAACTAACCACTCCCAAGGAGAGTCATGAAGCCGTTGCAGTTTGACCCCGAAGCCACCGTCGAGGAAATCGCCGGAATCGGACGGAGCACCCGCTTCGATGCCGTGATCGACGACAAGGACGACGATACCATCCAAGTCATCTGCAAGCGTGGCGACGAAGAAATACCCTTGGCCAAACCAGCCCGCGCCTTCTACTTCGGCGACCGCGTGCTTTATGACCAAGAGGCAAGCCGCTTCGATTTGGGAGAATAGCAGAAGATCCTGAACACCGATCAGTTTCTCCGGAACGAACGTCGCTTCGACGAACTCAAACGCGCCTGCCAGCGTGGATTCGTCATTCCCTTTGTGGGCGCAGGTATGTCCAAGGGAGCCGGATGTCCTGATTGGAAGGAGTATCTGTTGGGTCTATGTCCCGAAGCCAGATTCGATCAGGCTCTCATGCGGGAACGTCTCGAACTGTGGGGAGATTTCGAAGACTGCAAGGACGACCTCGTCACCAAGCTCGGCGAAAGTCGCTTCAATCAGGATTTTGAGAGGGATTTCAGGACCTCGGAAGATCTGGCAGGAGCGGTGACGAAACTGCCGTTGTTGTTCGACAGTTGCGCCATCACCACCAACTTCGACCGCGTCCTTGAAACGGCGTATGAGAAATGCGGCAAGGCTTTCATTGAGAAGACCACCGGACGCGGACAGGTCAACGCATTCTATCGTGCCATTCCAGCCGGTGAGCGCTACTTGCTCAAGCTTCATGGCAATCTAGACAACTCGGCGGAGCGGGTATTGAACAAATCCGAATACGACGATGCCTATGGCAACGACGGAAACATCCATTTCGACCGCCCCGTGCCGAAACTCCTGCGCCGTCTTTACACCAGCTTCAGTTTCCTATTCCTCGGCTGCAGCCTGAGCTACGACCGCACCATCCAAACCTTCAGCAAGATCGCCCAAGAAGTCGGTGCTGATTCCCTGCCACACCACTACGCCATTCTCGCCTGTCCCGACGATGCCGCACAGAAACAAGAACTGGAGGGGCGTCTTGCAGATGCACACATCTCGGCCATCTGGTTTCCCGAAAGCGAATTCCAGCATATTGATCAAATCCTTGATCTACTGCTTGAGTAACGCACCCCGACCAGCCCGCGCCTCGAACCGGATTTCGTCCAAGGCATCCATCGCCGCGTCGATCACAAATCTCGCCGCTTCAAGGAGCCCGAGGCGAAGTCTGATGGTTTCCGAGGGCGGTAACGGATCGCGGTAGCGTGCCAGCATGCTCAGGTGACGGCAGGAGAATGGAAATCGCCGTATGGCATCCGGTCCACCGGCAGCGGTGGTTACGTGCTCCGCCGCAAAATCAATCGCCGCCCGCAGGGATTCGCATTCCTTCCGCGAAGCGCAAACCGGCATGGCCGCAGGCAATCCCGCTAGCCCGACCGGCTCATTTACTCCGGCTTATCCAACGCATCGAACACCGCCTGCAGCGACTTGCGGGCGGCGGCTTCCTCGCGCGGGTTTTTGTCCTCATCCGGCTTCGCCGGTTTTTCCCCGATTTCCACGACCCTCCTCAGCTCGTTCCTGTTGTTGAGCATGTAGTCGCTGTTCCTGACCTGCCGTTGGCTCTCGTGCTGGATGTGGATCCATTCGCGCGGCTGGCCGGGCTTGCCATCGAGCTGCGGTGCGAAGGTGCGTCCGTGAATTTGCTCCTTGGGCAGGGCGGCTCCGGTGAGTTCGCAAAGCGTGGGAAACAGGTCGGAGAAATCGATCAGGTCTTCGCAGGTGGAGCCGGGCTTGATGCGCCCCGGCCAGCGGACGATGAGCGGGACGTGGGTGCCGCGGTCGGTCAACGTGCCTTTTCCGCCACGGATCTTTTTGCCATCGCCCCATTCGTTGACGAGATCGCGGTCGGTTCCGTTGTCGGCGAGGAAAATCACCACGGTGTTGTCGGCTATGCCCAGCTCATCGAGCGTCGCGAGCATCTGGCCGATCTGCTTGTCGAGATAGGCCAGCATGTCCGGGAAATATTTCGGGTCGCCCTTGTTGCCGATGATTTTCTCTCGATAGCTGCGATCCGCGCTGTCCGGCGTGGGTTCCCACGGAAAGTGCGGCAGGCACGTGGAGTAGTAGGCGAGGAACGGCTTTTTTTCTTTCGCGCTGGCCTTGATGAAATCGAGGTGAAACTCAAGATCCACATCCGGGCCGTAGCGATCCTTGATTTCGCCGGCGATGATGCGGCCATCGCGGATCAGATAGGGATCCCAGAAGCGGGTGGTCTTGCCGCCCTTCTCATCGAAAATGAGCCAGGTCTGGTAGTGGTCGAAACCGAATTCGTTGATCGTGTTGTGCTTGTGCTCGAGGGACACATGCCACTTGCCGACGATTTGCGTGGCATAGCCACGCCCCTTGAGCTGGCGCGCGAAGCTCGGTTGGTCGGGGTGCAGGTAGATGTTCTCCTGGCTCTTGCTGTGAAGGACGGTTTTCAGTCCGTTTTTGAAGGGATAGCGCCCGGTCAGCAGGGAGGCGCGCGAGGGCGAGCAGAAGGGATTCGAGAAACAGCGGGTGAAGCGCATGCCTTCGGCGGCGAGCTTGTCGATGTTCGGGGTCTTGTGGGAGGTGCCGCCGTATGCGGACAGGCACTCGATGCCAAGGTCATCGGCCAGGATGAGGACGATGTTGGGATCGGTTTGCGCCGAAACGAGCGGAGCAATGGCAGCGAGCGCCGAGAGGATGAGTTTTTTCATGCTGTTAGGGGTTCATTGTCCGTTGTTTACCTTTCGCCCACCGAACCGATCCATTCGCGGTGAAGCTTCATCAACTCTTCGGCACGCTCCGGCTCTTCCTTCATGCGGTTGTGCTTTTCACCGATATCCTTTTCGAGATTCACCAGAGTCAGGGACTTTCCTCCTGAGCCACTGAGTTTCCATGGCCCACTGCGAACGGCCCATGAGTTGCCGGATTGCCAGTGAAGATTCCGATGGCCGGTTGGCGGGGTGCCCTTGAGGATGGGCATGGCATCGATGCCATCGATGACGTGATCCGCAGGTGCCTTCGCTCCGGCGAGAGCCGCGAAGGTCGGGAGCAGATCCATCGACATCAGCGCTTCGCCGCAAGTCGTCCCGGGGGCGATCACACCCGGCCATGAGGCGATGAAGGGAACGCGATGCCCGCCCTCGTACAGGGTTCCTTTCTTGCCCCGCAGCTTTCCGTTCGCGGAAAATCCGGGAGGCGCGGCGGGGCCGTTGTCCGATGTGAAGATGACCAGCGTGTCATTCTCCAGACCGTTGTCGTGCAAGGCGGCAATCACCTCCCCCACCGATTCGTCCAGAACCTCGATCATTTCCCTGTAGGTTTCCGCCGGCGGCTTTTTCCCGGCAGGATCGCGTCCCTGCCAGGGATCGTGAGGAGCACCGTGAGCGAGGTAGAGGAAAAACGGGTGAGCCTTGTTCCGCGCGATGAAGTCCGCCGCGTGCTTCGCCAACAGGTCGGTGGTGTAGCCTTGCTCATTCTCGATCTTGCGGTCCATCCACCAATCCAGTTCCTTCGTCCCATAACCGGCGACGTGCTCGTGGTAATCCACATTGCCCCCGACAAAGCCGCGAAATTCGTGGAAGCCGAAATTCATCGGATGAAACGCGGAGTCGTAGCCGAGATGCCATTTGCCGATCAGGGTGGTGCGATATCCGGCCTGTCCGAGCAGAGCGGGTATGGTCAGTTCTTTCGTTGAGATTCCCCACGCCCAGCGTTGCTTGAGGTTTTGTTTCCGCTGTTCCCGGAAAACAGGAGATAGCTCCTCATCCGGCACCCACGCGCAACGTTGCTGATACCGCCCGGTCATCAGCGCTGCGCGCGTCGGTGTGCAGAACGGGCCGTTGCTGTGGAAATCCGTCAGGCGGACGCCACCTGCGGCGAGCCGATTGATGTTCGGGGTTTTGATATCCTTGTGGCCATAACAACCCAGCGAGCCGTAACCCAGATCATCCGCCATGATCAGGACGATGTTGGTCTTGTGGTCGGGAGCGGCGGTGACGGTGCCCGGGGAATCGCCATGGACGGGCGTTTCCTCCGCGAGCAACGCGCCGGGAAAGCTCAACATGACAAACGCAACTGAGCCGATAAATCGGGATTTCTGGCTCATGGATTTTTGCATGTGCGTGCCCTCACTATGACAAGGTGCCCGGTAGGAGCAAGGCCGCGTATGCCCCCTGCATTTCCCGACACGGGGAAAGCCTCGACATGATGGCGGGCTCACGCAAACTCGGCGGCATGGAATCACATGAGTGGAACGAACGCACGGAAGAGGGAAAACGGTTTTTCCGTGCGAATTTCCACGGGAACACTTGGAGGATCATGACAACCCTGAAGACGGATCCCGATTGGGAGATCCTCGAGCAGCCCTCCGAGGAAGTCTGGCGGGAGCTGCGGGATGTCGTTTGGAAAAAATACCAGCGGAAGCGTTGCCCTTGGGAGCGCGTCGCATCCATCGACAAGATCCTTGGCGACGAAGTGCCGGAATAAGGATCAGTGCGAGAGCGGATTTTCGCCCGAGGCATCGCCAAGGTGGGATAGTTCCTGCGGGAGGAACTTCTTGAAGCGGGTCTTGTCGATGGCCTTCATGTAGGCCTCGGCAGGTGAGATCATCCCTTCGCGGAGTTTCGACCAGATCGATTCGTCCATGAACTGCATGCCCTCGCTCTTGCCGCCGGTGATCACGTCGTAGAGCTTCTGGGTCGCACCCTCGCGGATGATGGCCGCGACGGCGGGGGTGCCGAACATGATCTCGTGAACGGCGACGCGGCCGGGTTTGTCCACGCGTTTGCAAAGTAGCTGGGCAACAACTCCGCGCAGTGAGGCCGCAAGCATCGTGCGCACCTGCGATTGCTGGTTGGCAGGGAACACGTCGATGATCCGATCCACCGTCTTGCGGGCGTTGTTGGTGTGCAAGGTTCCGAAAACGAGCAGCCCCGTTTCCGCAGCGGTGAGGGCGAGGGAGATCGTCTCAAGGTCGCGCATCTCGCCAACGAGGACGATATCGGCATCCTGGCGCATGGCAGCGCGCAGGCCATCGGCGAAGGAGGGTGTCTGGACGTGCACCTCACGCTGGGTGAGGATGGATTGCTTGTTGCGATGCACGAATTCGATCGGCTCCTCGATCGTGATGATGTGGCGGGAAAAGTTAATATTGATGTAATCAAGCAACGCCGCAAGGGTGGTGGATTTCCCGGAACCCGTCGGCCCGGTGACGAGGACGAGACCCGAACGCATGTGACCGAATTCCTTGACCATCTCCGGGACGCCAAGCGCTTCCAGAGGCATAATTTCCGTGGGGATAAGTCGGAAAACCGCAGCAAGACCGTTCTGCTGCTGCAGGTAGTTGCAGCGGAAACGGGAATCCAGATCCATCTCGTAGGCGAAGTCGAGATCCCCGCCTACGAGGTAATTCTCGAATGCCTTGGGATCGCAGATTTCCGCGAGCAGTGCTTTGAAGGATTCGCCTTCGAGGATGGGTTCGTCCGGGATCGCTTTCACCGAGCCGTGGACACGGATCTTCGGAGGCTGACCCTCGGAAAGGTGTAAATCCGATCCCTTGCTGGTAATCAGTATTTTGAAGAAGGCGTCGATTCTGGCCATATACGGAGGAGTTTTTTGGGGAAATGGGTCTTGTTTAGGACTTCAGGAAAATGCGCATCTGCACGATATCTTCGCAGCGATACAGCAGATCCTCGGCGGTGATCAGACCCTTCATGTAGAGTTTCCTTAGGGATTCGTCCATGGTTACCATTCCGACGTGTTTACCGGTCTGCATCACGCCGGGAAGCATGTACGTTTTGCCTTCACGGATACAGTTCGCGACAGCGGGCGTGTTGACCAGAAGCTCGGTGGCGAGAACTCGGCCATGACCGGTCGCGAGCGGGATGAGTTGCTGGGAAAGGATGCCGCGCAAGGATTCAGAAACCATGATGCGGATCTGATCGCGCTGGTCGGTGGGGAACACATCGAGCACACGGTCGAGCGTCCGCGGTGCGTTACCGGTGTGAAGGGTGCCAAGCACAAGGTGACCTGTTTCCGCGGCGGTGAGGGCGAGTTGGATCGTCTCAAGGTCACGCATCTCGCCGACCATGATCACATCGGGGTCTTCCCGCAGAGCGCCGCGCAGCGCCCGGGCGAAGGATTCCGTGTGCTTGTGAACCTCGCGCTGGTTCACGTGGCAGCCCTTGGATTCAAAAACGTATTCGATGGGATCCTCCATGGTGAGGATGTGGTCGTCGCGGTCACGGTTGATGAAATCCACGATGGAGGCGAGCGTGGTGGATTTCCCGGAACCCACGGATCCGGTGATGAGGATGAGGCCGTTCTGGTAGCGGGTGAGCGGGATGATGTGCTCGATGGGAAGCCCGATCTCCTCCATGGTGCGCAGCTTGCTGTTGATAATGCGGAAGGCCATGTCGTAGCCGAGGCGCTGCTTGATGACGGACGCCCGGTAGCGTCCGTCGGTTCCGATGTATGCGAAGTCAACGTCACCCTTCTCATTGAGTCGTGCCATTTCCTTCTCACCGAGGAACGAGCGGACGAGGCGCTCGGCATCTTCCGGTGACAGCGGCGGGTGATCGGGCCAGATGGGGGAAAGCTGTCCGAAGCGGCGCCATGCCGGAGGATACGCGGTGGCTAGGTGGAGATCGGAGCAATCGTATTCGCGCCCGAGTTTCAGGTATTCGTCAACGTGTTCCAGGACGTGGTGTTCGGACATGGGTGGATTTTTTTGGGAAAGGGATTTCGGAAAATGAACTTCCTGACCTAGAAGACAGGATTTCCAGAGCCTGTCAATATGGAGGAGTGCGCAAGGTTGCGGGATGACCGTGCGCACCGGACAGGAAACGGCGGGTGAGATAGTCTTTTAGGAGCTTCGTTGCGTAGATTTTCAGGGCAGGCTTGGAGAGCGTGAACACCAGCGTAGCCAGTCCGTAAATCAGCCCGTGTTCTTTGCCGGTTGCCAAGGTTCGCACGGAGGTTTTCTTTTCCCTTTTTCGGAAAATGAAGCTGGTCGCCAGCCCCGCAAGCAGCGATCCACCGAGCCATTTGGCAGGTGCGCTCGTGATGGAGGACTTGATGCGCGACGGAAGGTCAATGGCATGCATGAGGCCGCGATGTGCGTCGGTCAGCGTCGACCTCGCCGCTTCGCCCTGCCTGACAAGCTCGGCTAGTCGTTTCGATTTTTCAGTTGGATAAGCCATTCGCGGTCTTTCTCAAATTCGGAGCGGGTGACGGGGAAGGGCGCGGGCTTCCTCTTTTTCGCGATCTGCCATGCGACCGCGACGATAACGAGATGCAGCCCGGCCATGGCGAACGCGACCTGATACCATTTCCATGCCGTGCAAGCAGACAGGCAGCCGATGGCTGCCGCAACCGTGAGAGCCCATGCCGTGAACACGCAAAACAGGCACACCGCGAGCGGGATGACCTTCGCGAGCCCGGAATTGAGCGCGTCCTTCGCTTCCAGGGAAATGATGGCGGCCCGTGACTCCGCGAGGCCGAAGATCGCTTCCACCCAGTTTCCCCCAGCCGAGCGGCCTCCGACTGCCCGGTTCTCGATGATCGGGGGATCATCCGAAGGCGCGGAGCCGGAGTCTTCGATCATGGAACGCGAGAAAAAATGGGGTTATCCCTGCGACTGCGACCGATCGGAGCACCTGCCGGCAAAGGCCAGCACTCTTCATCCGGCCGATAGCGGTTAGTTGCGTGCGATGAGGCCGATCAGGAAACCGATGCCGAGCGCGCCAAGGACGGCCTTCGTCGGATTCTGGCGGATGTAATCCTCGGCGGTGACGTGGATCTCCTTCGCTTTCACGCGGGTTTCCTCCCACTGATGCTGGGCGGTTTCCCTAGCGTGCTGGACTTTATCGGTCGCAACGGCCTTGTAGTGGTCGGCTTTTTCGGTGGCAACAGCCTTGTAGTGATCGGCCTTCTCGGTAGCGGTTGCTTTCAGGGAACTCGCTGTTTCGACAGCGCGTTCCTTGAGTCTGACGGCCTCGGCACCGGTAGCGGCCGCGAAATCGCCGGCCGCGTGGCGGAGTTCTGAAACGGCGTCGGATACCGAAGGAGCTTCGGCGGTTTTTGCGGTGGAAAATGGATTATCGGTCATGTTCGTGGAATGGTTGGTTTGCCTGATTGCAAGAGGGACAGCATCTGCCGTGCCTGTTGTCAGCGTACACCAGCACACCCCCGCTGCAAGCAGACTTTGGGGCTAATCCTTAAGCCCACGCATAAATCTTGGTGCCCCCCCTTTTCACGGTTCAATCGCCCGCAACCCATGCCCTGCATCGCCATCCTCGTCGCCGCCGGATCCAGCCGCCGCATGGGTTTCGACAAGCTCGCCGCACCGCTCGCGGCGTTCCCGTGCGCGCACGAACGCTCGCAGCGTTCATGGCGCGCTCGGAAATTTCCGATATCATCTACCCAACGCCCACACGCAGATCACGCACACTCCACAACACGTTCGCAGCAGGGGCACCACTTCCTCGCATTCGCCGCGCGCCGTCCTTCCTCCTCTCCGAAAACCTCTCCCGCGCCCCGGCGAAGGCTTCGTTCACGAACGCTTTGCTGCCAATCACCGCCCCGTCCGTGAAATACCTCACCCGGCAACGCAACATCTTC
>JAYTOE010000136.1:0-19209 GCA_043747935.1 Akkermansiaceae bacterium
CGGACAAATGAAAGCAGTTTCCCGCGGACATCGGCCGGGATCTCCGTGTCGGTGGCGGATTGGACGTCTTTTCCATAGATGCCAAACGCGGGGAGTCCCTTCTGGGTATGCCCGGCCAGTACGGCTGCGAGATAGACGGCACCCGGACGCTCGGTGCCATTGAATCCCCAAACGGCTTTGGGAATGTGCGGATCCATATCCATGGTTTCGGAACCATAGCACCAACAGGGGGTCACGGTCAGCGAGACGCCGACGTTGGAAGTTTTGAACTTGTCGGCACAGTCGGCCGCCTCTTTCACCCCGCCGATGCATGTATCGGAAATCACGCATTGGACGGGCGTGCCATCGGGATAGCGTAATTCCGCTGAAATCAGAGCCGCGACGGCTTGAGCTTGCTGCATGGTGCGCGTTTCCAGTGACTCGCGAACACCGCCAAGTCGTCCGTCAATGGTGGGGCGAATGCCTATTCTTGGATAAATGCAATGTGACATGGTTGGGAGGCTGGATGGATGAATCTGGCGCGACGAATGACAGGACTTTTGTAACGCTCTCTTCGGGCATTACGAGCCAGCTTTATTCAAATCGGTGCACCGGGTTCCTCCTGCTTCCGGTAGGAGTTGTACTCATCGGAATCTACCCCGGCATTGCCATTCCGGTTGGTCTCTCGACGTCTTTTTCGTTGTGATTTCCAACGAACAAGGTGCCGGTATCAACCCGGAATGAGATGCTTGACCGCGTCTCGTTCTTCTTTGAGCTCGGCGATGGTGGCGTTGATTTTTTCCTGGCTGAAGGCATCGATAGGCAGGCCTTGCACGACCTCCCATTTGCCATCGGATACCGTGCGGATGGGCATGGAGGCGATGATGCCTTTCTCAATGCCGTAGGAGCCGTCCGAGCATACCGCGACGGAGTGCCAGTCACCTGCCGGGGTCGGGGTGATGAGGCTTTTCACCGTGTCGAGCGCGGCATTCGCGGCGGAAGCGGCGGAGGATGCGCCACGGGCTTTGATGATGGCAGCTCCGCGTTGCTGGACGGTGCTGATGAAGTCTCCTTTGAGCCATGCGACGTGAGAGATCACATCGCTCACAGGGCGGCCGTTGATCTTTGCGTTGGTATAATCCGGGTATTGGGTGGCGGAGTGGTTTCCCCAAATGCAGAGGTTGGTGACCTTGGACTGATGCACGCTGGCCTTTTTGGCGAGCTGGCTTTTCGCACGGTTTTCATCAAGCCGTGTCATGGCGAAGAAGCGGTCTTTCGGCACGCCTTCCGCATTGCTCATGGCGATGAGGCAGTTGGTGTTGCAGGGATTGCCGACGACGAGAACGCGGATGTCCTTGGCGGCGTTGCGGGCGATGGCTTTGCCCTGGCCGGTGAAGATTTTGCCGTTGATGCCTAACAGATCGTTGCGTTCCATCCCCGCTTTGCGTGGCACGGAACCTACGAGGAGCGCCCAGTTGGCTCCTTTGAACCCTTCGTTGAGATCCGAGGTTCCGACGACGCTGTGGAGCAGCGGAAAGGCGCAGTCATCGAGCTCCATCATCACGCCAGCGAGCGCGGCCATGCCGGGCTCGATTTCGATCAAGCGAAGATTGACGGGTTTGTCGGGGCCGAAGACAGAGCCTGAGGCGATACGGAAAAGCAAGGCGTAGCCGATCTGGCCGGCGGCACCGGTGATGGAAACAGTGATGGGAGATTTCATGGCGCGCAAAGGGTTCGGCGGAGCGACTTATTTGACGGCAGCGAGGATTTGCTCGGTGAGCATTTGCACGAGCTTTTCGGCTTCCGGATCGAGCTTGGCGCTGCTGGAAGTGGAGGATTTATCCGGCACCTGGCAGACCGTGCCGGGGTTGAATTCGGCGTTGTCGCAAAGTTGGCATTCTTTCCAATTGGCACGCTTGTCTTCCATGCCGAGCACCTTGCGGAGGGCGATGAGTTCCTGCGCCTGACCGCCGGTGATGGTGAGAAGTTTGCCACCATTGAGCTGGGAAGCGACCCAGATGGTTTTGCAGTAGGACTCGACGTTTTCCATTTTCCAATAGGCATCTTCGATATCCTTACCCCAGGTGATGACACCGTGATTGACCATCAGAACGGCCATGTGATCCACGGCCGCGTCACCGACGGCGACTGCATTCGCAGGAGTGCCGGGTGTCTCATATTTCGAAAGTCCGATCTGGCCGAGGAAGACCTCCGCTTCGGGAATCATGCAAGTCGGTGGTTGGACACCAGCGACGGCGAAGGCGGTGCCGTGCGGTGGGTGGGCATGGCAACAGGCTTTTGCCTTGGGCTGCCGCTTCATGATCGCGAGGTGGGTCATGCACTCGGAAGTGCGCTTGTATTTTCCGGCGAGTTGCACGCCTTCCATATCCACCAAACACATTTGTTCGAGGGTCATGAAGCCCTTGGAAACAAGTGTCGGGGTGCAAAGAACCAGATTGTCACCGACCCGGATCGTTAAATTTCCACCATTGCCATCGGTGTATTCGCGGTTCCACATGCGCTTGCCGATATCGACCATCCGCTGCTTGAGTTCGACGATGGGAGCGGAGTGGAAAAAGGCGTGGATTTCGGCGGGAGTCTTGGGATCTTTGCCGGGTGTCCATTTATACTCGTAGTCCGGAAGAATCGGTTCTGCGTAGGCGGCCGCAGGCATGCTGGAAGAGCCGCCGGCGCGGACAGGGCCGAATCCATCGCGAAGAACATCCTTGGCCGAAGGCGTGAGGACTGCTCCTTGGGGAATGTCAGCGGCGGTTTTTCCCGCTTTCAGGTGGGCTTCGATATCAGCGGCGGTGAAGACTTTGGTACTCATGTGGTTCAGCGGTTGGAAGGAATGGAAACAGGTGGCTCGTAGGAAAGGGAATCGAAAATGGCGACAGTAATGGCATCGATAGGAATCGGAAAATCAAAAGGGGCGGTGGCTTCCGCGCCTTCGACGATGCCGACGATGTCACCATCGCCCGCGCCCATGTTGTCATAGGCTACGAAGGTGGATTGGGCGGTTAGTGCCGGGGCAGTCTGGCAAGCATCGTTGTATTGCCCTGCATCGAGAGGGTTGACCATGAGCCAACGACCACCTTTGAAGGAGGGATCTTGGATACTCAGGGTCACTCGACCTATGACTTGGGCTACGCGCATTTAGTGGGTAGATGCTGAAAAGCTGAAAAGCTGAGATGCTGAAATTGAAGAGCGGATGCTCCGTGGATGATTCTTAGCGGATGATCGTGAATGAGGCGTCATGGTTTCTTTTCTCAGTTTTTCAGCATTTCAGTTTTTCAGCTTTTACTCAATCGACTATGCCTTGGATGAAGTTGCGGATGGGGGAGCTGTCGTCGTGGACGATGTGGCGGGCACCGAGGCCGTCGGTGGAAACCATCACTTTGGAATGGAGGCCTGCGCCGAAGAGATCGATGGCGACCATCGGAGCTCCTGTTAGTCCGTGCTCAGGATCGTAGGCTTGGCACAGCATCATCTTGTGTCCCTTGAGTGAGGGATGGCAATGACTGCTGACCGCGTGGCCGACGACTTGGGCGAGGAACATTCGATTAGATGATGCGGAGGTTTTCCACGAGCACGCAGCGGCGGACGCGGGTGAAGGTCTTGGGAGTGGTGATCCCCTCACCGGTGGTGGTGGCGATGGAGTAGGAGAGGTAGCCTTCTCCGCCAAGGCCGAGCCCGGCAACGGAAGCGCCGTTTTTGACGAAGATGGTCGTGTCCATTTCCTTGGCCATGTAGGTCATGTGATCGACGTCCTTGGTGTGGATGATGGCGGAGTGGCGGTAGTTGTGCTCGGCACGCTTGGCCTCGCGCACGGCGGTTTCGAAGTCCGGGCAGGAAACGATGGGCAGCATCGGCATCATTTGCTCCTCTTGGACGAAGAGGTGATCGGCATCCGTTTCGGCGAAGAGGAGCTGGGTGCCGGCGGGAATGGTGGCTCCCGCATGTTGGGCGAGCACGCCGGGGTCGGCGCCGACGAGGGCGCGGTTCACGGAAGCGTGCGAGCATCCTCCACCTTCGCCGGGCTTGATATGGAAGGCAGCGGCGGTGAGTCGCTCGAGTTGTTGGGCATTCAAACGGGCGGCGCCTGCCTTGGAGAGTTCTTCGCAGAAGCGATTGAAAACGGAAGCTACGACGAAGACGACTTTTTCACCGATGCAGAGGAGGTTGTTATCAAATGCGCCGCCTTCGATGACGTTGCGGGCGGCGCGAGCGAGGTCGGCGCTTTCATCGACCACGACCACTGGATTTCCCGGTCCGGCGCAGATCGCGCGCTTGCCGGATTTCATGGCGGCGCTCACGACGGCGGGGCCGCCCGTGATGGCGAGCAGGTTGACTAGCGGATTGCTACAAAGCAGGTTGAAGGACTCGATGCTCGGTGTCTCGATGGTGGTGATGATGTTGTCGATGCCGATCTCGCGGAAGATCGCTTCGTTGTAAGCGCGAACGGCCATGGCGGCACTACGGGCGCCACCGGGATGGGGATTGAAAACGATGGAGTTTCCGGCAGCCACCATGTTGATGACATTTCCTGTGAGGGTGGGGACGGAGTGGGTGACGGGCAGGATGGCACCGATGACGCCGAATGGTGCATACTCTTCCAGGGTAATGCCGCCATCGCCGCTCATGGCGTAGGGCTGCAACCATTCGGTGCCCGGGACGTTCTTGGTGATGAGGAGCTTGCCGATTTTATGATCCAGACGACCGATTTTGGTCTCTTCCATTTCGAACTTGCCCCAAGGCTCCGCGTTGGCGACGGCGAGGCCTTTGACGATTTCGATTACCTTGGCACGACCGGCCACTCCGAGCTTTTTCAACTGGAGATGGGCATCGGTGGCAGCGTGGGCGGCTTTGTCCACGCAAGTGAAGACTCCGCGTTGTCCGGACTCACCACTGCAACCGCATCCGCAGGAACTCGCATCGCTCGCAGGTTGCGCGGGTGCCGGCGTGGTGGATACGCCGTTCGCGGCGAGACGTGAAATAACGGATTCTACGACGGAGCGCAGCGTTTCTGGATCGAGAGTTTTCATTGAGAAAAGGGAAGGGAAAGTGGCGCGAAGATGAGCCAATCAAGCGAGGTGAGGTCGGTCTAACCGCCTTTATAGACGGTTTTTCCGAGAACCTCGACGCGATCAATAATTGCGACGATGGCGGCATCCACAGGGATCAGTTTCAATCCCTGGGCGGAACGTGCCGAGCTGCCCTGGCAGAAAAGCACAAGCTCACCTTCACCCGCGCCGACCGTGTCGATCGCGACGATGGTGTTCTGGCCGTCCTTGAATTTGGACGGGTCTTTGTCATCCACGAGCTTGGGACGGAGCAGGAGAAGTTTCCTTCCGACCATGAGCTCGTCTTTTTTCGTGGAGACTACTTGTCCGATGACTTCTGCTAGAAACATCTGGTAGTGGGGTTAGACCGCACCTGCGACTCGTGGGAGCCACAGGTGCGGCGATTGGAGGATTACTTGCGTGCAGGACGTGCGGCGGCGGCGGCTTCCTTGGGGAGCACACCATCGATGGCTTCGTCCGGGCGGGCGATGACATGGGCGCTGACGACTTCACCGGATTGGGAAGCGGCGGCGGCACCTGCGTCGAGTGCTGCCTTCACAGCGGCGACATCGCCACTGACGACGGCGTTGCACAGCGCGTTGCCGACTTGTTTCATCGGTCCGACGAGTTCAACGTTTGCGGATTTGAGCATCGCGTCAACGCCGACGACGAGACAGGCGAGCCCGCGGGTTTCTAAGAGTCCAACTGCTTGTTTGGCCATGGTAGTATTTGTTTAGTGTGAGTTGTGAGAGGTGATGGGATGAGAGACTAGGAAAGTTTTCGATAGACTTCGCGAGCCAACACGAGTTCTTCGTTGGCGGGGATGACCATGATTTTCACGGGAGAATCATCGGTGCTGATGATGGCTTCGGAAGCCCGGCAGGCGGCGTTTTTTGCGGGGTCGAGATGGACTCCAAAGGCTTCGAGGTTTTTGCAAACATCGGCACGGGTGTTGATTCCATTTTCACCGATGCCTGCGGTGAAAACGATGGCATCGAGGCCGCCGAGATCGACAAGAAAAGCACCGATCCAGTGGCGGATCGCGTGGATGTTGGCATCGATGGCGAGTCGCGCATCGGCGTTGCCGGCAGCGGCAGCGGCTTCAATATCCCTGCTGTCGTTAGAGACACCGGAAAGGCCGAGAAGGCCGGATTCTTTGGTGAGTTGACGTTCGGCCTCATCCAAAGTGATGCCCAGGGTTCGCATGGCATACGGGATGGCACCGGAGTCCAGATCACCCACCCGGTTGTTTTGCGGGAGACCGCTTTGCGGTGAGAAGCCCATGCTGGACCCGATCGCGACACCATTTCGGATGCCAGTCACGGAACTCGATCCGCCAAGGTGACATGAAATCACCCGGAAAGGCTTGCCCTCGATGGATTGCGGGCCGTCCAGATATAGGCGGCGGGCAATTTCGGCCACATCGTCACGTCCGCTAAGCTCGGCGGAACGTTCTGCGATGAACTTGTGGCTCGCGCCGTGGAAACCGTAGCGCCTGATGCCGATGTCACGCCATGCTTTTGGAATCGCATAGCTGTAATAGGCAGGTGAGGTCCACTGATAGAAGGCAGTTTCAAAAAGGGCGACGAGGCGGGCTTTGGGAAGTGCGGTCTGGAACTGGCGGATTCCTGCCGCGTAGGGCGGGTTGTGTGCCGGTGCGACGGCGGTGAAGCCATCCAACGCATCAATCGCCTTTTGATCTGCTATCACACAGCCACTGAGATCCTTGCCCAGAACGGTCTTGAAACCCACGGCATCGATCTCATCAGGGCTGCTGATGATTCCGTCCCGCTGCAAGGTCGTGAGGGCATCCTCGATCACCGTCGCGTGATCCGTCACCCGCTCATAGCCACCTTTGGCAACGACCTTGCCATCGCTCTGATCCATGCGGAACAGGCGATATTTGAAGGAGGTCGAGCCAAGGTTGGCGACGAGGACGAGCATGACGGGATTTGAAATTTGAAATTTCAGATTCGGGATCAGGCAATCCAGGTTCCGAGTTTCGACAGATCGTCGTGCGGACGTGGAATGACCTGAACCGAGGTGACGCTGCCGAGTTTGGCACCTGCGGCGGCGGCGGCATCGAGGCCGGCTTTGACCGCGGCGACGTCGCCGGTGAAGAAACCGGTGACGAGACCGGATCCGATTTTGTCCCAGCCTGTCATTTTGATATTAGCAGCTTTGAGGGCTGCGTCAGAGGCTTCGATGAGAGAAATGAAACCTTTGGTTTCAATGATGCCGATTGCTTGCTTGGCCATGGTGGTATTTGGTTTGAGTGGTTGGATGTGAGGAATCAAGCGATGCCGAACTGGGCAAGAAGCTCCGCGTGGGGACGGGCGATGACGTGTGCAGCGACGAGTTCACCGACGCGGCCAGCCGCTTCGGCACCTGCGTCCACCGCAGCTTTCACGCTGCCGACGTCGCCTTTGACCAGCACGGTGAGGAAACCGCCGCCGGTTTGAATTTGGGATATAAGTGTGACGTTTGCGGCTTTTGCCATTGCGTCCGTGGCTTCGACGCTGCCGACGTAGCCTTTAGTTTCGATCATGCCGAGTGCAGTGTTCATATTGTTGTTTGGTGGTGTGGGATTCGATTGGGATTACTTGGTGAGTTCGCAGAAAGTATCGGGCTTGAGGCCACAGGCGTTGCCTTCATCGGTATCGATGTGGACCTCCAGCTTGAATGAGGGGTCAACCCGAACAATGAGATTGTCGAAAGTCATGCCGAGCGGGCCGTGGACTTTCAATTTCATGGTATCGAGGTGCTTTACTCCGTAGTAGGCCGCATCGTCAGGATGCATGTGAACGTGTGGCTGGGCGCGGATGACTCCTTCGTCCATCTGGAAGTAGCCGTGAGGCCCCATGAGCATGCAGCCCGGAGTTGCTTTGATGGCTCCGGACATCTTGACCGGTATATCGAAGCCCAGCGAAATCGCATCGGTATAAGCCAGCTCGACTTGATTCAAGTCACGGCAAGGACCAAGGATCCGAAGATTGGAAATGATCCGGCTGCGAGGTCCGATCAGGGTGATGGATTCCTTGGCGGCGTATTGGCCATTTTGGTAGAGCCCCTTCATTGGAGTGAGCTTGTGCCCCGGCCCGAACAGCGCTTCAACCGCCTCCTGAGTCAGATGGCAGTGCCTGGCGGAAATGTTGACTAGCAACGCATTGGGAGCCTTGGACGCAGCGGGTATCGGAAGGCCAAGGCTGGCATAAACCTGTTCGCGAACAAGGTGTTCGATCACGGCTCTGGGAGTGCTTTGTGAAATGGATGAGGCCATCGGCGGGAACGCTCTAAAATCGAATTCGGCGGGCACGTCAACCCGGAACTCATTTTTTCCATAAAAAACAAAGAAAAACACATCTTTAGTTTATTTCCAGATTCCTTACAGATTTCCCGGAATGAACAAAAAACCATTAAAAACGGGGATTGGCTGGGTATTTGGGAGGGCATTTCGAACTTGCGTCATCCATTTCATTCCAAAAAAAAATGTGCCAAAGGGCGAAGCCAAACAGCCGGAAACAGCCGCCGATGTGAAAACGCCGGAACCCGTGGAGTGGGATCGTGTGATCCGCGAGAAACCGGGGCGGGAGTCGCTTGATTCGCTGCGCTGGAGCTGCGGAATTTCGCGGGGATTTTCCCTAACAACAACAAGATGATCTCCAACAACCTGCTGACCACGGAAGAGCCGGTCTCCGGCGAGGACTTGCGGGAACACGACCGCGAGGTGCTGGCGATCATCAAGGAGTGGCGCGGGGACGCGGCTTTCGAGTCGGTCTCAGAATGCCTGGGGACGATGGATCTGCGGCTTTCGGAGTTCGTGAAGGGCTCGGAGGAATAGGAGGAATAGGAGGAATAGGAGGTTTGAACCACGAAAGGCACCAAATACACGAAAGCTTGGGGAATGGCTACGGTTGGGTGATTTTGTTCAAACCACAGCTATCCAAATATCTCTTCCTTTCGTGTAGTTCGTACCTTTCGTGGTTCTGATTCTTCCCTACTCCGCAAGCGCGGTGCGCACCGCGTCGGCGACGGCTTTGCCGAGGGCTTGGCATTCCTCCTTCTTGTAGAAATGCACGTCGATGGTAGTGCGCCAGTTGTCGAAGACGGGGGAGTTGGTGACGGTGGCGTGGAGGTCGTTGATGCGGATCTCCGGGTGCTTCTCCATGACCTCGAGTGCGGCCTTGTTGAAATCCACGCACGCTCCTTTGCGGCGGGCGTATTCACCCTTGTTGCTGTTCGGGACGGGGGTGGTGGCGCACCAGATTAGCTTCGCGCCGGTCTTTTTCAGGATGGCGATCTCCTTCTCTAGGTTCGCCTTGTAGTCCTCCATCGGCACGGCGAATTCGCCCCAGGTGTCGGTCTTCGCTTCGTAAGCTTGCTTGAGGTCGTGGAGGCCGTGGTTGAACTGGATCACGTCCCACTGCCGGCCTTTTTCGGCGTAATCGCCGAGCCAGAGTTCCGCGTTGAGCACGCCGCGGGTGGAGGGGCCGGCGTTGCCCTCGCTGCGGTGGAGGTTGGCTACGCCTTTCAGCTCTTCCTTGGCGGCGTCGAAATAGTTCATGCTGATCGAGTCTCCGATGATGAGGACACGGGGGAGCTTCGGGTCATCGGTGGCGAGCGGATCGGGAAGGGGGGTGACTTCCATGGAACGGATCACGAAACGTCCGTCGGTTTCCGCACCGTGGATGGTGGCTTGCCAAAAGCCCTTAGTGAGATCTACCGGCGAACCCATTTCGTAAAGAGTGATCGTGCCTACCTTCGGACGCACGGAAACTTTTACCCGCTTGCCTTTGAACTCAAATGTCCCGCTCGTGGGCGCATCTCCGGGATCCGGCGTGAAGGTGCAGTGAATTCTGAGTATGTTGTCTTTCCATTTGGGCGGAAAACCCCTCCCGGAGAATACGGTCGCAGCCCCGGCGATGAACGGCTTGCCTTCATAAAATGCTTCTGCGTTCTTTTTGTCTATTTCCTCAAAGACGACCTGTAGTTGCTGCCCGAGACCCGCGAAACTCGTCTTCTGGGAAACTTTCTCGACCTCCGTCCCATCCGTCCAGTGCACCGTGAAACGCGAGCGCACCGTCTCGGTTTTCGGGTCGTATTCCGTTTCCTTGAGCAGCTCGAAGGTCTTCTTTTCCGCATCAAACTTGAAAATATGTCCGGTCGCTCCATCTAGGCCGGGGTTGGCGGAGGCGGGGGAAAGTCCGAGCGCGGAGAGGGCGATGAGGGCATGGAAGGCGTGTTTCACGGGGGTAGGCTAGCGTTTCCGCCGGATGAGGGAAATGATTTCATGCCGACCCCGTGACTCCGCTTGCCAACCCGGGGTGATCCGCCTAAGTGTCTCCTGCATGAAGAGACGCTATGCAATGATTTCGATGATCGCCTTTGCCCTGCTGGGTGCCTGTAAGGCCGAAAAAACCGAGACCAACGAACCCGCGAAGGCCGTGGAGACCGGCGAAGCCGCCGCAGGTACGAAGGTGCGGCTGAAAACGAACAAGGGCGACATCGTTATCGAACTCAACGCCGAGAAGGCGCCGATCACCGTGAAGAATTTCCTCAAATACGTCGGCGACAAGCATTACGACGGCACGGTGTTCCACCGCGTGATCGACGGCTTCATGATCCAGGGCGGCGGCATGGCGTTGGATGGTGGCAGGCTGATCGAAAAGAGAACCGGAGCCGGGATCAAGAATGAGAGCAACAACGGCCTGAAAAACGACACCGGCACCATCGCGATGGCTCGCACACCTGATCCAGACAGCGCGACCGCACAGTTTTTCATCAACGTTTCCGACAACGCAGGGCTCAACTTTCCCACCGGGGGCGGTTACGCCGTTTTCGGGAAGGTCATCAAGGGCATGGATGTGGTCAATGCCATCAAGGCCGTGCAAACCGGGTCGGGCGATGTCCCGGTGGAAGCGGTCGTGATCGAGAGTGCGACTGTCGTCGAATAAAGCTGACCCTCCTCCATGCCTATGCAACTTTGGTTCTGTCCGCTGCTGGCTTTTCTGCTCGGTTCCGTGCCGTTCGGTCTGATCATCGCGAAGATCAAAGGCATCGATATCCGCGAACACGGATCGGGCAATATCGGCGCGACGAACGTGTTACGCATCCTCGGGAAAAAATACGGCATACCCTGCCTTTTGCTCGATGCGCTGAAGGGCTTCATTCCGGTGGTGATCGCGGTGAACCTCGTCCGCATTACGGGTCGTGATCTGCAGTTCCATCTCGCTTTTTTGGATTCCTTTCACCTGCAGCTCGCGGCTACGGAGCAGCTGAAAGGGCAGTTCGTCCATGTCCTCACCGCACTCGCCGCGGTGCTGGGTCACAACTATTCGCCGTGGATCGGATTCAAGGGCGGGAAAGGCATCGCGACCTCGGCCGGGATCTTGATCGCACTCATGCCCATGGCGGTGGTGATCCTGCTTATCGTTTTTATCATCACCCTTCTGGCTACGCGGTATGTTTCTGTGGCGAGCATGGTCTCGGCGCTCGTATTGCCCTTCTTGACGCACCTCGGCGCGAGGTTTCACAAGTCGGCGGAGGGCATCAGCCTCTGGGAAGCGGGCACATGGAACAAGCCGCTGTTTTTTTTCTCGGTATTGATCGCCGCGCTCGCGATCTGGAAACACCGCGCCAACATTCTACGCCTTCGCCAAGGTACTGAATCGCGTTTCGTCTACGTTGTAAAAAGGAAATCCGAATCGCCCGATTCATGATTTTCGAAAGCGTCGCGATCATCGGGCGCGAGGAGGATGTCGCCACGATCACGTCCATAACCTACCCGGCAATCATGATGGAATGCGTGAATGACGCGAAATCACAGGGGGGAGCGGAAGAGGCACACGGAGGATGACCGGGGGGCGCTCGGAAAGCGCTGGAAATCCCTCACCATTCCGTTAGCATCCGCTTTGTTATGAAGCTGATCCGATTCGGGGAAGAGGGGCGGGAGGAGCCGGGGGTGTTGCTGGAGGACGGGCGAATGGTCGATGCGAGCGGGGAGTTCTTCGATTATGATGAGGGCTTTTTTGCGATGGGGGGATTGGAAAGCCTGGCGGAGTGGGTGTCGCAGGGTTGCCCGGGCGGGTTTGAGATCGATCCCGACACGCGGCTCGGGCCGCCGGTGGCTAGGCCTTCGAAGATTGTTTGCGTGGGGCAGAACTACCTGGAGCATGCCCGCGAGATGGGTGGCGAGATTACGACGGAGCCGGTGCTTTTCATGAAGGCGAGTTCGGCGTGGAGCGGGCCGCACGATGATGTGCTGATCCCGAAGGGGGCGCGAAAGCTCGACTACGAGGTGGAGCTGGCGGTCGTGATCGGAAAGACGGCGAGTTACGTTTCCGAAGCGGAGGCGATGGAGCATGTGGCGGGCTACGCGGTGTTCTGCGATTACTCGGAGCGGGCTTTCCAGAAGGAGCACGGCGGGCAATGGACAAAGGGGAAAAGCGCGGACACCTTCGCGCCGATGGGGCCGTGGCTGGTCACGGCGGATGAGATCGCAGATCCCCAGGAGCTACGGCTGTGGACGAAAGTGAACGGTGAGATCCGGCAGAACAGTTGGACGAAGGACATGATGTTCGGCGTGCGGGATGTGGTAAGCTACATCAGCCGGTTCATGACCCTGCTGCCGGGCGATGTGATCGCGACGGGGACTCCCAGCGGCGTGGCGATGGGGATGAACCCGCCGCGCTACCTGCAGGCCGGGGATCTGGTGGAATGCGGCGTGGAGGGCTTGGGGGAGTTGACACAAAGGGTTGTGGCGGCGAGATAAATACAAAGACAAGATTGAGGACGCGATTATCCATCCTGACATGGCCGGAGCCGAAAGACGGGCCGCATCATGCGATCTGCCATTACTGCGATACGGTGCATGTGGCCGATCCCATCGCGGAGGGTTCGCGGGCGAATTGCGTCCTCTGCGGAGCGACGCTTTTTCAGAACCGCCCGGCCTCGCTGGTGCGTGTGACTTCCTTTTCCCTGACCGCCTTGCTGCTGATGATCGTGGTGCACACCGCGCCTTTCGTGAACATGGATGCGGCGGGATTGCGGACGGAGCTCACGCTGCCCGGCGCGGCGATGGCGCTGATTGACGAGGGGACGCCGATTGTAGGGATGGGCGTGGCGCTTTTCACGATCATCACGCCGCTGATCCTAGCGGGCGGGCTGGTCTATGTCTGCGCCCCGCTGATGTTCGGTAGGCTCGCTCCCGGCGCGAAGTTCGTGACGCGCTGGATGAGCCGCTCGGAGCCTTGGAACATGATCGAGGTATTTTTGCTGGGCGTTCTGGTCAGCCTGCTGAAACTGGGCAAGGTGGCGGAGTTGCATTTCGGTATCGGCTTCTGGGCCTTCGCCGGGCTGATGGTATGCATGGCGGCGGCGGTGGCGGCGATCGACAAGAGGGAACTATGGGATCGCTTGGAGGTGGCGCAGGGGGAATGAGCAAGGTCAACGGTAAGGAAGTCCCGAGGGGGCTGGAACTGGGGTTGGCCGGTTGCCGTGTCTGCGAGAAAGTTTCGCCCATCGGCGAAGTGCGCTGCCCGCGCTGCGGCAGCCATTTGCACATGAGAAAGCCGGACAGCATCGCCCGGACGATGGCGCTCCTCATCGCCGCTGCGATTTTGTATGTGCCCGCGAATCTGCTGCCTATCCTGACCACGCGGGAGCTCGGCATCTCCACGGAAAGCACGATCGTGGCCGGCATGGTGCAGTTCTGGAGCACGGGTGCCTATCCGATCGCCATCGTGATTTTCACTGCGTCCATCATGATCCCGCTGCTCAAGATCGTGTCGCTTCTCTGGTTGTGCGCCGCCGCGAAAGGCCTAGTCCCGCACTCGGCGAGGATACTGGGGAAGGTTTATTGGGTCACGGAATTGCTTGGCCGCTGGTCGATGGTGGATATCTTCGTTGTCGCAATCCTGGTGGCCATGGTCCAACTCGGAAACTACATGATCATCACCCCGGGGCCGGGCGCGCTGGCTTTCGCCGGGGTCGTGATGCTGACAATGTTCGCGGCGATGAGCTTTGACCCGAAGCTTCTTTGGGATCAGCTTGAGCGCGAGGAGGATATTTTAGCCGCCCAGCCCCTTTCAGAAAGTGAGTGAAGATCAGCCCATAGCCGTCACCCCGGAGCTCCGCGCCGCCCAGCGCTGGAACATCGTCTGGGTCGTCCCCATCCTCGCGCTACTGCTCGGCGGATGGATGCTTTACCGAAACGTGAGTTCGAAGGGGCCGGAGGTGCGGATCCGCTTTGAAACGGCGGAGGGGATTTTCGCAGGGAAAACGGAGTTGCGCTGCCGGTCTGTCAGCGTTGGGACTGTTTCCAGGGTGGAGCTGACGGAGGATCTCCAGTCGGTCTACGTGTATTGCACCATGGACAGCGCCTACGGGGATCTGCTGAGGAAAGGATCCCGTTTCTGGGTGGTGCGTCCGCGTGTTTCGGCGGCGGATATTTCCGGACTCGGGACTCTGCTCACCGGAGTCTATATCGAGATGGAGCCCGGCACCGGCCCGTTGGGGCCAACGAACTGGAAAGGCCGTGAAACGCCGCCCGCGACGAGTCGCAGTGTTCCCGGCCTGAGGCTCACGCTGGTTTCCGATGAGGCGGGTTCGCTTTCCGTCGGCTCGCCGCTCTATTACCGCGGTTTGGAAGTGGGCAGGGTGGAGAGCCGTAAGCTGGATCTCGATATGCATCGCATCATCTACGAGGTGTTCATTCAGGATAAATACCGAACCCTGGTGCGGGAGAATACGAAGTTCTGGAACACCAGCGGCATCGATATTTCGGCGGGAGTGGACGGTTTCAAGGTCAGAACCCCCTCATTGCAGGCTATGGTCAGCGGCGGGGTATCCTTTGCGATCCAAGAGGGTTTGGAACCCGGTACGCAGGTGCTGGATGGGACGTCCTTCGAGTTGCACGATGATATGGATGATGCGGAGTCATCCACTTTCGAACCGACCTTGCGGATTCTGCTGCTTTTCGACCAGAGCGTCCGGGGGCTCTCAAAATCGGCACCCGTGGAATACCGGGGGATCGAGATCGGGCGTGTGACAAACATTTCCTTCGATTATGTGCCGGAACGCGATAATCAGAAAATCCCGGTTCTTGTCGAAGTGGATCCCAGCCTCCTGCGCGCGCTCGGCACGGTAAGCACTCAGGAAGATGACGTCCTGATGCTGGGCAATGCCGTCAGGAACGGGCTGCGCGCGACGTTGAAAACCGGCAGCCTGCTGACCGGTGCCTTATTCGTGGATTTCGACTACTACCCGGCAGAGAAGCCCGCCGATCTCAGCTACAAGGGCGATTTCCCCGTGGTGCCGACCATGGCCTCCGGATTTGCCCAGTTCGAGGTGAAGCTTGCGTCGATTCTGGATAAGATCGACGCCCTGCCGCTTGATGACACCATGACCGAGATTACGGCGACCGTCACCGAAGCGAGAAATGCGATCAAGGAGATCGAAAAAGTCGCCACCGCCGCCAAGATCACGCTGGAGGACGACGATTTCCGCCAACTGCCCGCCGACCTGCGCCGCACACTGGGCGAGTTGGAAAAATCCCTCTCCAGCGTGGGGCCCGATGGCAACGTGCAGGGCGACCTGCTGCGGACTCTCGACGAGCTGCGGGGCGCGATCCGCTCCATCGAGGCCATGTCCGACACGATCAAGGACAAGCCCAACTCGCTGCTGTTCGGAAAAGAGGAATCCGGCAACCCGAAACCGAAAGCGGCCGGCAAGCGCTAACAACGTTCGATCCATGATGAAATTTTCCGCCATCCTCCTCGCCGCCGCGTTCCTGTCCGGATGCACAAGCCCCACGCCCACATTCTACGTCCTCAATGCGGAGGGGAATCTCCCGTCCGGTGGTGGCACGGGCATCGGTGTCGGGCCGGTCACGCTCGCCGAGTATGTGGATCGCTCGAACCTAGTGATCCAGAGCAGTCCGAACAGGCTTGATGTCGCCGAGAGCCACTTGTGGGCCGGTGATCTCGACAATTCCGTGGCGCGGGTGATCGCGACGAACCTCGGGCGGCGGCTGAACACCGGCAACGTCCGCACTTATCCGTGGCAACGCGATAGCGAGATCGATTACCAGGTGGCCATGGAGATCCGTGAGTTCCTCGCCGGGTACGACGGCTTCGCCCGCATCGAGGCCACATGGCGCATCTACTCGCTGCCGGGTTCGAAGCTCGTCAGCACGAAGACATTCATCGCCAAGGAGCCGATCGCTTCTGAGGATTACGAGGCGGTGGTCGCCGCGCAGTCGAGGTTGCTAGGGAAACTTTCCGCCGATATCGCGGCGGGTATACGGGGCAGGTGAACCATGGATTTCGTATTGAATGAAAAGCTCGCCGCAGGTGGCACAGAGGTCGCACGGATGCATGGCTGCCGGATTCTGCTGAAAAATGAGGCGCATTTTCCCTGGTTCATCGTCGTCCCTGAAGTGCCGCAAGGTATCGAGGATCTGCACCAGCTCGACGACGAGACCTTCGCCGAGGTGATGCTCGCGGTCAGGAAGGTCTCGCGTTTTGTCGAAGCCCATTTCCGCCCTGAGAAACTCAACGTCGCCTGTATCGGCAACATCGTCCGGCAGATGCACATCCATGTCGTCGGCAGGTCAACCAATGATCCCGCATGGCCCGGCGTGGTCTGGGCTTTCGAGGGGAAACAGAAATACGGGGACGAAGAGGCGGAGGAAATCGTGGCGGCGGCGCGTGAGTTTTTGGGGACTGAAAAAGGTGCAGTCGGTCTTCGCTCCACCCAGAGTGGTCGTTGCCTTGTCTTCATCGAAATCGATCATCGTCTTGCCTTCGCTTCGCACGATCAGCGCGGCGTTGTTACTCTTCGACATATTGAAGGTTTTGAAACCATCGAAGTCCTTTTCTCCGTCATCGAAGACCACCTGAATCCCTGCGAGCGTCACTGTTGGTTCGGCGGCATGGAGCAAGGTAAGGGTGAGGAGCAGAAGGATCAGCAGGGATTTCATGGTGCGTGAAAATGGCAGTGCGGTGCGCGTGGGTTCAGTTTCATCAACGTGCGGGATCGTCACACGAAAAAGCCGGACAGGATGAACCTGCCCGGCTATGGAGTTTCTTTGGGCATGGCGGATGCAATCCGCCGCCACGATTACATCATGCCGCCCATGCCGCCGTGGTCATGGCCGCCGTGGCCGCCACCTGCCGCTTCCTTTTCGGGAAGATCGGTGATGAGGCACTCGGTGGTGAGCAGGAGGCCAGCGATGGACGCGGCGTTCTGCAGGGCGGAGCGGGTGACCTTGGTCGGATCGACAACACCGGAGAGGATGAGGTCTTCGAACTTGTCGGTGGCGACGTTGTAGCCTTCGCCACCCTTGCCGTTCTTGACCTTCTCGACAACGAGCGCGCCTTCGCGGCCTGCGTTGGCGACGAGCTGACGGAGCGGAGCCTCGACGGCACGGGCAACGATGCCTGCGCCGGTGAGTTCGTCACCCGTGAGGCCGAGGTCGCCGAGGGCGGCCTGGGCGCGGATGAGCGCGGTGCCACCGCCGGGAACGATGCCTTCCTCGACCGCCGCACGGGTGGCGTGGAGGGCGTCCTCGACGCGCATTTTCTTCTCTTTCATCTCGGTCTCGGTGGCCGCGCCGACATTGATGACGGCGACACCGCCCGCGAGCTTGGCGAGGCGCTCCTGGAGCTTCTCGCTGTCGTAATCGCTGGTGGTTTCCTCGATCTGGCGGCGGATCTGGTTCACGCGGCCGCTGATGGCCTCGGAGGTGCCGCCACCTTCGACGATGGTGGTGGAATCCTTGCTGATCGTGATGCGCTTCGCTTGGCCGAGGTCGCTGAGTTCAACGGACTCCAGCTTGATGCCGAGGTCTTCGGTGATCACGCGGCCGCCGGTGAGGATGGCGATGTCTTCGAGCATGGCCTTGCGGCGGTCGCCGAAACCAGGTGCCTTGACGGCTGCGATGTTGAGGATGCCGCGGAGCTTGTTGACCACGAGGGTCGCGAGCGCTTCGCCTTCCACATCCTCGGCGATGATGATGAGTGGCTTGCCGGACTTGGCGACCTTCTCGAGGAGAGGGAGCATGTCCTTGAGCGAGCTGATCTTTTTCTCGTGGATGAGGATCAGTGCGCTTTCGAAGCTAGCTTCCATCGACTCTGGATCGGTGACGAAGTAAGGGCTGAGGTAGCCTTTGTCGAACTGCATACCTTCGACAACGTCGAGGGTGGTTTCGATTCCCTTGGCTTCCTCAACAGTGATGGTTCCGTCCTTGCCGACCTTGTCCATCGCTTCGGCGATGATGCCGCCGATTTCGGTGTCCCAGTTGGCGGAAACGGTCGCAACCTGCGCGATTTCCTTGGTGTCGGAGACGGTTTTGGAAATGATCTTGAGCTGCGCCACGATGGCCTCGGTGGCCTTCATGATGCCGCGCTGGAGCGAGATTGGGTTGGCTCCGGCGGTGACGTTACGGAGGCCTTCCTTGTAGATGGCCTCGGCGAGCACGGTGGCGGTGGTGGTTCCGTCGCCGGCGATGTCGCTGGTTTTGGAGGAAACCTCACGGATGAGCTGAGCGCCCATGTTTTCGTAAGGGCACTCGAGCTCGATCTCCTTGGCGACGGAAACGCCGTCCTTGGTGATCGTCGGCGAGCCGAATTTCTTGTCCAGGATCACGTTGCGTCCGGACGGCCCGAGGGTCGCCTTGACGGCACGTGCCAGTTTCTCAACTCCGCGCAGGAGTGCCTGGCGTGCTGCTTCGTCGAATACTAGTTGTTTGGCCATAATGGTAGTTAGAAGTTATTTGTTATTGGTTATTTGTGGTGCGTTCGCTTTCGTCTTGGGATTGGTCAGGTAATTTTTCCTAATAACCAATAACCCTTAACGGATAACGAGTCGGCTTCAGCCGACGATTCCCAGGATATCGCCTTCGGAAATGATGAGGACTTCCTCGCCGCCGTGTTTGACTTCGGTGCCGCCGTATTTGGAGATGAGAACCTTGTCGCCGACCTTCACGGAGAAGGTGATGTCGTTGCCCTTCTCGTCCTTGCCGCCGGTTCCGAGGCAAAGGACTTCGGCTTCCTGCGGCTTTTCCTTTGCGGTGTCAGGAAGGACGATTCCGCCCGCGCTGATCGCGTCAGCTTCGAGGCGTTTGACGAGGACACGGTGTCCGAGTGGTTTGATGTTTGCCATATGT
>JAYTOE010000137.1:0-21693 GCA_043747935.1 Akkermansiaceae bacterium
GATTGGCAGCAAGGAATTTGTGAACGAGGCGTTCGCCGGGGCGCGGGAGAGGTTCACGGAAAAGAGGAAGGACGGGGCGCGGCGGATGCGGGGCAGCGGGGCGGGGGCGAATGGGGTGTTGTGGAGCATGAGGGATCTGCGGGTGCGGTTGTAGAGATGGATTCGGAGATCGCGTGCACCTCCCACATAGGATCAGATTTCGCCATTGAACGTGGATAGAAGATGCTGCGTGTGATCGCCATTCCCATCGTCACTTTAGGGTCACGGCAACCGAAGGCCGCAGCTACTTGAGCTGCGAGTGCTACCCGAGTATCCTTGATTTTCCACTTCCGCTGTTTTCGATCCGGCCATGCCTCCAAATTCTATCCGCCGCAAATACAACTCCATTTCGTCAATCAAAGCGTCGTGAAACACTATTGTTTGACGTCCTGCCCTATTTCCCCCCGCCGTCATGGGATTTTCTTTTTGAAACTATCGCCTTGACGCTTCGCGCTAAGCCCTCTTCATTCCGCCCGCCCGTGAAATTTCGCGTGTGCCCAGCTAATGGGTGAATTGTCTCCAGACATCCCGTTTCCAAGCCTCCTCGCTCCTCATGTCTTCCAAACCGACCGCCAAGAAACCCGCCGCCAAAAAGCCAACCAAAGCCGCCCCCAAGGCAGCCACGGTAAAAAAGGCCCCCGCGCCCAAGACCACCCCTGCGAAGAAGACCCCCGCCCCCAAGGCTGCTCCGGCGAAAAAAGCCCCGGTCAAAAAATCTCCTGCCAAACCCGAGCCCAAGAAAGCCGCGCCAAAACCGACGGCGGCACCCGCCAAGAAGCCGGTCGCCAAGCCTGCGGCGAAACCCGCTCCCGCCAAGCCTGTCGCGAAGAAACTTCCTGACGCGAAAGCCCCGGCCAAGGCCATTGAAAAAGCCCCCAAGCCGCCGGAAAAGCCAGCCAAGGCTCCTGAGAAAGCAGCGAAAGCTCCTGTCGTGAAACCTACGAAAACGGCGGAGAAGCCCGTCGCCGAAACCCCGGCTCCCGCCAAAGGCAAGAAAGGCGAGAAAGCCGAGAAACGCCGCATCGACACCCCGGAGATCCAGGAAAAGATCCGCGAGCTCATCAAGCTCGCCAAGGAGCAGGAATATCTCACCTACGACGACATCAACGAGATCCTGCCGAACGACCTCGTCGATCCCGATGACGTCGAGGCCATTATGGAGCGCCTCCGCAACATGGAGTTCGACATCATCGACGCCTCCGAGGTTGATCGTTTCAAGGATAAGAAAAAGGACGAAGGGGACGGCGAGGAAGAGGAGGTCAAGGCCGACCAGAAGCTCGACATCCTCGACGACCCTGTCCGCATGTATCTCAAGCAGATGGGCCAGGTGCCTCTGCTCACCCGCGAGCAGGAAGTGGAGATTTCCAAGCGCATCGAGGATGCGGAGATCGAGGTTTCCAAGAACCTCCACCAGTTCGGTTTCATCACCGACCTTTACCTGGAGCTCGCCGAAAAGCTCAACAAGGGCAAGGAGCGCTTCGACCGCGTGATCCTCGACAAGAAAATCGAGTCCCGCGAGCGCTACATGAAAGGCCTGCCGAAACTCTGCGACCAGCTCAAGCAGCTCCACGAGGAGAACGACAATATTTTCCGCCAGCTCTCCGCCAAGGCTCCCCGCGGCAAGAAGAAGCTCGAGGAGACTTTCGCGAAAAACATCGGCACGATGCATCGCATCTATGTCCGCTTCTACTATAAGCAGAAAATCGTCGAGGATTTCTGCGAGCAGGTAGAGGACTACGTGGACAAGTTCCGCAAATACGCCCGCCGCCTCCAGACCCATCCGGAGGACAAGGAATTCGTCACCAAGATGCGCGAGATCCAGCAGCGCACATGGCTGAGCGACAGCACCTTCGAGCCTGTTTACATGGAGCTGCGCCTCTGGATGAAGTCGGCACTCAAGGCAAAAACCGAGATGGTCGAAGCCAACCTCCGCCTCGTGATCTCCATCGCCAAGAAATACACGAACCGCGGCCTCTCGTTCCTCGACCTGATCCAGGAGGGCAACATGGGCCTGATGAAAGCGGTCGAGAAATTCGAATACCGCCGCGGCTACAAGTTTTCTACCTACGCCACCTGGTGGATTCGCCAGGCGATCACCCGCTCCATCGCCGACCAGGCCCGCACGATCCGCATTCCGGTTCACATGATCGAGACGATCAACAAGCTGATGCGCGTGCAGAAGCAGCTCGTCCAGGAATACGGCCGCGAACCATCTCCGGAAGAAATCGCCGAGGAAATCCACCTTCCCGTCGAGCGTGTCCGCGCCGTGCTCAAGATGGCCCAGCAGCCCATTTCCCTGCAGGCACCCGTCGGTGATTCGGACGACACCTCGTTCGGCGACTTCATCGAGGACAAGGCCGCCGACAACCCGATGGAGGAGGCCGGTTTCTCGATGCTCAAGGACAAGATCAAGGACGTGCTAGATACTCTAACAGAACGCGAGCGCGAGGTGCTGGAGCAGCGCTTCGGCCTCAAGGACGGCTACAGCCGCACTCTTGAGGAGGTAGGTCGCCAGTTCCAGGTCACGCGCGAGCGCATCCGCCAGATCGAGGCCAAGGCGCTCCGCAAAATGCGCCACCCCACCCGGATCCGGAAGCTGGAAGGCTTCATCGAGCTGCCGGGCGCGTAAGTGCCCCCACGTTTCATTTTCAGATTGGAACGGGCTGTTGCATCGCAATAGGTTTCCGCATGCCCAGATTTCCCTTCCGTGCGCTCGTGTTCATGGGCTTCGCGTTTTCACTCGGCACCTGTTCGAAAAAGGAGCCAACTGCGGAAATCCCCAAAGCCATTCCCGTTGTCCTGACCCCGACTGGCATGACCCGTGGCGGGAAGCCCTACTTCGTGCAGGGTGTCGGCGGAGACAAAAGGCTCAAGGAACTCGCGGCACGCGGCGGGAATTCGATCCGCACCTGGTCAACCAACGGTCTCGACAAGATCCTCGATGAGGCGCACTCGCTCGATCTCACCGTCAGCGCGGGCATCTGGCTCGAAAAGGAATGCAGCTGGTTCTCCTACAAAAACCCCGAGCACTGCGCGAAGCAGGCCGAGCGCGTCCGCAAAGAGGTGATGCAATACCGCGATCATCCCGCCCTCCTCACATGGGGGATCGGCAACGAGTCGGAAGGGGACGGCACGGACACGGAGTATTGGCAGCAACTCGACCGCCTTGCTCTTTTGGTGAAAGAGATCGATCCGAACCACCCGACCTTCACCGCCGTCGCCGGGCTTAATCCTGCGAAGAACGCGGCGTTGAACAAGCACACGCCGAACCTCGATTTTCTGGGCGTCAACACCTACGGCGCGGTGTTCGGTCTGCGCAAGCATCTGGAAAAAGTCGGTTGGACGCGCCCTTGGATACTCACCGAATGGGGGCCGCGCGGATTCTGGGAGAGCAAGAAAACGGCTTACGACGCGCCGCTTGAACAAACCAGCGCGGAGAAGGCGGAGATGATGCGCACCGCTTATCAGAAAGTCCTGACCCCCGATGGCGGCTGCCTGGGCAACTACGCTTTTGTCTGGGGTTGGAAATTCGAGGCCACGGCCACCTGGTTCGGCCTCTACACCCATCAGGGCGAAACCACCGCCTCCGTGGACGTGCTGCAGGAAATGTGGACAGGCCGTCCGCCAACCAACCGCGCTCCCACCGTCAAACCGATCAGCGGCGCTCCCAAGGCCGCCATCGCGCCGGGTGCAACTTTCCGAGCCGAGATCTCCGCCACCGATCCGGATCAGGATCCTCTGGCCTGGCATTGGGAGGTGCTTCCCGAACTCCAGGGACACCATCACAACACCAGCGAGAAAATGCCGAAGTCCGTCGAAGGCGTGATCGCCGATCCCTCGAAACCGAGCGTGACGGTCAAGGCTCCCAAAAAACCCGGTGTCTATCGGCTCTACGTTTGGGTAAAGGATGGCAAAGGCCACGCGGCCACCGCGAACCAGCCTTTTGAAGTGCGCTGAGGTCACCAACCGATCGCCGAATCCCGGAACAGCCCGCAGACACCCTCAAGGAATCGGGCGTCGCTTTCACCGAAGGCATCGGGAAAATCCGAATCCACATCCAGCACGGCGCGGAGATCTCCCTTTGCATCAAAAACCGGCACAACGATTTCCGAACGGGTGCTGCTTGAACATGCAATGTGATCCTCCTCCAGCTCCACATCAGGGATGATGATGGTTTTCTCCTCCCGCGCGCAACGCCCGCAGATGCCGCGCTCGAAAGGAATCACAAGGCAGCCGTGCCCGCCTTGATATGGGCCGACTTTCAGTAATCCCGGTTCGACCACGCGGTAAAACCCTGTCCAATGGAAATGGGGGAAGTGATGGTGAAGCTCGCAGGCCACCGTGGCCATGATCGCCACCGCATCGGTCTCGCCCTTGATGACGGCCGCGATGCGGTCATGGATTTCAAGGTGTGAAGGGGATGGATCGGTCATGCGCCAACAACGATGAACTCCCGCCTGGAAGCGCGTCAAGGCCGGGCGGGATCACCTCCCGGATTTCCGCTTTCCGTATTTCCCCTTTCCGCCGCCCGCCTCATCGGCTAGGTTCCTTTCGTGGCGTTTCCCCAATACAGAATCCCCGTCGAGCGGCTCAAGGAAGAATGGTCGGCGCGCATCGCGAGGAACATGATGCGGAAGCGTAGGCCAAAGCTGCCTCCATCGCGCATCACAGACAACAGCGAGCCGTGGATCAGGAATCCTTCGTCGGTGGCAGAGTTCTGGGAAATCGCGTGCAAGGTCAACGAAACCGTCGAACAATGGGCACCAAAGCGGGAGAATTTATAGTGGCACTGACCGAGCGCCACGATGTGATCGTGATCGGCGGGCTGGCGGTGATCGCCCATGGCTTCAACCGTCCGACCAAGGACGCGGATATCTGGCTCGATCCCATCGACCTCGCCATCAGCAAGGATCTGACGAACCGCGAGAAGGATGGACATGACATCCGCTTCCTCGAATCGAAGGTTCGCAGCCGATGGATCGAGCTTTTGCCAACGGCCACCAGCGGGGAAGCCGAAGCCCTGTTGGAACGTTTCGTCGATTGGCAAACATGCGAGGCCGCGTTGCGGAATCCCGACGCGGCTGTCCGGGAGATGGCCTTAGACTTTCTCCGCGAATTCGCTGCGGAAGGAGACCCTTTTTCCCAAGCCATTCTCGATGACAGAATGATCCCGCCGCCCTGACAGCACATGCAGCCAGACGACTTCACAAAAATCGAATCCATCTTCGTCCGCCATCGGAATTGCCTGCTGTTGCGCGGGCAATTCACGGATATCTACACGGATCATTATCTGCACCTGATGGAAAACGGCATCCGCTATCCCGCCGACCTGGACGCGATGCTCAAGGACGCCCTGGCGATGCTGACGCTGCACCTCACCGCACGCCCGTGGTCGGAAACAATCGCTTGGACGGCGAATCTCCGCGCACCGCGCATGAACCTGTTCGTCACCGGATCATCGAACGAGCGATACGTGACCGGCCGTGTTTTCACCGAGGACATCCGCGAGCCTGACCGGAATTTTTTCTATTCCCAGACCACTACGCCCACCTCAAACGAGCCGCGCCTTTCCACAATGGAAGTCGAGGGACGTGATCCAGTATTGTGGATCGCGCAGTTCTACGATCAATCCGAGCAGCGCCCCGCCCGCGCGTTCCGGCTGGAGGATGAGAACTTCGCGCTCATCGCCGCGCAGCCGGACGCCGATCTCGAATGGCTCGCCGGACTCGATGCGGAGCAGGTCGCGGCCATCGATGCGACCGAGGAGACAAGCCTGCTGGAAACACGCTTTTTCCGTTTCCACTGTGGCTGCACCTTGGAAAGGATTTTACCCATACTCGGCTCATGGCGCGAAAAGCCCGACGAGCTTTTCCACGCCGCCGCCACGATTACCGTCCAATGCCCGCGCTGCGCCGCCAGCTATATCATCACCCGCGACATGATCTGAGTCGGCGGCGGCACATGGGTTCAGGGCGGAAGGAACGATCCATAGATTCTGCGGCTGATTTCTTGTAAGATCGCCCCGTGCACGCAAGTAGCTCAGTGACTATGCGAAACCTGAAAAAGTTACCCTCCGCCCTGCTCGGGCTTTCCATTCTAGCCACCTCCCTTCACGGCCAAGATCTCCCGGATCCGGACGGCAAGCCCGCCGACATGACCAAGCCGGTCAAGGTTTTCATCGTGATGGGCCAATCCAACACCCTTGAGATGGGCAAGGTCGCGGGCGATACCGAAGGCTCGCTGGAAAAAGCGATCAAGGGTGAAAACCTGTACGGCTTTCTCACCGACGCCGAAGGCAAATGGACGGTTCGCCAAGACGTCCGCAACGTATCCGTGATGCAAAAGGGAGCTAGCATGAATGTCTATCGGAACGACTGGCTCATCGTCAACGGCGGCAAAATCGGGATCGAGATCGGGCTCGGCCATCAACTCGGCAATGCGATTGAAGAGCCGGTCATGGTGCTGAAAAGTTCCATCGGCAACCGCGGCCTCGGCTGGGATCTCCTGCCGCCCGGTAGCAAAAGCTTCGAATACACCGACCCGAAAGACGGCAAGACCTACGTCTACGCCGGTTACAAGGAATCCCCGAACCGCTGGGAAAAGGGAACCACCCCCGTGCCGATCGGCTGGTATGCAGGAAAGCAATGGGATGATGACGTCGCCAACGCGAAGAAAGTCCTCTCCGAGCTCAATACCTACTATCCGGATGCCAAGGGTTACGAAGTCGCCGGTTTCATTTGGTGGCAGGGTGAGAAAGATTGCGGGGACGCCGCCCTTGCCGGCCAATACGAGAAGAATCTCGTTCACCTGATCAAGACGCTGCGCACGGAATTCGATGCTCCCAAGGCCAAGTTCGTGATGGCCACGCTCGGCGAGGCCACCAAGGGCATGACCGACAACACCGGAATCGTTCTCAACGCACACCTCGCCGTGGACGGCGAGTCCGGCAAGTACCCCGAGTTCAAGGGTAACGTGGCCACCGTGTATTCCCACCCGATGGCACGCGGCGGCAGCGGCAACGGCCACTACAGCGGCAATGCCAAGGTTTATATGGACGTCGGTCTCGCGATGGGCGAGGCGATGACCAAGCTCCTCAAGAATTGATGTGAATTCGGCCGGGCGGGCGCAGAGTTCGCTTGAGGGATGCCGTGCCCGCGCGCAACCTGCGCGACATGCGCCGCATCCTCCGCCCGTCCTCCGTTTTCCGTCAGCAATGGCCTTTGTTTGCGCTGATCGCATTCATCGCGGCGATACATGTGCTCCAGATGATCCTCGGGGAGTCCTTCGAGGATCTCTTCCAGACGGTTCCGGCCGATGTGGTGGAGGCATTCCGTTCCCTGCGCTCGGGCGGCTTTAGCGAAGCGGCACCGCTTTTCACCCTGTTCGGATCCGCCCTGCTCCACGGGGACATGGGTCATCTGCTCGGGAACATGCTCTATCTCTGGATCTTCGCCGCGATCGCGGCGGAGCTCCTCGGGCACCGCTGGGTGATGCTGGTTTTCGTTTTCACCGCGATTTGCGGCAGCGCGTGCCATGTCGCCCTGAACCCGGAGGAAACGATCCCCATGCTAGGAGCCTCGGGCGCGGTGATGGGCTTCGAGGGTCTGTATCTCGGCATGGTGGTGCGCTGGCATCTGCCCAACCCGCACGTGTGGCCGATCGCGAGACCCATCCCGCCCGCCCACCTCGCGGCGGTGGGTCTGATCGGACTTTTATTTGATTTCACAGGGTATCTTGAGGGCTATCAAGGCGTAGCCTACGGCGCGCACCTTGGCGGGTTCATCGGCGGCATGGTGCTGGGTGCCGCCGTGGTGCCTATGCCTCGCGTTGCTTTGCCGAGGTGATTCCGTTCGAAAAAATTGGCACGGTGAGTGCTATATCTCATTTGGCGGTCCGACTGAGACGCTATGGGTTATTGGGTTTTCCCTTTGGCTAATCAGTCGGACTGCTTTTTTGTGCCCCGGTTTCACGGTTTGAATTTACCCAGACTCAGGTATCGTCCCTAGCGTTACACTTTCCGTAGGGAGCCGGTGGAGTCCCCGAAGCGTTTTTCGTTCACGCCGAACTCCTCGAGCATGCGCAGGTAGAGGTTCGCGAGCGGCACATCCTCGCCGAGATCGACGTGGCGACCGGGCTTGAAAGCGCCACCGCCGTGGCCGGCGAGGAGGACGGGAAGATCGTTGTGGTTGTGTCGGTTGCCGTCGGAAATGCAGCCGCCGTAAACGATCATGGAATTGTGGAGCAGGGATTTGCCATCCACATCCTCGGTGGTCTTCAGTTTCTCTAGGAAGTAGGCGAGCTGCTCTAGGTAGAAAGTGTCGATTTTCGCGATCTTTTTCAAATTGTCCTTATCCCCTTTGTGATGGGAGATGCTGTGGTGTCCTTCGTTGACCCCGATCTCGGAGAAGGAACGGTTCGATCCGTCATGAGCCATCAGGAAGCTGGAGACGCGGGTGGTGTCGGTTTTGAAGGCCAGCACCATCATATCGAACATCAGGCGGAGGTGGTCTTGGTAAGAATCGGGTTTGCCTTCCGGTGCGGGCACGCCGGGGTCGGACGGGATGCCCATCGCCTCGGCTTTCTCGATCTGTTTTTCGATCTCACGGACACCGGTGAGGTATTCGTCGAGCTTCTGGCGGTCGGTGCGCCCGAGGTGGCGGTGCAGCGCCTTGGCATCGTTTTCGATGAAATCGAGGACGGATTTTTTGGAAGCGAGGCGTTGGCCAAGGGATGTCGCGCGTTCGCCGGAGGAGCCCGCGCCGAAGAGACGCTCGAAGACCGCGCGGGGGCTCGATTCCGGGGTCATCGGCTGAGTCTCGGAACGCCATGAGAGATTGAACTGGTAGGCGCAGGAGTAGCCGGAGTCGCAGTTACCGGATTTGCGGACGCCATCGGTGGAAAGTTCGAGCGAGGGTAGGCGTGTCGCGGCGGCGACGGCGTTGGCGGCCACCTGATCGGCGGAAATGCCAAGCTGGATATCGGAGCCAGAGGTTTTGCGCGGGCGGGCGCTGGTGAGGAAAGCGGCGGTGCCCCGCGCGTGGTCACCCGCGCCGTCGCCGCCGGCCTGGGCATTTTTCTGCTCGAAGCCGGTGAAGATCTGGAAATCCTCGCGGTGTTTCTCCATCGCCGCAAAGGAAGAGCCCATCTTGTAGGATGAGGCGGTGCCGCCCGGACGCCAATGATCGACGTTCACGCCGTTGGGGATGTAGAGGTAGGCCATCCGTAGCGGCGCACCGCTCGCCGTGGTGGCGACCGCCCGTGCCGCCGCCGAGGCTGCCATCAGCGGACGAAAGGATTCAAACGCAGGTAGTGATAGTGCGGCTCCGAATCCCCTGAGAAAGCCGCGGCGGGAAATGTGCGATTTTTCCATAACGTGATAGATACTCACGACAGTCGGGATGTCTATCGGCTTCTTCGGGTAACTTGAGGGACAAGCCCGGGTGAACATCCAGGAAGAGTTAGCGACGCTGGAATCAACAAAGTTCTAACATGAGCCGCGTAGGCATGGAGGGGCGGATCGGAATCCGCCGATGCCCATGGGTAAGCCGATGCTTTGTGACTTGGCGACTTCCATCGTCACCTCATGGGAAAGGGCGGATTCTGATCCGCCCCTCCATGCGCTTCGCGAACGCCACTCTCACGCCAACCCCTGCCTCCGCCGCAGATACCACTCGATCGCCAACGGCAGGGCGATGAGCAGCGCCAGCGGCCAGTGGAGCCATGAGGCTTGCCAGATGGCTCCGGCGGAGCGGGCGGTGGGGGGGGCGGGGGTGAAGGATTTTTCGAGGAAGGCCTCGTATCCCTCGCGGGGGATGAGGGTGCCGCCGGTGGAGTCGGCCAGGGCTTGGAGGAAAACCGGGTCAGCGGAGAGGTTGTCGTTTTCGGAAACGGGGGCGGGGACGGTGAAGGTGGCTTCGGGGGCTGGGGGTGCGTTTTCGCGGGGATCGGTTAGGGAAATTTTCCATGCTCCGGGGGCGTCCGGGGTGAAGGAGGCGCGCCAGTTAGGGTGGCCGCCGGGATCGGGGAAGGGGGCGGGCTGTAGCTCGGCCGTTTTCCCATCCGGGGAGGTGACGCGGAGGACAGGGGCCGGCGGTTCGCCGCTGCCGCGGAAGGACATGGAGACGGTGACCGGCTCGCCCGCCGCGCCGCGCAGGGAGGGCAGGCGCAGGGAGAAATCCTGGCCGGGGAGGAACTCGGAGTAGGAGGCCATCCATTGGATGAGCTGGATCCAGAAGTCCTCGTACATGTTCCCCAGCTCGCGGGCTTCCGGGTAGAAGTCCCATTTCCAGAGACCGTCGCCGTTGACGAGACCGGTCACGCCCTGGCCGTAGCGGCGGACGAGGAGGGCGGGGAAATCGGCGGAGGCGGCCGTGGCACCATCGGGCACGCCGGTGGCGAGGACGCGGGTGAAGGGTTTCACGAGGGAGATGGGGCGGGCGTCCTTGAGGGTGGGGAGTTGATTCCAGACGGAGGCGTCGGCGGCGGGAAGGGCTTCGCCGAAAAGGCCGGAGGCCTCGCCATCGGGCGCGGGGCGGAAGCGGAACTCGCCGGTGGAGGCATTTCCCCAGGAAACCGGCTCAAGGGATTCGAGGCCGGGGAGGCTGCCGGTGACCGGCTTGCCACGGGCGAAGAGCACCGCGCCCCCACGATCGCGAACGTAGCTGCGCAGCGCCTCAAGTCGCGCGGGCGTGAGGAAGGCATCGATGTTTTTCCCGAAGACGATGAGATCGTAGCGGGAGAGTTCCTCAAGGGTTTCCGGGAAAATGGCGGTGGAGGTTTCCGAGGTCTCATCGCTGCCGGTATCGATGCGGAAGTAGCGCTCCTCGGAAAGGCGGTGGACGGATTGGATGTCCATCTGGGTCTGCTGGCGGAGGAGCTGGGCGAGGAATTTACTGTCCCAGTAGGGAGCGCCCTCGGCGAGGAAGACGCGGGTCTTCGATGCCAGCACGCGGACGGCGGTGGCGGAGCGGTTGTTGCCGGGGATGGTCTCGCCGGGGAGGACGGCGGTTTCCAGGATATAGCGGGCGGTGCTTTCCGGCGCATCGATCTCGAAGAAACCGAACACGGATTTCCCGGAGGCAAGCTCCACGGAGGTGGCGGCGATCTCCGCGCCCGCCTCATCGAGCAGGCGGATGGCGGGTTTCTGCGGGGAGAGGCCGGTGGAGGAGATCTGGAAAGGGATGCGGGCTTTGCGGCCATTGAAAACGGTTACCGTGGGGCGTGTGGCGCGCAGGACGAGGTCGGAGGAGAGCTCCTCCGCCCCGATGGCGACGGCGTGGAAAGGGATGGAGCGCGAGCGGAGGCGCAGGGAAAGCGCGGCGAGATCGGCGGCGGTGGGCGTGGCCGTCTGGCGGCCGTCGCTGAGTGCGAGAATGCCGGAGAAACTTTCGCCGGAGGCCGCGGCTTCATCGAGCAGGCGTTTCAGGGAGGAGGCGAGATCACTGCCTTCGCCCTCGGGTGCGGGTAGGGCGGAGAGTTTTTCCAAAACATTCCCCGGCTCCACCGCAAAGGGCTGGAGGCGGATCGGGACGTCCTGATCCCCCGCAATTTCCGAGGCGAGCGCGGCGAGTTCCACGGATTTCCCCGCGCGGTCGGAGACGGCCATGGACGCGGAGCGGTCGAGCAGGACAAGCCAAGGGCTGGGCGTTTCCGAGGACGGGCGCACCCATTTCCCGGGGTTGAGCAGCAGGGCGGCCAGCGCACCCGCGCCGAGCACGCGGAGGGAAAGGTAAAGCGCCCGGCGCGGCTGTGGCAGCGTGACGGTGGATCGCCAAGATAGCCAGCCGACCACAAGGATCACGGCGACAAGGACGGGGACGAGAAGCGGTAGCTGGACGGGCGGGTTCAAGCGGGCGTGTGGTAGGAGGAACCGGTCAATGGCCGACCATGGATGGCAGCCATCCCGGTTCCGCACCTTGATCTGCAAGCAGGTTGCCATGGCCGGGCGGAAAAGCACAAGCGCTCATCCGCCGTTGATGAAAGCAATCCGCCGTCTCCTCATCTAACGGAGCGCTAGCTGAAGCTCGATCTGCCATTTTCCCCGTCCCCAACGGGGACAGCGGTGATAGCGAAGGGAAACGGTTTATGGCTTTGAATTTCGGAATCCAGACCTAGGCTCCCGAACCATGGATTGGCAAACAATCACCGCCCTCGCCTTCGTTTTCGCCACCCTCGCCGTCTTCGCCTACCGCCTCAGTCGCCCGAAGGTCAAATCCGGTTGCGGGAAAAGCTGCGGCTGCGGGGATCCTCGGAGAAAGTGACCATGCGGTTTCAGCTCCATTGTTCCTCAAACGCAAAATGGCGGATGTCACCATCAACCCCAACCGGGGTTGTGTAATTCAAGCCCGGGGTTGCCGGAGGGCAACGGAGGCTACCCCGGGAAAAGCACCCGAATATATAGCAACCCCAATCGGGGTTGTGTCCAAGCCGTCACCTTCCCCGCGCATGAATACCCGGGGTAGGCTCCGCCAACCCCGGGCTAAATTACGCAAGCCCGTTGGGCTAGGTCTCTCATGCGCGCGAACCACGCTGATCAATGCCGCAGAGAAAGATCTGTACCGTTTCCCGGCACGGATATCACGGTCACCGACTCCCACGGCCCTTCACCGGGATGGAAGAACGCATGCCAGAACCATGCGGAGATTTCCGGCCAGCTCCGTCCGCTGGACGGGCAGGTGATGTGCTCTTTCACATGGAACATTTCGCCGTTGCGGCTGATGGAGTAGGAAAGCCAGCGGCCGTCTTCCCCATTTTCCACCACCGTTTCCCCGCCGATCCCAAAACCCTCCGCACGCAGGCAATGCGAGGCCGGGTGGAGCTTGCGGGTGGCGCGGTTGACTTGGCGGACGATAATCTTGTCATAGCCCGCTTCGTAAACCGCGATAGTTCCGGGGAAATCGCGGTAGAACGTTTCCTCGGCCTCGTTGAGCGCGACCCGGGTGACGGGCACGCCTTGGAAGCTTGTTAGAACAGCTGGCTCAGCGAGAGGCTGCGGGTCCGGTGCTTTTGAAAAAGCGGAAGAGAGAAGCACGAGCAGCGCGGCGGCTGATGCCGCGTATAGTGGCTTTCGAGGGATGCAGGCGGGAGCGGAAATCTTGGGGAGCACACGCGCCTCGCGTGTTGTTTCCGACACCTCCGTCGGAAACCGCGTGGAATGGTTGGGACGGCCGGTCTTCGGCGAGGGCGCCAAAGACAACGCGCGAGGGCGCGTGTGCTCCCCGAATTTGGGAAATGGCTGGGGTTGCCGGGCAGCCGAAGGCAGCCCCTCCTTGAGCCTTCGCGCCCCTTTCATAAGCACGAAGAAACATCCCCCGGCGATGGCGACGCCGATCCCCGCATGGAGAATGTGCGGCATATCGACGATGCCCGCCTCGGGGAAAAACAGGATCGCCGCGCGGAGGCTGTTGCCTGCCAGCGCGAGCGCCAGCGCCGCCGCACCTAGCGGGAAAATTCCTCTCCAACGCAGCGAAAACACGGCGGCGAGCAAGCCGGTCAGCAGCCCCGTGCTCCACAGCATGTTCATCCCGCTGCATGCCGGATCGACCCCGACCACGCGGCCTTTATATAGCAATTGCACGCCCGAACAAACCACCTCCGTTCCCACCGTTTCCAGCAGAAACGCGGCGTTCACCGATGTCAGGAGCCGCAGCGGATAGCCGAGGAAAAAATCCAGCGAAGCCGTCCAAGGCAGCGCTAGGACGAGAAGGCAGACGATGCCCGGTTTCCGCCAGATCCCGGATACGCAAGCGACCGCCGCGATCATCAGCAGGGCGCGGATCATGGCCGGCAGGAACGGATACGCGGCGGCCTGAACCAGCAGCAGGAAGATCCCCGCCCATGCACCCCGCGCTGTCATCGCCAGCCCTTTCCGATCGCGCACCGCGAACCACAGAGCCGCGCCCAGCGGCACCAGCCCCGCAAGCTCCCCGCCGCCATCCTGCAAGCGGAGCGCATACCAACGCATCGTCGGGATCGCCGCGAGCAGAAGCGAGATGGCCGTGATCTGTTTCCTGCGATCCATGATCAGCGAATCCTGAGCAAGGTGGTGGTGATCATCACGAGGGCGATGAGGATGAAAGTGTCCGGCTCCGGCACGCTGCCTCCCGCCGCCCCGCCACCCACCCCGGAAGGCAGCGGCAGCGCCTGCGTGACGGAAACGGGAGCTTCCGGAGATTCGCGGGGCAGCTCGTCCACCGCCACGAAGGACGTGTAGGGCGTGAGCAGCTCATATTTTAGGCCGATCTCCGTCACCTCCTCGATGACCTCCGGCTTCCCGGTCAGCTCCGCGTAATCCGCGAGGCTGCGCACCGTTTCCCGCGCCCAGAGTGTCGGCAGGGAAGGGTTCGCCATGTCCTTTGCGGCCTCGGCGACATCGAAGGTTTTCTCAACCGTTTTCCCCTCCCCGGTGATTCCGGAAAGGGTGATTGTCCCGCGCGGCTCGCCTTCCCATTTCCCGATCAAGGTCAGCGGGCGATTCGCGAAAAGATCCGGCAGCTTGCGCGGCTGGTGCTCCGAGGTTTTGAAACCCTCCCCTGTCACTGTGATACCGGTCAGCACCGGGCTGGACACCGCCGCGCGGAAGCGCTCCACCGCATCCTTCGTTTCGCCCGAGTGCGTGACGACGAAACTGTCGTTCCCCGCGATGTGCGCCAGCCCCTCGATGAGGTGCCGGTTCACGCTGCTGCCGACCCCGAGCGGGAAAATGTTCGTGCCCTTCGCGCCGTTACGGATCAGCTCGAACACCTCCGCCTCCGCGCTGATGAAGCCGTCCGTGATGAGGATCAGCGACCGCGAAACATCCTTGTCCGTGGGCAGCGCGAGCGCGGTGCTCAGGCCGGCTCCGAGCTCCGTGCCGCCTCCCCCGTTTTCCCGTGAAAGCAGCGCGACCGCCTTCTCGATGTTCCCTTCCGTGGCGGCCAGGGGCTGCGGGGAAAGCACCTCGCTCGCCCCCGAGAAGAGCACCACGTTGAACGTGTCCGTCGGGCGCAGGCCGCCGATGAGGTCGCGGAAAAGTTTCTTCGCGAGATTGATCGGGAAGCCGCCCATCGAGCCGGAGACATCGATCAGGAACACGTAGTCGCGGTCCGGTATGTCGCGCTCGCGGACTTCCTGCGGCGGCTCGACCTGGAGCACGAAGAAATTTTCCCCCTCGCCCTCATGCAGCAGCAGCCCGGAGGCGATCTTTTCCTGCGCGAGCCGGTAGCGGACGATGAAATCGCGGTCCGGCGCGGCGGGCGCGAGCTTGATCGTGGCGCGATCCTCCGCCTGGAAGTCGATGGCGGCGGCTCCGTGCGACGGGCAGGCCAGGCCTTGCAGCGGCAGCGGCGTGCCCACCGCGAGATCCACCGAGAACTTCGCCACCGTCGCCTCGTTCTCGCCGAGGAACGGGTTCTCCGTGAAACTCTCGGCTTGCCCGCCGCCCGCATAACGCGGGCCGATGGCGGTGGGGAGCACGAACTCGTATTGCCCGTCCGTTGGCACCAGCAATTCGCTGTAGCGCAGGGTCAGCTTCACCTCGTCCCCCGGCATGATTCGGGCGACTTCCATCTGGAACACATTCGGGCGCTGCTGGCTCAGCAGGCTGGCGGATTTATTTTCATCCTTGGCTTTCTCAAAGGTTTTCCGCGCCTCCTCTTTCCGGTCGATCTTCGCGGTCAGCACCCGGTCGCCGATGGTCATGGTCATCCCATTTACTGCGGCTCCCGTAGATGCCGGAAATATGTAAGTGGCATCGATGGCCGCCTCGCCGTCGTTCGTGTAGGTCTGGGTCAGGATCACCTGCGCGATCGTTCCCGAGATCGCCACCTCGGCATGCGTTTCCTTCAGCGGAAACACATCGGTTCGTTGCTCCCCGCGTATCTCGAAATACGGGGAAAGCGGTTCCGCATCGGCGGCGTTGCAAATGTTCCCCATCGCGAATGCGAGGGCCAGCAGGGTAGGTGGGATCGTCTTCATCACCCCCGCAGTGTCTTCCCGCTATGTGAAAGCTTGATGCGCGTAGTGTGAAATTTCGGGGAAAATCGATAGAGGTAGGAACGACGCATTGACTTCGCCGCCCCCCCCTCCGAACCGTGCGTGCGGATCTCCCGCACACGGCTCTCCAGTTAGTGGTTTGCTCCTTTTTGGAGACTGGCGATTTCCGTTGCTTGGGCTTCAAGCAGGCAGAAGAGCCCGAGTTTCATAAAGTAGCGGTTTGGCCAGCGCTGGTGATCTCTTCCGCGTCCCCGCCCTTTGAGCCGGTTGCGCTTTCTCAGGATCGAGCGCATCCGCATCCGTATCCATCCGTCGATTTCTCCTAGTTGGCTTGTCTTGGCATTCCTGAAGTATCCATACCAGCCTTTCAGCGTCCGGTTGATGTCCGCTGCAATGGCTTCCATGCTCTTGCGGTTGGTTCGGCGGGTCTTGGGTTTGATGGTTTCGCGCAGCTTGCGCAGGCTTTTGATTTCATGTATGTGCTCCCCATCCGGAAACCGCGTCATCGCCCTTCCGCTTTGCCCGGTTTCTGCTAGCTATGTGGATATGGAAAACGCGGATCTCACAGTATTGAAGGGCAAGGATCTGGTGGCGGCTCTGGATTTCAGAAAGCTGCCGAAGGTTTTGCTGCATGAGCATCTGGACGGCGGGCTGCGTCCGGCAACCGTGATCGAGCTGGCGCGGGAGCACGGATACGGCGGGCTGCCCACGGAGGATGCGGGCGAACTGGCGGCGTGGTTCCACCGCGGGGCGCAACGGGGCAACCTGCCGGAATATCTGGAGGGCTTCGCTCATACCTGCGGGGTGATGCAGTCGGCGGATGCGCTGCAGAGAGTCGCCTACGAATTTCTGGAGGACATGAAGGAGGATGGGGTCGTCTATGCGGAAGTCCGTTTCGCCCCGCTGCTGCACACCGAAGGCGGTCTCACTCAGGACGAGGTGGTGAACGCCGTCCTGACCGGGCTGAGGAGGGGCGAAAAGGACTTCGGCGTGAAATGGGGTCTCATCATCTGTGCCCTGCGCCACCTGAACACGTCGCTTGAGGCGGCCGAACTCGCGATACGCTGGCGCGATGCGGGGGTGGTGGGTTTCGACCTCGCGGGCGGCGAATCCGGGTTTCCTCCGAAAAAGCATGTCGATGCCTTCCAGGCGATCGAGCGGGCGAATTTCTACATCACGATCCACGCCGGCGAGGCCTTCGGGCTGGAGTCGATCTGGCAGGCGCTGCAATACTGCGGCGCGCACCGCCTTGGCCACGCCACCCGCTTGCGGGATGACATTCACATCCGGGAAGACGGCTCGCTGCAACTCGGCAGCCTCGCCCAATATGTGCTCGACCGCCGCATCCCGCTGGAAATGTGCCTCTACTCGAACCTCCACACCGGCGCCTGCCATGACCTCGCGCAACACCCGTTCGGCCTGTTTTTCCGCAACGGCTTCCGCGTGTGCCTGAACACCGACGACCGCCTGATGAGCGACACCACCATGACCAAGGAAACGATCCTCGCCACGGAGCTTTTCGACCTCAGCCTCGCCGACCTGGAGAAACTCAACCTCAACGCGATCAAGAGCGCCTTCGCCCCCCATGATAAGCGACTCGACCTCATTTTCAAAACGATCAAGCCGGGATACGCGGCGCTGCGGGGAGAGGCCGCAGGCATTACAAATTTTCAACCACAGATGGACGGGATTAACGCAGATTGAAGAAAGATGATGGTCTCTGTAATTCTGTTTGCTCGAATATATCCTTGGGAATCTGCCCCCTAAAAAATCAAAATCCCCTCCTCTTTATCTGCGTTTATCCCGTCCATCTGCGGTTAAATTCCTCTTCAATCGGCTCTTCCTGTTTAAATTTAGATCCCCCAACTGCGTGGATGATTCCCCTTGGCAAGATCCTCGCTGATGAGGAAGCATAGGGCATGTCCACAACATCATACCTGAAAGAGCTTTTCGATCTCAGCGGCAAAACGGCGGTCGTGATCGGCGGCACGGGCGAACTCTGCGGAGCCATGGCAACAGGTCTCGCACGAGCCGGAGCAGAGGTGGTTCTCGGTGGGCGCATTCCGGAGAAGGCCGAGAAACGCCTCGCGGAAATCGAGAGCTACGGCGGCAAGGGCTACTTCGTTCCCGTCGATGTCACCTCGCGCCAATCCCTGCACGACCTGCTTGAAACCGTCCTCGAAAAATCCGGCGGCGTGGACATCCTGATTAACGGCGCGGGCACGAACTCGCCAACGCCTTTCCTCGAGATCACCGAGGAGGAGTATTCCCGGATCATCGATACGAACCTCTCTTCCATTTTCCGCGCCTGCCAGGTTTTCGGGCAGTATTTCGTCGATGACATGCGCCCCGCCTCCATCATCAATCTCGGCTCCATCTCCGGCCTGAACCCGCTCTCCCGCGTCTTCACTTACTCCGCCTCCAAGGCCGCCGTGCACAACCTCACCCGCAACCTCGCCCGCGAGTGGGCGGACAAGGACATCCGCGTCAACACCCTCGTCCCCGGCTTCTTCCCCGCCGAGCAGAACCGCAAAGTGCTCGACGAGTCCCGCGTGCTCGACATCCTCCGCCACACCCCCGCCTCCCGCTTCGGCAACGCCGAGGAGCTCATCGGAGCCACCCTCCTCCTCGCCTCCTCGAAAGCCGGCTCCTTCATCACCGGCATGGAAATGATCGTCGACGGCGGCTTCCAAGCGATGAGCATCTGAGGCCGTGCGAATCGACATCCTCACCCTCTTCCCCGAGATCGCGCTGGCGCCGCTCAGCGATTCGATCATCCAGCGCGCGCGCGGCGCGGGGCTTGTGGAGATCCACGGCCACAATCTCCGGGACTGGTCCGAGGACAAGCACAAGCGGGTGGACGATTCGCCCTGCGGCGGCGGGCCCGGTATGGTCTTGCAGCCCGGCCCCTTGCACGCGGCGATCACCGAGCTGAAAAAGGAAAACACCCGAGTGATCCTGATGACACCGCAGGGAGTTCCGCTGAAACAAGCCCGCGTCCGCGAGCTTTCATCGGAAACGCATCTGCTCATCGTCTGCGGCCACTACGAGGGCATCGACCACCGCATCGTCGAGACCCTGATCGACGAGGAGATCTCCATCGGCGATTACGTGCTCACGAACGGCGCGCTCGCCGCCGCCGTGCTGTGCGACGCGGTGATCCGGCTGCTTCCCGGCGCGCTCGGTGATGCGCAATCCGCCGTGGAGGAATCCTTCTCCGATCCGAACCTGTTAGAGGCTCCGTGCTACACGCGCCCAATCGATTTCATGGGCATGAAAGTCCCGGACGTCCTGCTTTCCGGAAACCACGCGAACATAGCGGCTTGGCGGAGGGGAAAAGCGACGGAGCGGACGCGCCAAATCCGCCCGGATCTCTCGGAAAATTCCTGACGCAATTGATCCTGCGATCACTCCGCCCAGTTCTCGAGCGCCAGATCAACGACCCGCTCGAACTCCGAAGTGTTGTTGGAAGCCAGCGGGAGATGCGGATCTGGCTGCTTTTGAAACGGCTTTTCCCTCAAAGCCACACAAAGCCATGCTTTTTGCCACACTCCGAGTGCCACCCCGCAGAAAAACGCTGGAAGGATTGCGGGGCATGATTTACCCTGCGCCCATGGCGACATCCGAAAAAGTCAATAAACTGGCCGAGAGCTACCGGCAACTTTCCGACGAGGAACGACACACCTTCGCCGAACTCGTGGCCCCCCTCGACGACAGCGCAATCAGCCGGGAATGGCTCGATAAAATCCGCTCCCGTGCCAATGATATCGACACCGGCAAAGTGAAGCTAATCGACGGGGAAGAAGTTCTCAGGGAACTGCGTGCCATCTAGCCTGTATGCTCGACTTCCGTTTTCATCCCGAAGCAAGGGAAGAACTTCTTGAGGCTGGCCGATACATCAAAAGTGATGACCCGGAGCAAGGTGAACTCTTCAAGCTCGCCTTCGGCCTGTCGCTTGATTGGGCGCGTAGTCAGCCGCTCATCTTCCGTTGCTTTGAAGAAGACTTCCGCAAGGTGAAGCTCGGGAAGTTCCGCTACTCGCTGATCTTCCGCATACGCGGTGACGAGATCCAGATACTCGCCATCGCTCACATGAGCCGCAAACCCGGTTACTGGAAGGATCGAGCGGGAAACCGGCTGCAATAGCTTCTTTCCTCAGCCGCTCATGGTTGCTACGAATTACCGTGTGAACCGTTCTTGTTATTAAAAAAAGCTAGGTTTTTTGCATAGTCGCTCCCCCTCTTGACATGCCGGACATTTCCGAGCACTTTTGAGCATGGCATCCGAAACCACTTCCCTGTTCCGCGTCCGGGTTCCCGAAAAACGGCTGCGCAAGGCCGAGAAAATCCTCGCACGTCACGGCATGAAACCGGGCGACGCATTCAACATGCTCCTGGCACAGATCGAACTCCGCGAAGGGCTTCCCTTCGAAGTCACCACCCGCCCGCCTGTGGTTCTCGACCCCGAACAACAAGCCGCCGAGTGGCAGGAGGCTCTCGGTGCCTACTGATCCCCGTGAACGTGCCAGGCCTCGCCAGCTTCGATCATCGCAAACTCTCACGCCGCATGGGCGAGTTGAACACCTCCCAAATGGCCTCAATCAAAACCGCGCTCCGCGATTTGCTGGGGTTGTGAACCCTAAAATGGCCGATCAAACAGGATCTGAATGTTGAAATGCGACACCCTAATGAGACCCTAACGATAGGGATTGAATGGAGGGGGATGCAGGTTAGTATGCGGCATGACACAGGTGATGATACAGATTCCGGAAGCCATGCCGCTCGCATTGGGGCTCAAGCCCGAGCGGGTCGGAGAGGCGTTGCTGTTGGCCGCCGCCGTGCAGTGGTATGAAAGCGGAAGGCTCTCCAGCGGAGCGGCCGCTGAGCTGGCCGGGTTGCCCAAGCCGCTGTTTTTGCAACGGCTCAGGGATTTCGGCGTCCCGGCTTTCCGTCAGACCGGGGAAGAACTGAGTGAGGAACTCGCGAATGCCTGAGGTTGTTTGCAATACCTCGCCTCTCCAGTATCTGCACCAGATCGGTGCGCTTGATGTTTTGCCCGCGCTTTACGGACGGATACTCGTGCCCCTCGCGGTGGTGGAGGAGATCGCCTCTGGCAGGCAGGCGGGTGTGAACCTGCCGGATCTGGCCGCGCTGGATTGGCTCGAAGCGCGGGAGGTGGCTCCGAGCGTATGGCCCATGCCGCGCGATATCCAGCGCGGTGAGGCGGAGGTTATCGCGCTGGCCGCGCCTCTCCCCGACGCCCAGCTCATCCTCGATGATCTCGCCGCCCGCAGGCACGCGAAACTCCTGGGACTCCGCGTGACCGGCACGCTGGGTATTCTCCTGAAGGCCAAGCAGAGCAACCTGCTCAACCAGCTCAAGCCTCTTGTCGAACGACTGGGCGAAGCCGGATTCCGCCTGGCGGATTCCACTCGGGATGATTTCCTGAAGATGGCCGGAGAGTGATGAAAGGACGTCTGTATCTCCCGCCTGTGCACGACACCCGGATGCGGATTTCCGGTTCAGCCGACGGCGGCAATCCGGCGCTCGCCCATCAGGATAATGTTGAAATGCGACACCCGGTACCATTTCCACACCGTCCGAAGCAGGCGGGCGAGCCCGTAGGGTTCGGCCTCGCCTGACTGCTTCGGCGGCTGTTTGGAGAATGCCCAAAATGGTATCT
>JAYTOE010000138.1:0-4114 GCA_043747935.1 Akkermansiaceae bacterium
ACCATGCCCGGCAAATTCCGCATCGGTCAAGCCGGGCCACCAACGAAAGAGGATTATCTAACAGACGATCTCAGCCTCCGCGCTGTGAATTTCCTGAGAAGCCGGCAAACGCAAGACAAGCCCTTCGTGCTCTACTACTGCCCTTTCGCCGTCCACACACCGCTCCAGGCACCGCCGGAGGATGTGAAACATTTCTCCGCCAAAAAACAGCGCGGCCACCTCGGGCACGACAACGCGACCTATGCGGCGATGCTCAAACACCTCGACGCCTCGGTCGGCGCGATCCGCGCGGCGCTTGAGGCGGGCGGTATGGCAGAAAACACCATCCTCATCTTCACCTCCGACAACGGCGGCGTGGAATACACGGAGCCGCCCGCCACCGACAACCAACCCTTCAAAGGCGGCAAGGCCTGCCTTTACGAAGGCGGCGTGCGCGTGCCCACCATCGTCTGGCAACCGGGAAAATTCCATGGCGGAAAATGGATCAACGCCGTCGTCGATTGCACCGACTACCTGCCCACCGTCGCCGAACTCACCGGCAACCAAGCCCCGGCGGACATCGACGGTCGGAGCATGGTCAAACTGTTGGAAGATCCGTCGTCCCCCGGCCCGGAGCGCACCTTGATCTGGCACTACCCGTTCAACGTCATCGTGAAACACCCCGATCACGGCCAGCCGCTTTCCCCTCACTCCGCGATCCGCGTCGGCGACCACAAGCTCATCTGGGATTGGCACGGCAAGCTCTCGCTTTACGACATCCCGAAAGATCCTTTCGAAAAGAACGACCTAGCCGAAGGGATGCCGGAGCTCACCGCGAAACTCCACACCCAGCTCAAAACATGGCTCAAGGAAAACGTCGCCACACGCTACATGCCCAAACGCGATGAGGGCGTTCCCGCCGAAGACGTCGCGGTTCCTTTTCCGTTCAAGGATCTTCGTTAATCGTGGCGGCGGCTTTCAATCTCTCCCTTCCACCCATGAAACACCCATTTCTCCTCATCTGTTCCTCACTACTCATCCAAATCCAAGCCGCCACTTTCAACGTCACAGACTACGGCGCTGTGGCGGACGACAAAACCGATAACACCCCCGCATTCACAAAATGCATGGATGCGATCATCGCCGACGGTGGGGGGAAAATGCTCATCCCGGAAGGTGTCTATCGCGGCCGCATCCTGATCCCACCGGTTTCAAAGCCGACTCCGAGCTGGATCACCGTGGAGATCGTTGGCGAGGGTTCACCGACTCCCGTGTTCGGCACCATCGGAAATTTCCCTCTCCGCGATAAAGGCACGATTCTTAAGTGCCTCGACAAAAATGGCTCGGCGGTGATTTCTGCTGAAGCATCGCGCGATTCCCTCTACGGCGGATTCTCAGCCGTGCATGTCATCATCGGGAACCTTGATGTCCGCACCTACGATGATCCTGCCATAGGCGGCATCGATCTGCGTCACGCCATGCAGTGCCGACTGGAAAACGTCTTCATCAACACCGGCATCTACAACGTCCAGTCCGCTAAACCAACCCACGGCACCCACGGCCTTGTCACTCCGGCCATCAACAACGCGGCTCTCACCTTGCTGCGCAACGTCACCGTCACAGGATACCACACCGGCATCGTGGTCAACGAACATACCCACGGCGATCACATCATACTCGGCAGCAACATCCACGGCCTAGAATTCGCCACCGCCCACCACGCCTCCCGCTTCGACCGGGTAAGCGCCATGCGCAACACCCACCACGTCACCGTCACCGGCAAGCACGGATTTTCCATCAGCCAGTTGAACATCGAAAACGCCGGCCCGGGTCAAACCGACGCCCACAACGAGTGGCAGAAACTTGCCCACGATCTCAACGACCCCCAAAACCTCGGCACCGGCGACATCACCTACTGGGTCGTCCTCGGTGGTGTCGGCGCGGTGGAAGACTTCACCCGCACTGGCGGAGCCAAGATCCGCGCCCGACGCATAGGAGCAGAACCTTGATTCGTTGATTTTTTCCTACACACTTGAATAACTAAAACACCATAATTACCTGACATTTCCATGAAAACCCTAGCCCTCCTCCTTCTGACCGCCCTCCTTGCCCACGCGCATACAACCCTTGATCCCAAGGTCGCGCACCAGACAGCGCCGCTTGGAGTGGACGACGCGAAGCCGCGCCTCTCGTGGCGCCTCGAGGGCGATGCAAAAGGCCTTGCCCAAACCGCCTACCAAATCCTGGTCGCCACCAGCGAGGACAAGCTCGAACCCGACAAAACCGACCTTTGGGACAGCGGAAAAGTTCAATCCTCCGATGCGCACACCGACTATGCCGGTTCGGTCCTGCCCTCTTCGTCCTACGTCCATTGGATCGTCCGCACCTGGAACGGCGACAGCGCCTCCGAATGGTCGGCGCCGCAGAAATTCCTCACCGCCCTGATCGGCTCGCAGCCGAAGCAACCCTTCATCTCCTTCAAGGACAACTCGCCCTTCCACAAGGATCGCAACAAGCTCCACCTCCCGCCCGCCCGCTACTACCGCAGCGTTTTTACCCCGCAGAAAAAGATCGTCCGCGCCATCGCCCACACCACAGCGCTCGGCATCTACGAGCTCCACGTGAACGGCCAGCGGGTCGGCGATTCCTATTTCGCGCCGGGCTGGACGGATTACGGGAAACGCATCTACTACAACACCTACGACCTCACCCCTCTATTGCAGGACGGCAAGAACACCATCGGTGCCATCGTCGCGGACGGCTGGTATGCTGGCTACGTCGGATACGGCAAGCTCGTCGGATACGGCCCGCACAAGACCGGCCGCAACATTTACGGCAAAACCCCGTCGCTGATGATCGAGACACATGTGTTCTACGAGGACGGCACCAGCGAAGTCATCGGCACCGACACGAAATGGAAAACCGCCACCGGCCCCGAATTTGAGGCCGATTTCCTGATGGGCGAGGCCTACGACGCGCGCAAGGAAATGACCGGATGGGCCACCGCTTCCTTCGACGACTCGAAGTGGGAAAGCGCGATCCTTGCCGGGGAAAACGGCTCGCATGTCCAGCCCTTCAGCGACGCCTTCATCAAAAACGAAAAACGCGAGTTCGGCTTCGTGCGCCCGCCGGTGCTCGAGGCCTATCCCGCGCAGCCTGTGCGAATCATCGAGGAACTCGCCGCGAAAACTGTGAAACCCATCAAGCCCGGCACCTGGATCTTCGACATGGGGCAGAACTTCGCCGGCAACGTCCGCCTGAAGGTGAAGGCCGAGGCCGGGAAAACCTTCGTCCTCCGATACGCGGAGATGCTTCATCCCGACGGGCGGATGATGACCGAGAACCTGCGCCAGGCTCGCGCCACCGATACCTACATCGCCAAGGGCGATCCCAACGGCGAGACGTGGACGCCGCGCTTCACCTTCCACGGCTTCCAGTTCGTGGAGATCACCGGCTTCGATACCGAACCACCGCTCGACACCGTCACCGGCGTGGTGATGCATTCGGATACGAAACTCGCCTCCGACTTCGAGTGCTCCGATCCGGTGGTGAACAAGGTTTTCCAAAACGCCGTCTGGACGCAGCGCGCGAACTGGATCGAGCTGCCCACCGATTGCCCGCAGCGCGACGAGCGCCTCGGCTGGACGGGCGATGCCCAGATCTACGCCGCCTCCGCCGCGATCCACGCCGATGTCGCCGCCTTTTTCCGCAAGTGGCTGCGCGAACTCAATGAGGCGGTCACCAAGGAAGGTTACTACCCGTCCTACGCCCCGTATTGTTTCGGCCACGGCGGAGCGATCCACGGCTCCGCATGGTCGGACGCGGGCATCATCGTTCCGCATGCATTGTGGAAAGCCACCGGCGACAAATCCTTCTTCACCGCTCACTGGCCGACGATGACCCGTTTCATGGATGCCCGCAAAGTCCACGATCCAGATTTGAAAGGCAAAGCCTTCGGCGCGCCGTGGGGCGATTGGCTGAACCTGGATGATCCCACGCCGAACCCCTACGTCGAACTCGCTTATTTCACCAAGACCTCGCTCATGATGGAGGAAATGGCCATCGCACAGGGACTGAAAGAAGAGGCCGCGAAATACAAGCAGTGGACGGAAACGATGCGTGCGAATTTCCGCAC
>JAYTOE010000139.1:0-45719 GCA_043747935.1 Akkermansiaceae bacterium
GCCGCCTCCCTCTACCAGCTCCTCACCGGGAAATTCCCCTACCGCTTCGATCCCAAGCGCGACCCCATCGACATCATCCTCAACGAAAACCCCGTCCCCCTCCGCGAACGCATGCCGGGGCTGGAGAAAAACCTCGCCGCCGTCATCGACCAAGCCCTCGTCCGCAACCCCAAAGCCCGCTTCGCCGATGCAGGGAAACTGCTGGCCGCGCTCCCGAACCCTAGACCATGATCCAAATCAATACGTTATGCCTATGAATCCACCCATCACACCCGGCGAGATCCTTTTGGAAGAATACCTGATTCCCATGGGCATTTCCCAAAACGCCATGGCTCGTGCCATCGGTGTCGCACCCCGTGCCATCAACGAGATCATCCACTCCCGCCGGTCCATCACGCCCGCCATGTCCATCCGCTTTGGAGTATTCTTTGGCCAATCCGCGGAATTCTGGCACGGCATCCAGGTCGAGTGCGATTTCCGCTCCCTTGCCAAAGACCAGCAGAAGCTCACCGCCCACATCCAACCCGCCATGTCCATCGCCCGCGCTTCCTGAGTGGCTGTGGCGTCTCGCCTCCCAGCTTCCGACTCCCAAGTTGATAGAATTCCAAAATGGCATCTAAACCCCGCAAGCCCAGCCCGAAAATAACGGAAGAGCCTCGCCTTTCCCGAGGCCGCACCCGACCCGGGGCGATTTTTCCGGTGGCACCACCTGCCTCGGCGTTACCAGAGACCTACGCCGCCACGCTTCAGGAGATCAAGACCCACCTCCGCAACTCCCGCATCCGCGCCATTCTCGCGGCCAATCCCATTGTGATCGAAGCCTATTGGAACACCGGGAAAATCATTCTCGCCCGCCAGCAGGAAGCCGCTTGGGGAGCCAAAGTCATCGACCGCCTTGCAGCCGACCTTCAGGAAGCGTTCCCTGACATGGGTGGCCTGTCCTCGCGCAACCTTCTCTCCATGAAGCTCTTTGCCGAGGCATTCCCGGAAGACCCAATTGCGAAACAACCTGTTTCGCAATTGCCCTGGGGTCACAAGAAAGAACAAGCTCGTCGCCGAGTATGCCCTGCGCGGCTTGGACTAATCCATCGCCGTCGCCGCCTGGCAGACCCAGCTCACCGAAACCCTCCCCGAGGAACTGCGCGGTAGCCTGCCCACCATCGAGCAAATCGAAGCCGAGCTGGCTGGCGACCTTCCTCCCGAATCCCCAATACAAAGAGAAGCTCATGACTGACGAATTCAAAATCCACCGCGCCAGTCCGTCGTATCCTCAAAAAAGTGGCTGTGGCGTCCCGTTGCAGGCCGTCCAAGAGGCGTCACGCCTCCCATCTTCCGCCCCCTAGTTGATGATTTCCCGCCTCACCCGTATTCCCCAATCACAGACACCGAATCAACCCACCAACCATCCCCCCGCCTCTTCACCTGTCACTTTTCTGATCGCTTCCCACCCTCCCATTTCATTTCAGATTTTCAGCTTTTGCTCCACCAGCAGGGTCAAGCAGCTCAACCAGATCCCGGCCAGATTATGCTAGCGGAATCAACTGAAAACCGCCATATTTCCAACGTGAAAGCACTCAAACCTCAGCCGGAAAAATGCCAGACAAAGCCCGTGCCCCAAGCTCCGCTCTTCGGCCATCTCAAGCCACTGCCGCAGAGCTTGTCGCCGGAGGAGCGCACATCTCAATTCCTGCGGAACAACCGCTTGGCGAGTTCACGCAAGCACCAGTAGCGGAATACGCCCAGAGCGCCAGCCCGGCTGAAATCGATGCCGAAGAGTCCATTCTCATCCAATGGGCGGAGCGGAATCATCGCTTGTTCCCTGCTGACGAGATCCAAAAGTTTGAGAAGTCCGCTCCGCACAGAGGCGGAGGTTCTGAACACGATGCATGGAAGATTGAAACACCGAATGGCGCTTTCGTCATCCGCCGCACGATCAATGACTCCTACGGCTTCCGCTTTTCCTCGCCGTTCCAATACCTGCGCCGGATGGCGGAATTTTCCGATCAAGTGCCAGCCGCCGCCGTTCGTTTTCTCGGCGTCTCGCTCAACCCGCGCGGCAACGGTGTCATTTGGACGGTTCAGCCCTACATCGAAGGCACGCACCCCAGCCAGGCGGAACTCGTCGCCGATCTGAAGCTCCAAGGTTGGAAGCCCGCAGGCTCACTTCACAACCATCTCGTCTTCCAGCACGTCCCCACCGGAATCCGCATGCACGACGTCCATGCCGGAAACCTCATCCGACAGAAAAACGGCATCCTGATCCCCATCGATGTCTTCTTCGAAGCCATCCCCGCTACCCCAGGTTGACGATTTCCCGCCTCCCCCGTATTCCCCAATCACAGACACCGAATCCACCCACCAACCGTCCCCCGCCTCTTCCCCGAATCTTCCCCGAATCTCCAATCTCCAATCTCCAATCTCCAATCTCCAATCTCCAATCTCCAATCTCCAATCTCCCCGGCGAACTCAAAGGCAAACTCCCATCCGCCAAACAACTCGCGGACATCGTGCGTGTGGAAATGGAGGGTGGGAAATGAACTCAAAACTCCAAACCGCTTCCTCCTCATTTCAGCATTTCAGCTTTCAGATTTTCAGCGTTTACTCCCCAGGTTGACGTTTTCCCGCGTCACCCATAAGTCCCTATAGATCCAATCACCGATCACGCTCACTCGCCACCCCTTCCCCTCCACCACCTGAAATTCCATGAGCAAATCCAAAAAAAGCATTGATGTCCAAGGATCCGCCATTGCCATCGTTTCCAATGACACGGGTGATTTCATCTCGCTGACCGACATGGCGAAAAAATTGGGGGACGATGTGCTGATCTACAACTGGATGCGCAACCGCAATACCCTCGAATTCATCGGCATCTGGGAATAGATTCACAATCCGGCGTTTAAAGGTCTCGAATTCGAGACCTTTAGAAATCAGGCCGGGTTGAACCGGTTCTCGCTCACACCGAGAAAGTGGATCGAGGCCACGGGCGCCATCGGATTCCAATCCAAAGCCGGGCGCTACGGTGGCGGCACCTACGCCCACAAGGACATCGCATTCGAGTTAGGCTCCTGGCTCAGCCCGGAGTTCAAGCTCTACCTCATCAAGGAATTCCAGCGCCTCAAGGACGAGGAAAACGCCCGACTCAAACTCGATTGGAACCTCCAGCGCACCCTCGCCAAGATCAACTACCGCATCCACACCGACGCCATCAAGGATACCCTCATCCCGCCTAGCATCACCAAGGCACAGGCCTCCGCCGTATATGCCAGCGAGGCGGATCTGCTCAACGTCGCCCTCTTCGGCCAGACCGCCAAACAATGGCGCGACGCCAACCCCGCCGCCGATGGCAATATCCGTGACCACGCCCCGCTCGAACAACTCGTAGTCCTCACCAACCTCGAAAGCCTCAACTCCGTCCTCATCCGCCAAGGCCTGCCGCAACCGGAACGTCTCGCCACCCTCAACGACATCGCCATCACCCAGATGAAAACCCTCCTCTCCGCTAGCGGCGTCAAGCGCCTTAAATGAACCCCGCCACGCCACCTGCCTCTTTCCTGATCCCTTCTCACCTCCCATATGCCTACGTCCATGCCGGAAACTTCATCCGCCAGAAAAACGGCATCCTGACCCCCAACGATGTCTTCTTCGAAGGCCTGCCCGCTCCCCCAAGTTGACGATTTCCCGCCTGAACCGTTTTCAAGGAGTGTGGGAGTCTCGCCCACATTCTCACTCCTAACGTAACCGCTCAAACTGAATTGCCATGAACCCCGAACCTTTGGAAATCTGCCTCGATAAAGTAGCGGGAAATGAATTCTTCGATGAAATTCGAGTCGGTCGCTTTACCCGAATTTCATTTCACCGAACTCTCCGCATTCCAGAGGATGGACGCGACTATCCACTTCCAGCAGGGCTTGGCAGGTTTCCGATTCATCGGGTTGAGGACTACGCGGAGAAGGTACCGGTGAAGTGGCTGAAGGAGGGTGAATTCTTCATTCCGCTTTTCGTTCTTGTGCTGCTTTTCCTTCTGCGGCCAACGCCGTCAATTACGCCAATACTGCATGCTGTTGAAGACCAGCCCATCGTGGGCGCCATCCGCTGGGATGGATGGTATGGCGAAGGGGGCGTTACAAAAGAGTTGGAAACATCGCTGGGTCAGAAAAAGTATCATTTCCGCCTCCCTTGGTTTGCTCGGATTATTAACGAAAATAAAGTCATCATCAACGGCGACTCGCAGGCCATTGTGGAGCAGGAGATCACCTACGCGGCCCAGGCGGGGTTGAACTACTGGGCCTTCGTCGATTACGCGAACGAGAGTCCAGCCATGCATACCGCGATGAATCGCTACCTGGCCGCGAAGGATAAGAAGGGCATTCAATATTGCTTCGTCGAAGAAGGCGCACGGGTCGATCGGATAGGCAACGCAGGCTGGAAAAGGCTCGTCGAGCATTTCCGGCATCCCGATTATCAAACCGTGCTCGATGGTCGTCCGCTGCTATTTTTGTATGTGAAGACGCTGAAACTCGGCAAAGCAGATTGGGATGAGTTGAAACGCCAGACCCTCGAAGCCGGCATGAAGGCACCGTATCTCGTGCTCATGGGTTGGGATCCCGTGCAGGATGCCAAGGATATGACGGCACTTGGATTTGATGCGATTTCCGCCTACGCACGCGGCGGCAGTTATAGCATGACTCAGCCGAGTTATGCTGAGCAATCCGCACTCATCCGGCGGGATCGTTGGGAGAAAAGCCGAGCCCTTGGTGCCCCGACCGTCACCTTCGCCAGCGCCGGATGGGACACTCGCCCCCGCAACGAGCGCCCACCCTCGTGGTGCAAGGACTGGGTGGGCGCTGCGTCACCCGATCTCACTCCGCCCGCGCAGCAAAAGCCTCTCATCGACTCCGTCACAGCCACGCCCGATGAACTCGCCGCCCACATCCGTGAGGCGCTCGCATGGACTAAAGCCAATCGCGATCTCAATCCGAGCAACGCCGTCATCATCTACGGTTGGAACGAGAACGACGAAGGAGGCTGGCTCCAACCGACACTCGGTGCCGATGGCAAACCGGATGACGCGCGGATCAAGGCGCTCCAAAAGGTGATGCCACCAGCGTAATCAATTGCCGATCAAGACTCGCCAAATTTAGAAACACTAGCAGCCTGTCGGATTTAGAACAAGCCCGCTGAAGAATCCGGCATCGGTGCGCGTATCGGCTCCATGCCCGCCCGGTTCGTCAACATCGACGACGACACTCCGCTTCTCCTGCCTCCCGATCTGCGCGACTGGATCGCGCCGGATCACATGGTCCATGTCATCATGGATGCCGTCGCGGCGCTGGATATGGGCGCCGCGCATGTCAACGGGCGCGGCACCGGGCGCGAGCAGTATCCGCCCTCCATGATGCTCGGGCTGCTGATCTATTGCTACGCCACGGGCACCTTCTCAAGCGTAAGCGAAGGAAACGCTGCCCCTTGACGTGATTCAGGCGGCGGCGGTTTTTTGGGGCGGGCGGCGGCGAGGCGGGCGATGATTTCTGGATCTTTCTCGCCGGGAAGGCGGGTGAGAAGTTCCCTCAGGTATTCTTTTTGAGGCGGTTGCGGCGTTTGTTACTGAAGACGAAGAGTGCGCTGCCCTCAAGTCCCCGGGCGACGATGGCCGAGGCGAGAGCGGCAAGGCCGTTGCAGGACTTGCGCATGTCGTGGGGTTCGAGGGCGAGGTGGACGCGCACGGCGGCGGGAAAGCCGATCATTGTGCTACCTCTTTTCCAGCACGGAGGGCTTCGATAAAGCGGGCGGCAAGCGCAACCTGGCTGGCATCGGTGATGACAAGGCGCAGGCCGCAGCCGAACTCGACGCGCATCTGTCTGTCGGAGGCTTGGCGGAGTTCAATCTCGACGAAGGTCACGTCTGCGACGCGCCACGGCTGGGGAAGGGATGGAATGGACATCCGGCAAGATTACGGCTGCCGCCGCAGCCACAGCGAGATTTCATCAGGGGCAGCGTTTCCTACGCTTACGAACTTTTCCACACCGATCATTGCCTAGACTCCGTTTGCTGACTCAAAACGCTTCACCCCACGCCCCGAAATCCCCCTTCACGCTCCGGCAATCCTTTTGGATCAAGGATCATGTCAAAAAGCCTGACTTCTTGAATCAGGATCATGTCAAAAAGCCTGACTTCTTGAATCCTTGAATCAACTTCTTGAATCAGTAGGGAATCTCACGGTAAATCGGCTCTTTCCCATCAGGGTCGCCGCAGCTAGAAGGATAGGACATGTCGCACGAGTTGATCAGGATGGCGTTGGCGGAAGATATCGGGGGAGGCGATGTGACCTCGGGCTATTTCGTGCCGAAAGACCGGATGGCGCGAGCGTTCGTGACGGTTCGGAAAGAGGGGGTGATCTCGGGGATGGAACTGGCGGAACAGGTTTTCCGCGAGGTCGATCCGAACCTTGAGATTCAGGTGCTGGTGGAGGACGGCAGCAAGGTCGCGCCAGGGGCGATGCTGATGAAGGTGGAGGGTAAGGCGCGATCTATACTCACTGCTGAGCGGACGGCGCTGAATTTTCTGCAACGGCTTTCGGGCGTGGCGACGCTGACCGCCCGATACGTTTCCCTCGTGAAGCATACCCAAGCGAAGATCCTCGACACCCGCAAGACGACTCCCGGCTACCGCGCGCTTGAGAAGAAGGCGGTGCTCGACGGCGGCGGCGTGAACCACCGCATGGGTCTCTACGACCGCGCGATGGTGAAGGATAACCACCTCGTCGCCGAGGGCGGGATCGCCACGCTTCAGGATGCGATCCGCAAGCTGAATGAGGAGAAGCCGCAGGTGGAGGTGGAACTTGAGGCGGACAGGCTGGAGCAGGTCGCCGCTTTCCTGGAACTCGAAGGGGTGGATTACATCCTGCTGGACAACATGGATCTAACGGAACTCTGCGAGGCCGTGGAAATGCGCGGCGAGCGCCACCGTGTCAGGCTGGAGGCGAGTGGCGGGGTGAACCTCGAAACCGTCGCGGACATCGCGGAGACCGGGGTGGATTTCATTTCGGTCGGAGCGCTGACCCACTCGGCACCGGCGCTGGACATCGGGTTGGATTTCGTGGACTTGGGATGACGCATGAGGAGAAAATGGTTCATTCTCGCGGGGTTGGTTTTTCTCGGCGTGGTATGTCGGGTCGTGGTGACTTCTCCGAAGGTGTATTCGATTGATGAAGTCAAAGCCGTATTGTTAGGGAATCTGGATTCTGGCTGGATCATGGAGTCCGAAAGTGTAGGCTTTTATGGGCCGAGCCTTAATATCTTTCAGATGTCTGTAGATGGGTTCTTGGGTATCTCAGGCCCGGTGGCCACCGGCGGATATGTTTATGAGTTAAGAAATGGCGAGGAGAGGGCTAATTGCCTTATCTATTACGAGGGCAAGAATGTGGAGAGCATCTTGCTTAGTGATTCGATGAGTTCACGTGATCTGATGCAGCAAATTCAGAAAAAACTTCCGGGAATTCCGTGCCGTATTGATTCACCCTAATTGCATGAGCGATTTCGATCACATCGCAGCACTGCTCCCCGATCCCTTTCGCATCCTCTGGCGGGAGACCGTTTCCTCGACGAACGACGAACTCCGCGCACTCGCGGAAAAGGGAATGGCAGAAGGCCTGATCTTGATCGCCGACGAGCAGACGGCGGGGCGGGGGAGGCGCGGGGCTGCCTGGCTTTCGCCGAAGGGGGAGAACCTGGCGTTTTCCGTCCTACTGCGGCCTGCCGTCCCGAAGGCACTGTGGCATCGGCTTTCTTTGGCGACGGGTCTCGCCGTCGCCGAGGCGTTGGAGGCTTACGTTCCGGCGGCGGAGATCAAGTGGCCGAACGATGTGCGCGTTTCCGGAAAAAAGATCGCGGGGATACTGGTGGAGGCGGGGGCGGATTTCGTGATCATCGGGATCGGGATCAATGTGAACTCCACGGGCTTTCCCGAGGAACTCGCCGCGACATCACTGCGGGAGGAATTCGGGGATGAGAGGGATCGCGCGGAGGTGCTGCATGGGGTTATCCACCGCCTCGCCCGCCGCGCCGGGGAGATCGGTATCGGCTTTGATGGAATTCTGAAATCGATCCGCGAACGCTGCGCACTGACAGGCCGCCGCGTTTCTTTCCTCTCCGCCGACAAGCGCCGCGAGGGTGTGGTCAAGGGCATCGGCACGTCGGGGGAACTGATCGTGGAGGTCGATGGGGTGGCGGAAAGTATCGTGCAGGCGGATGAGGTGAGGGTGATGCAGTGAGGCAGGGCATGGAGCGGCGGATCGGAATCCGCCGATGACCATGGGAAGCCGATGGTTGGCGCGATCACTCATTTCATCGTCATCTCATGGGCAGGGATTATCGATTCGCCCCTCCACGCGCTTCGCGGATTTCCTCGCGTTTCCGCTCACACCGCTTTCCCCGGAATGATCTTCTCCGGTCCCTGCAAGCCGAGTTTCGCTTCCAGTTGGCGGAGGGCGTAGATGAGAATGAAGGAGAGCTGCATGAGGAGATACCATGCGGTGAACTTGGAGAAATGGACGGGCTTCCAGCCGTGTTCCTGTCCGGGGTATTGCCACGCGCGGGCGACGGTGCCGAGGTTCTCGGCGAGGTAGATGAAAAAAGCGACGAGGCAGAAACCGAGCAACAGCGGCATTTTCAGCGTGCGGTTCTTCGGCGTGTAATGAACCTGAGTTTTCCAAAAGGCCACAGCTCCCAGAGAGATGAGCGGCCAGCGGATGTCGGGGAGGTAGTGGTGGGTGAAGAAATTCGAGTAGGCGAGAACCGCGATCACGCCCGCAAGCCATAGCGGCGGAAATCCGGTGAAGGAGAAATGGAATCCCCGCCAGGCGCGTGCGATGTAGGAGCCGACAGCGGAATACATGAAGCCGGTGAACAGCGGGACGTTGGCGATGCGGAGGAAGGAGTTTTCCGGATACGACCACGAACCGATCGCATCGGAGGTTTTGAAAAGCTCCATCGCCGTGGCCATGAGATGGAAGAGGAAGATCACGCCGAGTTCCCGCCATGATTCGAATTTCAGGAATATCAGGGCGAGTTGGATACCCACCGCGTAGAAGACGAGGAAGTCGTAGCGTGCGAGCGGGATGTCCGGATACCAAAGCCGGGTGACAAGGATGCCAGCGAGGAGAAGAGCGCCGAAAATGCAAGCCCATGCCTGTTTCAATCCGAACCATAGGAACTCATGGAGCGCCGGACTTCTGAGGGAGAGGGGATAAAGGGCTTTCTCTACAAAGGTCATGACGGTCGCGGTGAGCCCGGCGAACGTGGCCGAACGCCCCGAACACACAAAGAGAAATGGTTCAAGGCGAACATTTCCTAGTAAATCCGAGCTTGTAATCTCCTTTTGGCTCGTGCAAAGGTGCTCGTCCCCGCGAAACAGTCGCGGTTTTCTTTTATGGACACACCTCCCTTTTCCGAGCTCGGCCTGCCCGACGATCTGCTCGCCGCCATCGAAATCCTCGGCTACGAGCGTCCTTCGCCGATCCAGGCGAAAGCGATCCCGCCTGCCTTGGCCGGCAAGGATATCCTGGGTCTTTCCGCGACCGGTTCCGGGAAAACCGCGGCCTTCGCGCTGCCCGCCTTGGCGAAAATCGATGTCAACCTGCGCTACCCGCAAGTGCTGATCCTTTGCCCGACCCGTGAGCTTGCGGTGCAGGTCTGCGAGGAAGTTCACCGTCTGGGTGTGAAGAAAAAAGGCCTCCAGGCGACTCCCGTTTACGGTGGAGCCCCGATGGATCGCCAACTCCGTGCCTTGCGCGACGGGGCGCAGCTCGTAGTGGGAACGCCCGGGCGCCTGCTCGACCACCTCAAGCGCGGCTCCTTCGATGCGAGCCGGATTCAGATGGCCATCCTCGATGAGGCCGATCGCATGCTGGACATGGGTTTCAAGGAGGAGATGGACGAGATCCTCGCCGCGCTGCCCAAGGAACGGCAGATTCTTTTCTTCTCCGCGACGATGAACCGCGGAGTCTCCACTTTCATCAAGAAGTTCGGCAATAACCCGGAGCTCATCGAGATCGAGCAGAAGGCGATGACCGTCTCGACCGTGGAACAGGCCTACTACGAGGTGCGCCAGCGCTCGAAAGTGGAGGTGCTTTCCCGCATCCTCGATATGAATCCGCCGCGGCTTGGCATCATTTTCTGCAACACGAAGCGCACCGTCGATGAATGCACGGAGGATCTGGTGAACCGCGGTTACGCCGCCGATCGCCTGCACGGTGACATCACCCAGCAGATGCGCGAGCGCGTGCTGAAACGCTTCCGCGAAGGAGCCGTCGAGCTTCTCGTCGCTACCGATGTCGCCGCGCGCGGGCTGGACATCGATGAGATCGACATCGTCTTCAACTACGACCTCCCCACCGACCCCGAGGACTACGTCCACCGCATCGGGCGCACCGGCCGTGCAGGTCGCTCCGGTCGTGCCGTTTCCTTCGTTTTCGGAAAGGAAATCTACCGCCTGCAAGGTGTGGAGCGCTATACGCGGCAGGTCATCAAGCGGGAGAAAATCCCTTCGGTCGAGCAGGTGGAAGGGCGTCGCGCGGATCTCATTTTCGAAACGCTCAAGGAGCGCCTCGAGACCGGCGGCTTCGACACGTATCAGGAAAATATCGACCGCCTCCTTGAGCAGGGTCACACACCGACGGACATCGCCGGTGCGCTGATCACCATGCTGCGCGAAACGAGCGGACGCGAAGGCGAGGCGATCCAGGAAGACCGCGAGCCGAGCGGCCCGCAGAAGGATTTTAAAAAGGACAGGGGCGAGCAGCGCCCGCGCCCGGAGCGGTCAGACTACGCGAGTGACGGTAAGTCCTATGAGCGTGGCCCCCGTGAAAAACCTTACGAGCGGGGCGGAATGCGCGACGCCGGTCCGGTCGAGGGCGGCATGACGCGTTTGTTTATTTCGCTTGGCAAAGGGGCTGGGATCATGCCCAAGGACATCGTCGGCATGATGTATCGCGAGGCTGGCCTGCCGGACGGTTCGCTCGGACGCATCACCCTGTTTCCGAAACATTGCCTCATCGATGTGCCGGAAGCGCTCGCCGACCAGGCGATCCAGAAAACCCGCAACGCGAAGCTGCGCGGCAAGGCCTTCCGCATGGATCACGACCGTGGACCGAACGATTAAACCTCAAGTTTTAAACTTTAAACCTCAAGGAAGAGCCTGATGGACGTCGGCGGCAATCCCGGGAGGTATGTTTGGTTCGTCGCTCTCTACAACGCCCGCGCATACTATCCGATTCTCGCGATCCTGTTCCTGGATCTCGGGCTGACGCTGGATCAGTATGTGATGCTCAACCTGATCTGGGCAGCGACGATTTTCCTCTTCGAGGTTCCCTCCGGTGCCTTGGCCGACACCCTCGGTCGCAAGAACCTGCTGGTCACCGCCTCGCTGCTGATGGTGGCGGAAATGTCCTGCCTGCTTTTCGCGCCGAAGGATGGGGGCTGGCAGCTCTTCTCCATCTGCGTGGCGAACCGTATCCTCTCCGGGCTGTCCGAGGCGGCGGCCAGCGGCGCGGATGAGGCGCTCGCTTACGATTCCCTGCCGGAAAAAAACCGCGAAGAGGCGTGGGACACGCTGCTGGCGCGGGCGATGCGGTTGCGTTCGGTCGGCTTCGTGCTTGCGATGATTCTCGGCGGGCTGCTCTATGATCCGGCGGTGGTGAACCGTGTTCTGCCGGCAAGCTGGGCGATCTCCGCGACCTTCGCTCACCGGTTGCCGGTCGCTTTGGTGCTCGTGCAGGCGTTTCTTTGCCTGGGCATCACCCTGCGCATGGTCGAGCCGAAGAGGGCGGCCTGCGGATCCCTGGGTCAAGCCTGCGGCGGCGCGGTGAAGCTCACCCTTTCGACCGCCAAGTGGGTATTCACGAATCCGGCCACGCTGGTCATCGTAGTGATCGGAATGGCCATCGATTGCGTGGTGCGGAATTTCGCCACGATTAACAGCGGCTACTACCGCCTCATCGAGCTGCCGGAATGGAGCTTCGGTTTCATCGGCGCAAGCATCGGGCTGCTCGGCTATGTCGTGCCGACCCTCGCCGCCAAGATGAACAAGCGCTTCGGCACCCTCGCAAGCCTCGTCATCATCGCTTGCGTGGCGCTGGTCGGGCTGATCGGCATCGCTCCGGCCAGCTCCCGCTGGAGTCTGCTGCCCGGCATGCTGCTGATGACGACCCTCGGCTTGCTCGGTTTCACGATGAGCCGCGCGCTGAACCGCGAGACCGACTCCGCCCGCCGCGCCACCGTCCTTTCCGTGAAAGGCCTCGTCTTCAACCTCGCCTACGGCAGTTTCAGCCTCGGCTTCTCGCTGCTCCTCGCCTCGTTTCCCAAAGAGCCAGCCGGCGAAGCGCTGCGCGGTGCGCTGCTGTGGCAGGTGCCGTTTTTCGCGATCAGCGTTTTCGGATTACTTTGGTGGGGGAAATGGAAGCTCCGGCTTGCGAGCGCAGCGTAACGCAGTTCCGGCCTTGCGGGGCTTCGCCGTTGGTGCGAGTTTGACGAAATGCGTGCTCTCCTGTTTCTCATCGCGGCCTGTGCGGCCATGCCGGCCAAGGCGGAGTGGATCGAACTCCCGTGGCCCGCGCTCAACTCGACCCTGCCGATCTGGAAGCCCGACAACTTTGATGCTGCGCGAAAATATCCGGCGATCGTCTATTACCATGGCGATGCCACCCCGCCCGATGCGCGCTTCATCCACGGCGTGACGGGTGGCGAGGGCTTCGTGCTCGTCGGCATGGCCTATCGCGACGGCCAGGGTGAAAAGGAGATCGCGGACGGACTGGGTTTCCTCAACGCACTCAAGAAAACCCTCACCGGATCGCTCTCCGTCGATCCGAAGCGGATCTATGTCGGCGGTTCCGGAAACGGTGCCATGCACAGCGCGATGCTGCTCGACCGCGACCGCAGCCTCGCGGGCGGATTCATTCTCGGCGGCGGGCTGTTGGAAAAACGTCCCGCCGCGCCGAAATTCGCGGGTGGCATCCCGATTCATATCGGCAGCGGGCGTTTCGATCCGAGCTACGTGTCCTCGCTCGGCGCTTTGGTTTACTTCAGGAAACTAGGCGCGAAAACGACGTTCGAGACATGGCCGCAAGATACGGAAGCGTCTCCCGAAGGTTTGCGGCAATGGTTGAGGATCGAGGCATCGACTAGCGCAGCCAAGGTCGAGGCGGAAAATTGGATGACGAAACGCCTGGCCGAGATCGAGGCGATGCCGGAGCCGGTTGAGCGTTGGTATGCTTACGAGGATTTTCTAACAATGCCCTACGTGCAGAGGTTCGGCGCGGATGCTGCCAAGGAAACGTTCGCTTCGCTGCTCAAGGAGCCAGACGTGGCGGCGGAGAAAAAATGGCGTGATGAGTCGCGCGCCATTCTCGCACGGGAAGCCGGCGACCGTTTGCTGGTGACCATGCAAAACGCGCTGCGGAGCCATCAACAGCTTTCCGAAAAAGCGATCGGAACCCGCGCCGGGCGCGATGCGCTGGAGGACGTGAAACGGGTGTCGAAGGTGATCGAAACCGCGAAGGTCGTGACGCTGCCCGGCAAGCCGAAACCCGAACCGATCACCCCGGAAGCATCACCCACCGGCCCATCCACAAATCCCAATCGAGGCTCGTTTTTCCCGCCCGGAACCAAGGTGAAACCGGCGAGGTGAGGTTACTCGCATCGGTTTTGTGGTTGAGGGCTTGGTGGGAAAGGATAGAAGGCCGTTGTGAATTCATGGGAGAAGGCGGTCGGGGTGTTGGCGGATGCGGTGAAGGCCGGGGTGGGGGAGTTCGTGGTCTGCGGAGGGGCGCGTAATGCGGTGCTGCTGGAAGCGCTTTCACGGATGGAGGAAGCGGGCAAGGTGAAGGTCTGGAGCCATTTCGAGGAACGCTCGGCGGGATTTTTCGCGCTGGGCCGGACGATGGCCACGGGGAATCCCAGCGCGGTGGTGGTGACAAGCGGCACGGCGGTCGCGGAGTTGCTGCCCGCCGTGGTGGAGGCGTTTTATCAGGCGAGGCCGTTGGTGCTGATCACTGCCGACAGGCCTCCGGAGTTTGGGGACAGCGGCGCACCCCAGGCGATCGTGCAGGCGGGGATTTTCTCGGGCTATGCCACGGAGGATTTGGGAACATGGGAGGGGAAAATGCCGCTGCACCTGAACGTGGCGCTGGATGAGGATTTCACCATCGGCGGGGCGGACTTCGGTGGCCTTGAGGCAAAGGAGTTTTCCGTGGATTTCGGCAGGCCGAATGTCGGCGGCTTGGCGCGGTGGCTGCGCGAAAGGACAAGACAGGGCTTGGTGGTGATGGTCGGCGATCTGGACGAGGCGGAGCGCGAGGAGGTGTTTCATTTCTGCCGGGATCTCGCCGCCCCCGTGGTGGTGGAGGCGACGAGCGGCCTGCGCGAGGCACTGCGGCATCTCGCGGTGATCGGCGAGGATGTCGTTTTGAAAGACCGTCCGCCCTCGAAAATCCTGCGTCTGGGCGGCGTGCCGAGCGGGCGGTTTTGGCGGGATCTGGAAAACTTGCCTGACGTTTCCGTGTGGTCGGTCTGCCGCAACGGCCTGCGTGGACTCGGACGCGCGGCGGAAGTGACGCAGGGCACTCTGGATCGGATTTTACCCGCCATCGGCGATGTGGAAAAAATCGGCGACGTGGCGGATCTCCTCGAAGGCGCGAAGGCGAGGGCGCAGCGGATCGAGGAAGCGATCGCCGCGTTTCCCGACAGCGAGCAGGGCTGGATGCGGACGCTTTCCGTTTACGCCTCGGTCGCGGGCGGCGTTTATCTCGGCAACAGCCTGCCGATCCGCGAGTGGAACTCCTACGCCCAGTGGGAAAGACCCGTGCGTCTCGTTCGCGCGAACCGCGGCGCGAACGGCATCGACGGCCAGATCAGTTCGTGGCTCGGCGCGAGCGTCGATGAGCCGGATGCGTGGGGGATTTTCGGAGATCTCACCGCTCTTTACGATCTCGCTGGGCTGAAAATGCTGGGTCAGGTGGAAACGAAAGGCCGCGTGATGGCCGTGATCAACAACGGCGGCGGTCGCATCTTCGACCGCGTCCCGAGGCTCGCGGCGATGTCCGCGACAGCGAAAGACTGGATGGCCGCGGAGAGCCCGGTCGATTTCGCGGCGCTCGCAAAGGCATGGGGCATGGATCATCTCCGAGTGACGCGCGCGGATGAATTCGATGGCGCGGGCAGCGATGGAAAAGCGACCTTGCTGGAGATCGTGCCGGATGCGGGGCAGACGCGGGGCTTCGAGCGATCGCTTTAATCATCACGCCGTCGGGCCGTGTTTTCCATGCTCTGCGAGCCTTCATGGATACGACCAAATCCGGATTGTCAAAGATCGCAGAACCGGATACACATCGCGTCCACGAAGCGGGCTAAAGGCAGGCGAGTGGATAATAACTAAGCCATAAATTTTGGGATTTATTGACACCATCAGACGCTGGCGGCTGGCGCAAAAAGGCTTTTCGTTGGGCAGGAAGCGTAGAGTCCATGAGGAAAATGCGACCCTTCAAGCGCTTGAGGAAAGCCACATCGTCAGGCTTTCGCTTTACATCACATTCGCGGTCGCATCGGCGGTTCTTGTTCTTAAAGCATCGCCCAGCGCCACTTTCGCGGCCGAGCCTTTCAAGGGCATGTTGTATGGTTTCGCGCTCGCGTTGACGGCCCTGGCGATGTTCCATGTAGCGCATCAGGGGCTTTGCCGGAGAAACAGCCGGGTAGTTCTCGTCCTGGGCGGCCTCATTGGCCATCTGCTGATCGTCCGGCTGGTCATGACGCTCGCCGATGCGGGTACTATTCTGGAAATCTACCGTTACCTTTTTGTTCCCTGCGCGCTCGCACCCATGCTCCACGGCATCCTGCTTGGCAGGACGGTCGGTGGCTTCTCCGCCGTTTACGTCAGCCTGATCGGCGCTTTGCTGGTGCCCACGAACGATGTGATGAATTACCTCATCGTCAGCCTCGTGGCGGGGATGACAGCCGTCCTTTGCACTGACAGGGTGAGGCGACGCGTCCAGCTGTTGCGGGCGGGAATCTACGTTGGATTTGTGATGGTGGGCTTGGCTTTGGTGCTGGGAAAACTCGATGCGATGTCGATTTTCGGCGAGGAATCGATGAGCCGGATCCAGATCCTCGTCACGGGGAGCTGCATCGCTTTCGCCACGGCGCTGGCTACCGCGATGATTATCAGCGGCCTTCTTCCGATGTTCGAGGGTGTATTCAATCTCACCACGGACATCACTTGGCTGGAACTCAGTGACCTGAACCACAAGCTCCTCAAGCGGATGCAACTGGAGGCTCCGGGTACCTTCCACCACAGTTTGGTGGTGGCTGCGCTTTCCGAAGCGGCTGCGGAATCGATCGGTGCAAACGCCCCGATGTGTCGGGTTTGCTCCTATTTCCATGATGTGGGAAAACTGAAAAAGCCGGGCTATTTCATCGAGAACCAGCATGACGAGAGGGAAAATCCGCATGATGCCCTGACTCCGACGATGAGCGCGCTGATCATCATCGCGCACGTGAAGGACGGGGTCGATCTGGCAGTGAAGCACAAGCTCAACCCACGGATCATCCAGGTGATCCAAGAACATCACGGGGATTCGCTCGTGTATTTTTTCTACCGCAAGGCGCAAGAGGGGAAAAAAGCGGACATGGAGAAGGTGGAGCGCCGCATTGAGAACGCGGAAGACTTGCCCAAGGTGGAGGAAAAGAATTTCCGCTATCCCGGCACCCGCCCCAGCACGCGTGAGAGCGGCATCATCTGCCTGGCGGATACGATCGAGAGCGCGTCGAGGACGCTGCGCAAGCCGACTCCTGCGAAAATCCGTGCGCTGGTGGAGGAACTGACCCGCGCCAAAATCAACGACGGCCAGCTCGACGGCTGCCCGCTTACGCTCGGTGAACTGGCGTTAATCAAGGAGAGTTTCTCGAAGACCCTGCACAGCATGATGCATAGCCGCATCGATTTCCCGAAGCCCGAGGATAAGAATGGCGGGACGCGCCGAGGCTCCAGTGTGGATCGTGATCCGCAGCTTGACGGCCGTTTTTCCTCGATGGGTGAACGCAGCAACTGAATCAAACGCCATGTCCTCGCTGGAAATCATCATCGGAAACCATCAGGAAGCAGTAGATATCCCTTTAGCGTGGCTGACCGCTCTGGAGGATATCGGAGACTCCGCCGCGCAGATGGCCGCCGGTTTTGCGGCTCATGAGGAAAATTCCCTCATCCATCTCGCGACACTGGAAGTGGCTCTCGTGGATGACGATACGAGCGCCCGCGTCCACATGGATTTCATGGAGATCCCCGGGCCAACAGATGTGATCACCTTCCACCATGGTGAGATCGTGATCGGTGTGGAGGTGGCGTTGCGGCAGGCTGAAGAATACGATGAACCCTTCGGTCGGGAGATCCTGCGCTACTTTGTTCATGGCCTGCTCCATCTCGCCGGACATGAGGATGCCGAGGAAGCCGGACGCAAGGCGATGGAAGCGGCGCAGGAGGAAATCGTCGCCAAGCTCTGGGCAGCTGGCCTTGATGGGAAGCTTGGGTAAGTGTTTCCACGGATTCCACCCAAGAAATCCCGATCATTGGCGTTTAATCCCCGAAATGCTCAAAAAAATCCGATTGGTGATCCACGATTTCTACTTTAAATTCGCGAATCCAAAAACCTAACCCATGAGCATCCACGCAAAACTAAGTCCCGAGGCGGAAGCCCGCTTGGTCGCCCAGCGCCGCAACTCTTCCATCAGCTCGGGTATCATCTCCGTGCTGGTGATCGTGATCATTGGTCTGATACTCGGATTTGTTCTGTTACCAAACCTAATCAAGGAAACCCCGGTCATTGTCACTTACGCGGGAACCGTGGTGGAGGAGACGGAACATGTGAAAGAGAAGGTAAGGACCGCCATTCAGAGAAAGCCGTCCTCGCCTTCCTCTTCAATGGCCAAGGTGATTGCCGCATCCACCGTTTCGAATATCTCGATCCCCGTCCCCGATAAGGTGGTGGATGTGCAATCCATGGATTTCGGTGATGGAGACGACTTTGGCAGCGGCTGGGGGGATGGCAGCGGCATGGGCGATGGCGGCGGTGGGGCGTCGTTCTTCAATCAGAAAGTGAGTGGAGAACGCATCGCTTACGTGATCGATTACTCCATGTCGATGAAAGGGGAAAGAGACGAACTCATGCGGAAGGAGCTTACCAAGTCCGTGAATGCTCTGTCCGGAAGCGTGAAATTCCAGATGATTTACTTCTCCGGCCCCGCATGGGTTGCGGGATCCGAGTTACCTGGTTTCAATCATGCAAAAGAGAAAGCGACTGTGGAGGGCAAGGGGGGGCACAAGTATGAGTGGACGGGCAAAGGCCTTCACGACTGGACTCCGAAGGGCAAAAGACAACCTGCTGAATGGCTAGATGCGGACTTGGGGAATTTGAAGGAGGCTAGGGAGATCATCAAGGACTCGCCGCTTTCCGGCGGGACTGACTGGGAAAATCCTCTACTGATGGCTTTCGACATGAACCCTCCCCCACAAATCGTGTTTTTCATGACCGATGGCGCGGTAGGCGGGCGCGATATGATGAAGCTCACGAATGATCTTGCGGCAGCAGCCAAAAAGAAAGGTATCGTGGTCAATACCGTTTCAATGATGGAGCCGAAGGCGAATGAAGCCATGGCCAATCTCGCCAAGCGCACCGGAGGGGAGTTCACGATCGTCGGTTCTGACGGCAAGGCCAAACCCGGTGGCAAGGTTAAGCCTGCAGGCAAACCCAAGAAGTGAGTGTCCGGCAGATGCCGCTCGCTCAGATCCGTTTTTCCTCGATGTCGTAAACATCGAACCATACCCGGACCATCTTGTCCGGTGGCAAGTTGGCAGGGATGTAGTCTTCCAGGAACATCTGGAGCTTCATCGGCATCTTGCCGATGGCTTTGTCGCGCATGCGGTTGTTCCATGCGACGACTTCCGAGCGGTTTTTCTGCTTGGCCTTTTTGGCTACCCATTCGGAAACGGCGGAGTCATCCGCTCCGCTCGCGATGAACTGGCGGAAGGCCTTGTATTTGATTCCCGTGAAATCGAGCCAAACCAGATCGAGGGGGCAACCGGAGTGGTATTCCCCGGCAGTATCCGCCAAAACGGCGCGGCATTTGTCCACACACCGGGCGGCGACTACGTAACCGGCGATGGAGGTATCGCGCGGGCTGCGGGGAAAATCTTTAGCCAGGTCAGGGGCTTGAATGGCGGCGGGTGCCTGTGTTTCGTCGGTTGCTTGGATATCCATGGCCAGCCAGTTTGCCCTCAGGTGAAGGCTTGGCCAGAACTCGATTGTGACAATATGAGGAAGGCAGGAAGCTCCCGCATTCGTACCACTTTCACTTGCCGCCGGTTCCGGGGAGGAAGCGGTAATAGACCTCAAGCATGAGCGCGGCGAGGCAGGTGGACATGTGGACGTTGACCGGGCCGTGCTTTATGCCGCCCTGGTTCCATGAACCGTCTGGACTCTGTGCTTTGACAAGCACATCGCGGAAGCGATCATTGTAGTCTTTCCATTCCGTGCTCCCGTGGTTGATCATCGCCTGCGCGTTGTAGTAGTGGTAGTAGAGGTTTGAGCTTTCCTGACCCCATTCGAACTCGGAATTCTCTGCGATGTATTTGATACCTTTCCTCGCCTCGCTGGAGCTGCCTTTGTCCCACATCTGGAATGCGAGCACGCCTCCACCGGTGAGGCCGGGGCTTGTGTTCGGATCGTTGCGGTAGCCGATGGCACCGTCCTTGCCTTGGACTTTTTCCAGCCATCCATGGGCTTCGCGAATCGTCTTGCTGAACTTGCTGGTGGGCCACAGGCCAGTGTGTTTACAGGCTTTGAGGGCTTGGATCTGCCAGAAGCCGACTGAGTTGTCGCCGCCGCCACCGGATGCGAACTTGTAAACCCAGCCGCCATCGTCCGTCTGGCCTTGCATGATCATATCACCGGCCTGTTTGGTGACGGTGTCGAGATTGGGGATGTTGATCTTGAGCTGGCTGCAGAAAGTGTAGGACTCCGCGAGAGCATAGGTGGCGATGCCGTGGTCATAGACCCATTGGATCGAAGTGGCGTCCTTATTGGAGAGTCTGCCATCGTTCTTCATACCTACATCGATGAGGTAGGTGATGGCCTTGAGCACCGTCTCGCCGTATTCGGGAGATTGCGGGGTTTCGCAGTGGCCAAGATAAACGAGAAGTGCGAGGCCGGTCATGGCCACGGGATGGTCTCCCGTCCAGCTTCCATCGGGATTCTGGGATTTTTGGAGCCAGTTCAGGCATTTTATCACCGCGTCTTCGCACTCGGGTGTGCCTCCTTCGGCGAGCAGGCGGGACATACGATCGGCCTTGGAGCAACGTGCCTTCATGGTGGCGGGAATGCCGCCAAAACCGCCGCCGCCGCCGCCATCGCCGTCTCCATCGCCCCAGCCCGCTCCGAAGTCATCGCCGTCTCCGAAGTCCAGCGAAGGAGCGTTGGTAAGATGATCAGGAACGGGAACGGCTGTGGGGGATTGGGTGTTCGCGGCAATGACCTTCGCCATCGAGGAAGAGGGCGAAGAGGGCTTGCGCATCACTTTTGTGGTGACTTTTCTCTCCTGCACTTCCGATTCCTCACTCACATTGGAGGCGTAGGTAACGATCACCGGGGTTTCCTTTACGATATTGGGCAGCAGGAAAATCCCCAAGATGAGGGCGACGAGGACGACCGTAAGGATCGAAACCACAAACGACGAGATCGTTGCATTTCTTTGCTGTTGCTTAAGGCGCTCTAGGGCTTCCGGGCTGAGTTGTGCGTGAATGCTCATGTTGTTTTAGATTTCTGAAAACCTATCCCGCGGGCAGCCGGATGCCAGAAGATAATTAGGCATCCAAAAAAGGGATTCCCCGGTGGCTGCCGTTTAGTCCACCGCAGTTGGGTATTTGTTGCGCAGGCGCTGCCAGAAGGGAGTCCAATATTTGTCGTAGTAGTCCTGGGCGGCGTTGTCGATGAAATCGGATTTTGCCACAGCGGGTGCCGTTTTGGGGTCGTATCCCGCGAGGTGATCCTGTCCCGCCCGAATCCGCGGGGAAACGAAACGCCATTCCGTGTCACCGAGGACATCCGTGCAGAGTTCCGCGAGGCCGGGGTCGTATTCCTTGAGTTGGGCGCGGGTGTGGATGTGGTTGTGGTCGTGATCCATCGTCCGGTTCGTATCGAACCACGCCTGCACGCCCTCGGCGAAATACTCCGCCTTGTTCTTCATCGCGTAACATTCCTTCGGGCCGCCGAACATGATCAAGGCCTCGTCTTTCCCCGTGACCTTCGCGTCGGCTTTTACGGACTGGCCGTTCACGAGGATGTCACCACCGTCCACACAGCTCCGCAGCAGGGCGGGGGATTGTTCCGGGAAAGCCTTCACGAGTGCGTCGAGAAGGCTTACCGGTTCTTCGCCCTTGACGCGGCGGAAGCGCTGGGCGGCGCGCCCGTCGTTCCAGATTCCCTTGGCTTTCGCGGCCTCGTAGGAATCTGTTAGGCGTTTTTCCAGTGCCTCATCGAATCCCGCGAACTGGATCACGTGCCCGAACTCATGGATCAGGATGCTTTCGATTTGCATGCCGCCCTCGTATTCCATGACGTCCTCCTCGGCGAAAAACACCACGCGGCGGCCATCGACCTCGGTGAGGAATCCGCGCTGGCGCCAGTTGTAGAAGGCGAGTTCCTCGCCGGTTTTGTCGCTCTTGAAGGGGGGGATGTCGGAGGTCAATTCGTCGTGGGCGACGAGGATACAGAGCACCTTGTCATCGCGGATGCGTTGTGCAATCTCCGGTTTCAGCGTGCTCATCACCTTATCGAAAAGGTAAGCGGCCTCCTTGTGGGCCACATCCGAGACGCGCTCCGAAGTGGTGATGAGGATGTCCTGCGTCACGGTTCCTTTCTTGAAAAAGGCTGGGTCGAGCTTGTATTCGGCGGCCTGTTCCGGGGTGATGGGCTTCACCTGATAGGCGGATGCGGACGCCGTGAGGACGGCACAGAGGGTGGCTTGGATGAGGAATTTCAGCATGCAGGTCGGCAGATACGTCAGGAAACTCGGCGAGCTATCGGATCATCCCGCGATCACGCCGTCCATGCGGATGTCGTGGTCGTCCATGGCCACCTCGTCCACAAGCTGGTATCCGAAACAGATCCCGAGCCGAACGGCATCCGAACGGGATTTTGCGAGGGCGGCATCGTAAAAGCCCTTGCCGCGCCCGATCCTCCCGCCGCGCGTGTCGAATCCCATGCCGGGGCAGAGGAAAAGGTCGATCTCGTCGGCTAAAAAGAGAGGTAGGCGCTTGCGTGGCTCAAGGATTCCAAATGCCCCGGGTCGAAGATCCTTTTTCGCATCTTTCACCTGATGGAAAGTGAGGCCGTATTTGGTTACCCTGGGAAACGCCCAGATTTTCTCCGTCATCTTTGTCAGTTCGAGCAGATCGACCTCGCCGGGCATCGGTGCGAAAAGAGCCACCACCCGGACATGCGGACGCTCGCCCAGATATTCCACGATTTGCCGGACCACACGGGCTGAATCCCCGGTTCTTTCCGCCATCTTCTGCCGCAGTTCCTTCCGCATCGCATTCTTCCTGAACGGTATGGTCATGTCTCCGGCGAGGTGCGTAGCCAGAAGATCGTCAGGATTTGTCCCTTGCCAGTCTGCCATCTTTTCTCATCTTATAGTGCGGTGTTCAAAACTTGGCAATTCCCGATGGTGGCGATGATCGCACTTGCGTCGCTGTGCGCGGCGGAAGAGCCGAAATTTGCCTGGGAGCCGCTTGAGATCAAGGTCAGCGCTTTCACCCGCGATCTGGTGATGCTCGACTCCGAGCGCGACGAGTATGCCACGAACCTCGCCGCCTATGCCGCCAACACGATCGCAGCGGACGGCGCGTCGTTGGCTTCTGTGAAGCAAGGTCGTCGCATCCTCGCGCTCGCCCTGCACCTTTCGCCCCGCAACAAGCAGGCGGTCGTCACTCAGTTTCAGCTCGCGAAAGGCATCGTTCCGGAAAAGACGGACGGCGATTACAGCCCGCAGGTTCTCGCCCGCCTGCTGCTCACGCGCGGACAGCTCCTGCTCCAGCAGCAGGAGGGGGAAAACCGCACGCTTGCCCGTTACCTCATCCATCTCGCCGCCGAGATCGACCCGCGCAACGAGGACGCCGTTTACGCCAGCGAAATGATCCGTCTCGATTCCGGCGCACCCGATTGGACGCCGCTCACCGATCCGGGGAAAGAGAAGGAAGACAAGCTTCCCTAGTTCCGCGGCTCGCTCCAGATCTCGACGAGCAAGTCGTGCAGGGTGGGGTCGTGTATTTTCAGTTCCGCCCGGACGAATGGATAGAAGTCGTTGCGGTTGAAAAATGCCTCCGTGCCCTCGGCGAAGTATTCCTTATGGTTCGTCAGCCCGTCCAGTTTCTTGAGCTTCTCCAAGCGGTCGGCGGGAACCATCGCGGTGAGGATGCGGAGGTGCGCCTCCAGCATCGCCAGCGTGCGGGCGTCTTCGGAGCCGGGCTCGGACTCGAGCATCGAGGGCTCGATGTGGACGGTCCAGCCTTCGATTTTTTTCTGCACCGGATCAAAGCGCGGCTTGGTCGGCTCCGCGGCGAAGGCGACCACCACCAGTGCTGTGAGAATCGCCGTGGTTTTAGGGATGTTCATGGGCATGAGGATAGGTGAAAGCGACACCCGCGCCATCGTTCTTTGCGGGACGGGCGAGAAATTTCATCGCCACGGGGCGGGGAGCGCGGGATAGCATCCCCACATGGAAAGCAAGGGTGGAAGAGACGGAAGAGGCGGATTTTTCCCGAAGAAACGGGCGTTGCGAGGGGTACCCGGAAAGATGGAGGAAAAAGGCTGGGACGGAGTGGCGGGCTGGTATGACAAGCTCGTGGGTGCGGACGGCTCGGATTACCATCGGAACGTGATCCTGCCCGCCGCCATGGATCTGCTCGCCGTGCGGGAGGGCGAAGCAGTGCTCGATCTCTGCTGCGGGCAAGGCGTGTTGGTGCGGCATTTGCTCACCGCCGGTGCCTGCCGCGTGCTAGGCGTTGATGCCAGTGGAAAACTCATCGGTGCCGCTCGCCAGCGTTACGGTGGCGAGAAAAAAGCAACTTTCCTCCGTGCCGATGCCTGCGCTCCGGGCGAGTGGGCGGATGGTTCCTTCTCCGCCGCCGCCTGCGTGATGGCCGTTCACGACGTGCCGGACGCGGACGGTTTGATGCGCAATATCGCCGCCGCGCTCAAGCCGGGCGGCCGCGCCGTGATCGTGATGATGCACCCGTGTTTCCGCATCCCCAAGGAAAGCCACTGGGGCTGGGACGCGGATCAGAAAGTCCAATTCCGTCGCCTCGACCGCTATGGGAAAGCCCTTGAGATCGGCATCCAGACAAGGCCGGGGCTTGGCACCGACGAGGGCACCGTTTTCTATCACAGGCCGCTCGCGGAACTCATCACCGCCATGGGCAAAGCCGGCCTCGGCGTGACGCAGTGCACGGAACTTTTCTCCCACCGCCGCTCACAAGTCGGCCCCTTTAGCAAAGCCGAGCACCGCGCCGCCGAGGAGTTCCCCCTTTTCCTGGGGCTCTCCGCAGTGAAAATGTGAGGAGGACGCTCACTCGAAGGGGCCGAACTCCGAGAGGCTGATGACGCGCAGCGTCATCGACGGATCGGGAATCAGCACGATGATGCTGCGGGACTTCGGATTGGCGATCACCTGACGATCGTAGCAGAGCTGTTTCTCGCCCTGGGGGTCGGGGTATTGCACCATCACACGGTAACCGCCGTTCTCATCCGGCACAGGCTTTGCCACAAGGTGCCGACCCGCCTCGACCGTCAGGGTTTCCGTGCCAAGGGAGACGGTGCCGGTGATTCCGCTGGCATTGATGATCAGCGTATTGGCGACCGCGAAGCCCTCCTTTTCGGGATCGACAACCTGGGCGCGGTAGCTTTTCGCCCCCTCATCGGCGGTCAGGATCACCAGCGCACGGCGAGTTCCCGCCGGATGGGTGAAATGGCCGATGGATTCCGGTTTCCCATTCTTTTTCAGTAGGATGTGGATTTCCCCGTGAAGTGACGGCAGCCAATCGCTCACTATCGGCGCCCGAAGTTCCGTCCCGGCTATCCTATTCCATTGCCCATTTTCTTTTTTGGAGGCCAGCACGACCTGCTGTGCTTCGCCAAGGCCGCTACCGCAGATGAGGCGCAGCATCGGCTTGGTATCGACCTCTTGGGCGTATGCGGGCTGGACGCCCAGAAATACGGAGGCTGCGATCAGCAGCAAGGGCAGGGGGAGACGGATTTTTTTGTGATTCATGGCGTTTGTTTTTCCGGTCGGGATAGGGGAATCGAAATCTCACTCGAAGGGGCCGAACTCGGAAAGGGTCATTGCCCGCAGCCCGCTGTCCGGATCGGGGAAAAGGAGGATGAATTTCCTTGTGTTGAGGTTGGAGGAAACAAAGCGGTCGTAGCAGGGGACGATCTTCTTGTCCTTGTCGAGGTGGGCGACGAGGAGGCGGTGCATGCCGTCCTTGTCGGCCGTGATGGTCTCAACGAACTGCTGGCCGGGAGCCACGGTCGTCGTTTCCTTACCCATGTTCACCATCGCGGGAATGCTGGAATAGTTGACGATGAGCGCCTTGCCTTTTCGGAATTTGAGCTTTGCCGGGTCGATCACCTGCACACGATATGCATTTTTCCCCTGATCCGGCAGCAGGATGAGGATTGCGCCTTTCATAGCCGGGGAAATGGTGAACGTTCCGAGGGATGCCAACTCTTCACCTTTTTTCCTGACCAAATGGTTCAAGCCTACTGGCACACGGATCCACTCGGTGATGAACGGTGAGCGCAGCTCAAGGTCGCCGAACTCGATCCACTTGCCGTCCTCCGTTTTTTTGGCAAGGGTGATGATCTCATCCTTCTCACCGCTCAGGCTCTGGACGCAAACGATGCGAACCATGGCACCCTCTTCCTTTTTCGCGGGAACGGGAGCGGGAGCGGGGGCTCCCTGCCCATAGCTTGGTTCCGGCAGGAAAAGAACGGCCAGAATGGCAAGGCTGCAGGAGGTGGCGTATCGGAGGATCATGGGTTTTCAAGAGATGGTAAGCCTCCGGGAGGCTTCAGATTTCATTCTGACTGAGCCAGCGGAATGACACAATGTTGAATTTCCTGCCGAACGTGGTGTTCGCGGGCGCAAGGCCGGTGGCGGCTTCCGGTGGATTGGTTGGATCCACATACTCTGGTGTCCGCTGGACGACAGCCTCGCACCATGCCTTTGCCTGGATAATGCCCGCCGCGTCGCGCGAATCACCGTAGGTGCGGATGAGAAATGTGTCGCCGCGCACCGTGATCTGGGAACCGAATGCGGTCAGCAATGCTCCCTGGCTGAGGAAGCCTGCGGCACCGAGCGCCCGCGCAGGAGCAGGTTCGCTGACCAGGGTGTCTTTTCCTGCAAGCATAGGGACATCTGCGGCTGCCAGCGACCGGCCTGCCGTGGTGAACCGGTTGTTGATGCCGGATTTGTCGATCGCCGCCTGCAGGGCGCCCATGGCTCGTTGCGTCAGATCGCTGCTGTTGGGGCGGCGGTTCACGAAGTCCGCCATGTTCAGGAAGGGGCCGCGGGCTTTCACCTCGGTGACGATGGCCTTGGCAAGCCTGTCGATATCGGAATCCGAGAGATCCCGGAAACCGTTCCAATCGCCTTCCGTGCCGGTGGTAGCGGATTTCACGGCGTGTCCAAGGGTGCCGAAGGGATGGGTCTTTTTCGAGGCGGCGCCGTTGGCATCAAGCAGTTCCTGCTCCCTTACGCTTGTGAGGAATGCTTTCCATGCCCTCGCCGAGGTCGAGTTGACGTTGAAAGCCCCATCGACAAGGAGGTATTTCGAGAGTTTCTCGATCGCGCCCGCCCTGAGGACGTCGCCGATGAAAAGCTCGTCCAGGGCTTCGGAGGTTGCTTTGTGGGGATGATACGTGAGGCGGCTGTTGCGCAGGGTGGCGGTTCGCTCGGCGAGTTCACTGAACTGTTGCCGCTGGCTGCGGTTGTCGTTGTTCCATGCGGCGGAAGCGCCCGGCGCCACGACACCGGAAAGGTAAAACGAGTCCCATAGCGCGGTGTTGGCCATCCAGGAAGCATCGTGGTAGTTGGAGTCTAGTAAGAGATCGGAGGTCAGGAAGGGGTTCGACCACGAGTTGCCGATGGATTTCGCCAGAGTCACCTTGGTCGCCCTTGGCTGACCTCCTCCCGGGGCTGGTAGAGTCGTCAGGATGTCGGCTAGGGAGCTGAGTGCCGAACCACCTGTATAACGCTGGACGAATCCGCAGGCGATCGCGTTCTCGAAGGCTCCGAGAGATAGGGGTGCCGTCAGCGGGATGCGTCGCTTCACGACGTTGAAGCCGCCGCCCAAGCCCGGCTCCCGGCCGCCTCCATGATAAAGATTCCGCCCGCCGGTTCCCGCCGCCATGGTGCGGTCGTTGCCGAACACGTAGTCCATCGGCTCTGAGATGGTTATCAGTTGCGAGTTATGCATTGTCAGTTCCGTATTTGAGGCCGGATTCGTTATGGCGACCATGTTGCTGGTTGCCGGCTCATGGAGAAGATAGGGGCGCGAGGAGATGGCGTTCGGTGGCTGTAAGGTGGTCCGGCTTCTTTCAACATTGGACATGGTCGTAACGATGATCACCGGCAAAGGGGCTCCTATGAAATCCAGAATTCTCGGCCTTTGTGCGGGTCTGATCGCGGCGAGCATATAGTTACTTGTCGGCGCAGTGGACAGCACGCTATTGCCTCCGCCCCCTAATCTATGTGAGCTCATGCCGATGTCCCCGCCGCCCGATGTGTTTCTCATCCTGGAGTAGCTTGAGATCCACCCACTGGGTGTGTTTCCGTTACTGAAGTTGGAGGGTGTCATGGTGAAATCCATGATATCGTCAGGCAGCAACCCGGTGCAACGGAGGCCGTCAATTGTCGGTTGGTATACACTATCCGTTGACCAATCCTGCTCGTTGATACGCACCCCGCCGCGCGGTACGAAGCCACGCGTCAGGTTGACGTTCCGAGATTGCGTGTCGGCGGTGGAAGCCCCGAATACGGCGGCCTCTCCAGATTCTAGCGTGAATCCGTTGCTTATGGAGGATCTGAAGAAAGGGACGTTGATGGAGGCGCACTGGTGGTTGCGCCTGACCGCACCCGCAGCCGTTCGAATGTTCCACCTGGGGCTGTAGGGGAAGCCCTCTGTATCCACGCGGAAAAGCACGCTGGCCGGCCAGACGACCGGGATGTCGTTCGGGTTTGAGACGGCGACGATGGTATCCATCATGGCGTCGATGCGGTAGGTAGTCGGAGCGGTTCCCGCTTCTGGCGACGCGATGAAAGAAAGAATCAGACTCACGGCTTCCAGAGAAGGTCTGCGGTACATGAAGAAACGATCCTGAATCATCTCGTCCGTGGTGCCCTTGTTCACCAACTTCGGTTTCCCGCCGCTCCAGTCAACCTCGCGGTGGATTTCATGGAAAAGGTGGAGTTCCTCGAGGTTGATGCCCCAGCGGTTCGCACCGGTGCCGTTCGCGGTCACCCATAAGTTGTTGGTCAGCGAGCCGTCCGCAGCGATCTGGAAACGGTTGATCCGGCCATCTGCTGTGTAGAGGGGCTTGTCCTGCAATTCTGTGGCGGACCGGGACAACAGGTTGCTGAGATCCAGTTTCAGGCGGCCTTGCCGCACATCGGCGAGCAATCCGGCGGAATGCACGGTGACATCATGGCTCAGACGGCCGAGACCCGCGATCCCGAGACCCGCCGCAAGGTTGACCCCCCCGGTGCTGACGGAGATGGATCTCTGCCCCTGCTTCCAGTCGAATCCGGCCAATTCATCGATGGCCTTGTGCCCGACGTTGCGAGGGGACTGGGAATCGGAAAGGGGATTGGACGCCAAGGGCGCTTCACCACCGGCGTTGATCTTCGCCTTTACGCTCTCGTCGGCAGTCCACCATGCGATCCTGCCTTTGCGATTTCCGCGGGTGACAGCCAGCATGGGCGCGTTGATCTGATCCTGGGGTTTCGCTGTGGCGGAGAGGCTTGCCGATCCCACCAGCGTCGCGAACTCGCCGGTGCCGGCCGGTCCGCCGTTCACCTGGTTGGCTCCTGAAACAAGCCAGCCTCGGAACTTGGGTGAGCGGGTAAGCGGGGTTTCCGGCATGCTCGAATCAGCATTCCACTGCCAGGCGTCGTAAACGGCCGTCCAGTTCGGCTGCCCGCCGGTTACCACCGTTCCGGCATCGGAGGGAGCGGAAATCCGGGCGTCCGGGCCGAGCTCTTTTTGGAGTTCCGCGATGGCCATCATCAACGCCATCCGGGCATTTGCGCGAGCCCCGGCCTGCGAGTCGCTTTGCGAGGATGTCCGCAAGACGCCGCTCGAAAGCCCCAGCATTCCTACCGCGAGGATGGACAGCAGGATCATTAGCGTGAGCGTGACGACGAGTGCGAAGCCGTCCTTCGATGCGGCGGCACGTGGGATTTTTTTCGGAGACATGGATTTTGGGTTTATACGGAAACCAACCTCCCCACATGGGTTTTTTGGAAAGGTAATTAGGTTTAGTTTCACTAAAATAGGGGGCTACAAAGTAAACACAACAAAATCTTTCATGAAAATGAATGCTTGAAAGAAAATACGCCCGCTTCGGTGGAAGCGGGCGTCTCGGAAAACTCTTCCTCTTCCTTGAAGGTTGAGACTTGAGATTTGAAATTTCGGACTAGCGGCGCGTAAAATATTTTTTGAGGGATACTGGCAGGCGCAGAAATCTTGGGGAGCACACGCAGCTTGCCCGCCACAGCTTCAGGGACGACTGGGCCCTCGCGTGTGCTCCCCGTAGATGCTTCGCCCCACCCACCCGGATCCTTCGCTTTAAGCTTTAAGGAACACTAGGACAAGGGTGTTGTTCGGAATGATAAATTTGCCAGCACACTTTTAAGAGAGACAACTAAAGCTTTCCCTCGCCCGTCAAATTTATTTCAGGACGTTCGCTCCGTCCGTCCGGGTAGCGGCCCCATCGCTCCGCTTTGGGGTTGCAGAGGAGAGTGGGCGTGGGAAAGACTCCTGAGGTAGCCGACCGAGTTGGTCGGTTTTTCAAAGGAATCACTTTTCTCCAAAATCGAATATGAACAGAAAACTCAGAATGGGCATGGTAGGCGGCGGACGCGGGGCATTCATCGGCTCCGTCCACCGGATGGCGGCGAACCTCGATGGCAAGATCGAGATGGTGGCGGGTTGTTTCTCCTCGGATCCGGAAAAGTCCCGGCTTTCCGGCGAGGATTTCTTCCTCTCACCGGATCGGGTTTACGGCAGCTTTGAGGAAATGGCGGAGAAGGAATCCGCCCTGCCGCTCGGCGAGCGCATCGACTTCGTCAGCATCGTCGCCCGCAACGACCTCCACTACAAGGTGGCGAAGAAATTCCTGGAAAGCGGCATCCATGTGATCTGCGAGAAGCCGCTGGCTTTCTCCAAGGCGCAGGGCGAGGAACTCAAGGCCATCGTCGAGAAGAGTGGCCTGGTTTTCGCACTCACGCACAACTACACCGGCTACCCGATGGTGAAGGAAGCCAAGGCGATGGTCGCCGAAGGCAAGCTCGGCAAGATCCTGAAAATCGTCGCGGAATACCCGCAGGGATACGCGATCGGGGCCTACGACGAAGCTGCCTCCGCCGGCGGCGCGATCTCGAACTGGCGCATGGATCCCTCCATTTCCGGCGTTTCTAACTGCATGGGCGACATCGGTTCCCACGCGGAAAACCTCGCCACCTACATCGCCGGGCTGAAGCTGGAGGAAATCGCCGCCGACCTGAACACCTTCATCCCCGGCCGCAAGCTCGACGACGACGGCTCCATGCTCTGCCGCTACGAGGGCGGTGCGCGCGGCGTGCTCTACGCCTCCCAGATCTCCACCGGCGACGAGAACAACCTCAACATCCGCATCTACGGCACCAAGGCCTCGCTCGAATGGCACCAGGAGCACCCCAACGAGCTCACCGTGAAATTCGCCGACAAGCCCCGCGAAGTCTGGCGTCGTGGCAACAGCTACAATGGCCCGGAAGCCGCGAAATACACGCGCCTGCCCTTCGGCCATCCCGAGGCGTTCATCGAGGCCTTCGCGAACATCTACCTTGCAGCAGGCGAGGCCATCACCGACTCCATCGAGGGGAAATTCAAGGGCAACGAAGCCTACGATTACCCCAACGTTCAGGACGGAGTCGATGGCATGGCCTTCATCGAGGCGGCCGTGGCTTCCTCCAAGAACAACGCGGCCTGGACGAAGCTCTGAGACCCAAGGAGTGGCTGCATTCTTCTGCCAGATAAGAATGGAGCAAATGAACCCAGGTTGCCGGGCAGCCGAAGGCAGTCCCTCCGTAGCGGCGATCTTCAGTCGCCGTCATTCCCCCATGCCCTCCATCTGCATGATATAGAAACCCGTTCTGGGAAAATGGATGGCGGTAAGCAGGTTTTCGCACTTATGAAAGCAGGGGACGGAGGCAGGATCCGGTCAGTATGGCCAGGATCTCGGGGAAATCGTCTGTTAGATCACCGCTTTCCGGACTCTCTCCCAGCGCTTGGGCAAGGGTGTCGATGAGCATTTGGGGCAGTGCTTCGATGGGCACTTCGGGGCTTTCGGAAAAGAATGCGTTGAGAAGGCTGATTCCGAAATCGCTCGGCTCAATGAGTTCTTCCGCCCATCCGAGGATGGTCTCGATCGGTGATTGGTCGGGGATCCGCTTGGCGATGAAGGCGAGGATGTCCTTGCGGGTCGGCACGTTCAGGAGCAGCGCGAGGAAAAAGCGATGATCGGGATCGACGATTTGGTTGCGCATCCCGGAGAGGGTGTCACGGCGGAGACATTCGGCGAGGGTATCGGGGACTCCGTTCGCGAGCTCAGCATGTCGATTTTGAAAGGTCGTCAAAACATTTTCCCATTCCTCTAGATTCTGAAGATGGGGCATCGTGTAGCGCAGGATCTTGAAGCCCCGTTCGAAATCCAGGGTCCCGGCCATTTCGTCCACGATGTTCGCGTAATCGGGATCATCGAGGGTCTCCAGCACGTCGAGGAGTTGCTGGCGGCGCATGGTGAGGGGATCCGAATGAAGCGGGTCGATCGCGATGTGTGGTGGTAGGTAATTATACTGCGGGCTGGTGCCGGGATCGTTGTGGGTGCGGACCACCACTGTGACGGAGGGTGTATCGAGGTGGAATAGGGAATGAATGCACTCCCGGCCGGAGGTGATGGGGACGGTGCGCCCCGTTTCAAGCAGCTCCACCTGTTTCATCCGGAGCTCCCCGATGCGCAAATGTGGAGTGACCGGACTGGCTCCCACGAAATCGAACTCCGAATGAATGCTGGATCCACGCATCACATGAAACGCTCCCGAGAATTCGTGCTGGTGGATCTCCGTGGTTCCATCCAGCCAAAACAGAATCTGGATGTAAAAGCGCTGATGATTGAAGGCCACCAGCTCCGGTTGGCCGAATCCCGACTCGCTCTGAAACGGTTGCTCGTCGTCGGAGAGGAACTCACGGATCAACCCATCGAGATCGACATTCCCGGACGGTGGAAATTCATCGAGTGCGAGCCGGGCAAGCTCCGGAAATACCTCAAGCGAGAAGTTCTGCTCCTGCCACCGTTCTGCGACAGCGCGCCCAAGCTTTTCAAAATAAGGGTTCATGAGGCCGCATCCTATGTTCACCCGGCGGTGTGTCACAAGGGGCAAGAATGAGATCCGTGGCGGTGATCTTCGGTCGCCGCTATTCCTCCAACCCCTCCACCCGCCTGATACACGCACCCGTCCCGGCGAAAAACCTTGATCTGCCAACGAATTCTCCCTTTTCTCTCGGAAGATAGCACAGCGGGGTGTCACTAAGTTGAGGGATATGAATAAATCCTGTTAGGCTAATCACGAAAGACAATCCTGATGCTTACCAAATTGATACTCATCTTCCCACTGATGACGATTGCACTGTCCGCAGCCGTGCGTGCTCAGGAGTTGATCCGTGTCAAAGGGTCCGACACCATAGGCGCGAAACTGGTGCCGCAACTCTGCGAGGCTTACAAAAAAGAGTAAATGAATATCCATACATCCGCCCCTGCTATTATTTCATCCGCTCCGATGTTTCACCAGCCGCCAAAGCATTCATGGAATGGGCAACGCAATCGGTCGAAGCGAAAGTAATTGTCCACAAGGTTGGATTTCTTGCGGCGGAATGAGGCGGGTAATCCCGTGCGCAGTTCGTCGATGGAAAGCAAACAAGGGGGAGCATTTTGGGAGGCAAGAACAGCGACCGCTGATCGCCGCTACAAGCTGAAGCTCGCGAGGATGGTGGTGTTCTTTCTCATCGGTTCGCTAGACGGGCTTGGGGTTCATCGACGGAGAGCCGAGGAGTGGCTGCCTTCGGCTGCCTGATAAGAATGGAGCAAACGAACTTGGGTTGCCGGGCAGCCGAAGGCAGCCCCTCCTTGTCAGCGGAATTCGCTTAGGATCGCCGCATGGACGTCCTCGGCTTTATGGACTTTCCGCGCTGATCCGATGAGGACCGGCTTCTCGGAGTCTGATACCTGATCCCGCCCATGCGAGCCTTTGACGAGCGTGGGGTCGAGCGGGATGACATCGAGGAGGCCGCGGATGCCGAGTTTCTTTTTGAGGAGAAACTTGGCGATCTTCAGTTTCGGGAAGCGGATGGCGGGGTCGATGAAAAGCTCGCAGGGGTCGTAGCCGGGCTTGCGGTGGATGTCGATGGTGCGAGCGTAGTCGGGGGCTTTCGCGTCGTCGTTCCAGTAATAGTAGCTGAACCACGCGTTCGGCTTGGCGACGGCGATGAGGTCGCCGGAGCGGGGGTGGTTCTGCGGGCGGACTTCATCGATGCCTGCGGTGTTTTCCAGAAGGGCGCGGACTTCCGGCAGGATCGAGGGATCGTTCACATAGACGTGGGCGATCTGGTGATCGGCGACGGCGAAGGCCTTGCTTCCGCCGTAATCGAGGGTTTCCCGGCCGAGTTCGTCCTTGATGGAGAGCCAGCCTTTTAAACGGAATGCGCGATTGAGGTGGATGGGCTGGTCAACCGGGGAGATGCCGTATTCGGAAAGGAGCATCACGCGGATGTTGCGGGACTCGTAAAAGGAAATCAGATCCGTCACCACGCGGTCGATGGCACGGACTTCGGCGGGGATGTTCGGGGCGGCGGGGCCGTCTTTCTGGAGGCAGTAATCGAGGTGGGGGAGATAGACGAGGGAGAGGGTGGGGGAGTGCTTTTCCTCCACCCATTTCGCGGAGGCGGCGATCCACTCCGACGAGGCGATCCCCGCCGCCGGCCCCCAGAAGGCAGGGAAGGGGAAGGGGCCTAGATCCGCTTTCAGCTCATCGCGCATTTCCATCGGCTGGGTGTGGACGTCGAAATGCTTCGAGCCATCCGCTGGATAAAGCGGGCGCGGGGTGATGCTGAAGTCCGCGGTGGAGTGCATGTTATACCACCAGAAGAGCTTCGCGCAGGTGAAGCCCGGCACGCTTTTCCGCAGGGTGTCCCAGATTTTCTCGCCGTGGACGATGTGGTTCGACTGCTTCCAGAAACGGACTTCGGCAGACTCGCGGTCATACCAGCCGTTAGCGACGATGCCGTGTTTTTCCGGCGGCGTGCCGGTGAGGATGGAGGATTGTGCGGTGGTGGTCAGCGCCGGGAAGGCCGGGGCGTAGGTCTGCAGGCCATGCTTTTCCGCGAAGGCAGTGATGCCCGGCGCGTTCTCTCCGAGCAAAGACTTGGAGAGACCAACGACATTTAGGACGGCGAGGCGCATGAGGGGTCAGCCGATGATTTTCAGGAAATCTGCGTAGGCCTTGTCCCATTTTTCCTGATCCTGCGGCGTATAGGTGACGAAGTCGAACGACTCGCGGATGAGCTGGCGTCCCGCCGGGAAATCGGGGACTTCGCCGGTGGCGATCATCTGGGTGATCAGGTTTCCGCAGGAGGTGGCCTCGACCGGACCGGCGAGAACCTCGATGCCGAGCGCGTTCGCCGTGGCCTGGCAGAGCATTTGGTTCTGGATGCCACCGCCGCCCGCGTGGAGGCGGGAGTAGGTGCGGCCTGTTAGATGGCAGATATTTCCGTAAACGTAGCGGTATTTCAGGGCGAGGGATTCTGTCGCGACACGCAGGATCTGGCCGAGGGATTCCGGGACGGCTTGGCCGGTTTTCTCGCAGTAATCGCGAATCTTTCCGGGCATGTTACCGGGGCTGGCGAAGACCGCGTCGTCGGGGTCGATGAAGGCGGTGAAAGCCTCTGCCGCCTCGGCCATTTCGGCGAGAGCCGCGAAGGAATGGCTCTGCCCCTCCTTGTCCCACTGGCGCTTGCACTCCTGGATGAGCCAGAGGCCGGCGATGTTTTTCAGGAAACGGACAGTGCTGTTCACGCCGAGTTCATTGCAGAAACCGAACGACAGCGCCTCGTAGCTGCGGATGGGATGTTTCCGCTCCACACCCATGATCGACCAGGTGCCGGACGAGAGCCAGAGCGGCTCCTCCTCGGTGAGGGGGATGCCCGCCACGGCGGAGGCGGTATCGTGGCAAGGTGCTACGACGAAAGGGATGTCGCAGCGCCCGAGTGTGTCCTTGAGCGCCGGGCGCAGCGAGCCGAGCACGGTGCCGGGGGAGACGATGTTTCCGAAAATCCGATCCGGCAGGCCGAGCGCGGAGATGACCTCATGCGCCCACTGGCCGGTCTCCGCGTCGAGAAGCTGGGAGGTCGAGGCATTCGTGCGCTCCACCGCTTTCACCCCGGTGAGCCAGTAGGCGAGGATGTCTGGAATGAAAAGGATGTTCCCCGCCTGCGAGAGGGATTTGCTTTCGCGCAGTTTGAGGGAGAGTAAATGCAGGGAGGAGTTGTAGAAGTTCGTCTTGATTCCGGTCAGCCCGAAGATGTCGTCCTCGGGCATGAGATCGTGCATCTTATCCGCCATGCCCTCGAAGCGGGGATCGCGGTATTGGTGAGGCGGCCCGATCAACTCGCCGGAGTGGTCGAAAAGCCCGAAATCGCAGCCCCAGGTGTCGATGCCGATGGAGGCGATGTTTTCGCCGTGGATTGATATGGCCTTTTTCAGTCCGGCGAGGATCTCGTGATACAGGCCGAGAATGTTCCAATAGAGGCCGGTCGGCAGCTCGATGGCGGGGTTATCGAAACGATGGATCTCGGTCAGAGTGAGTTTTCCGCCGGACGGGATGGCGGCCATCACACGGCCGCTGCTCGCCCCGAGATCGACGGCGATACGAACTTTTGCTTGGTTTTCCTGATTGGACACGCCGCAGTGTTGCCCCCGGCCACGCGGCCATGCAAATCAGAAACGTCAGGAAAACCATTCCTCCGGCGGAGCGATGACCCGCAGTCCGTCGATCAAGCCGAAATGTGCGTCGGATGTCAGAACCGCCGCCGAAATGCGCATCGCACAGGCTGCGATCACGATGTCCGTTCCGGGCAAGACCTTGCCCTGCCGGTCGAGTTCCCAGGCCAGATCCGTCGCCTCCGGCCAGAAAGCGGCGTCGGTGCGGACGTTGATCATGATGTCCATGAAAGAGCTGATCCGTTGGAAGGCCTTCGGGATTTTGAGTCCGCGCAGCACCTCCAGCCTCACCATGCCGCAGGTCACCAAATCGGAAGTCCCCACCCACTCGCCAAGAACCCGGATGGGGTCGAGCCTCCGTTTCATCAGATCGATATAGACATTGCTGTCCACAAGTATCTCAGCGGCCATACTTTTTGGGATCTTCGGCGACCTTGCTGGAGGGGATATCCCCGGTGGTGTGGCGGGTGATGTTCAGGTTCTTGGGATCGTAGCCGGGGAAGACGGCGTCAGCCAATTCCTCCTTCGTCATGCCCATTCCCTCCTTTATGAATTCGCGGAAGCGGAACTTGCGATCCATCTCACGCAAAGCCATTTCCACGGCCTCGGTCTTGCTTTCGCAGCCGTAGGCCTCGACCACCCTTTTCAACAGGGCTTCGTCTATGTGCATTGTCATTTTCATGCCATACCTAATATGGCACTAAGCTCCGCCCGTAAAGAAAATTTATCGGAAAATCAATTTTCTATATCATGCGGGCGGCTGATGGGCTCGCGCAGCGGGGTCAGGATACCTTGGTCAAGGCGGTAGATCCAAGAGTGGATCGCGAGCTCCTGCCCGCGCATCCACGCGTCCTCCACGATGGTGGTGCGGGCGACGTGCCTTGCCTGCGAGAGCACGTTGAGTTCGCAAAGGCGGTCGAGTTTCGAGCCGTCCTCGAGTTCGGCGAGTTCGTCCTTATGCACCCGCGTGAGCGAGCGGATCGGGGCGAGCCAGTTGTCGATGATGCCGTGGCGGAAATTTTCCAGCGCCGCCTTCACCCCGCCGCAGCCGTAGTGGCCGCAGACGATCACGTTGCTGACTTTCAGCACATCCACGGCGTATTGCAAAACGGCGAGGACGTTGAAATCGGTTTCCTGCACCACGTTGGCGACATTCCGGTGGACGAAAACCTCGCCCGGCGGCAGGCCGGTGATCTGGTTCGCGGGGACACGCGAGTCGGAGCAGCCGATCCACAGATATTTGGGACTTTGCTGTTGGGAGAGGCGGGTGAAGAACTCCGGATCGCTCTGGCGCATGCGATCCGCCCAGATGGCGTTGTTTTCGATGAGAGTGTCGATGCTTTCCATATACGGCGATCCTCCCCGATCCGGCTCCGCGCATCCAGAGCTAAATCATGCGGTCGCAGCCGCCTTCGCGTCGAACTCCGCCTTCGCCGCCTTCCGGCATTCCGCGACGAAGTGGTTGCAAGCCTCGCGGCAAACCAGCAGGATGGCCTCGTTTTCCGGCGCATTCCCGGCAATTCCGTTGAAACGGGAAGCCTCGCTATCATCCAGCGGCGTATTATCGTCGAGTTTCCACAAAATCCGTTTCGCGCAATTATGAGCAGGCCCACAGACTTTCTGGATGAGCTCCTGTGCCCCCGCATCACTGATCGAGCGGGCGAAGCGATACATGCCCGTCTGACGCGCGAGTTTTTCCCGCAGATCCTCGATGGGCAGCGATCCGTCCTGATGGCGGATGAAAAGCGCGGTGCAGGCAGGGTAGAAATGGTCGAGGGCGCGGAGCAGATCGGTCTCATCATCCAGGGTCATGATCCAGCCGCGCTTGAGGTTGATCTTGCCTTTTGTGAAACGGTATTCGCCGTCCTCCGCGTAGGTGGAGATGTCGCGCGCCATGTCGGATCCGCGGTGATGGTCGAGGCCGCCGAAAGCCGGCTGGGTGGCGAGATCCTCGTCATCGATGTGATGGAGTGCGTAGGAAAACTCGCAGAGCTCGCGTTGGATTTCGATCTGACCGATTTGGCGGACGCCGCTGCGGATCAGCTTTTTGAGGTGCGCGGCGAGTGTTTCCGAAACCACCGGGGCGGGCGGGGCGGGGTTGTGCTTCGTATCGAAATCGGCGACCTGATCGAGGATCACATCTGCCATGAGCGGCTCCGTGCCGATCGCGGAGGAGTAGTAGAGGTTTTTCCCGCGCAGGTTGTTGGGATTATGACGGAACACATCCGTCTGGCTCGCCGCCGGGACGACTTCGCTTTCCAGCCCTAACATCACCGGGATGTCCTGATAGGAATGCAGGCCGTCCGAGATGAAAAACGGCACGACCACCACGTTGCTGGTGTCCGCCATCTTGTCCCAGTCCGCGATGAACGGCTGCTCTTCCATGTAGGCATCGGTCACCAGGGCGTAGCCTGCGCCCGAGGCCGCGATGAGATCCGCTTGATCCTTGATCGCCTTGGTGGAGTTCTGGTTCAGTCCCGTGCCGTGGCCGGTGATGATGAGGGTGGTGTCGGCGGGATCTGCGTCGGGCGCGACCTCTTTTGCCCTCTTCAAAATGAGGCCGGTCATGGAGGAATGGACTCCGACCGGCAGGCAGTAATGCAGGGTTTTGCCTTCGCGATTTGTAGTCGGGCCTTCGAGCTGGAGTTCGCGCGGAATCACGTCTTGAGTGAAGTAGCCCTCGCTGATGAAATCCGGGACGATGTAAACCTCCGGCGCATCGATCATGAACAGCGCCTCGCGCATGGAGGGCTCCTCTTTCCAGAAACAGACATGCACCTCGGCGAAGATCCCGCGTTTCCTGATCTCCGCGGCGTGGTCGAAGTAGGGGGTGGAGGAGTCCGGGTTTTCCGTGGATCCGTGGCCGACGATGAGCAGCGCGGTGTGGGGCTTCGGGGCAATAGGCATGCGGGGAAAATGGAGGGAGATCGCGGGATTGCAAGCGGACGAATCACCTTGCTTGGGTGCGGGCGAATTTGTTTTCATGTTGGTGATGAAGATACGAATGGGATGGGCGATTTTTCTGGGCAGCGCAGCCTTCGCGGCGGCGGAAATGTCCGTGGAGCGGCTCGACCCCGCATTGGACAAGCTGATCCCTGCCGATCCGAAGCTGGAGGTAATCGCCCAAGGCTTTGGCTGGGCGGAAGGGCCGGTCTGGGACGCGAAAGCCGGCGAGATCCTTTTCTCCGATGTGCCGGGCAACGTGATCCATGCCTGGAAGGATGCGAAAATCCGGGACTTCATGCGTCCTTCCGGCTACTCGGGCGACGATCCTGCCTGGCGCTCTTCCGGCTCGAACGGACTCACCTTCGACGCGAAAGGCCGGCTCCTCATCGCGGAGCACGGCGATCGCAGGGTTTCCGTCCTCACGGAAAACGGCGGGAAGATGACCATAGCCGACCGTTTCGAAGGGAAACGTTTCAACAGCCCGAACGACATCGCCGTCCACTCCTCCGGCGCCATCTACTTTACCGATCCGATCTACGGCCTGCCGAAAGGTGAGGAGGATCCGGCCCGTGAAATCGATTTTTGCGGAGTGTTCCGCGTCGGCAAGGATGGCGTGGTCAGCCTCGTGACCAAGGAACTCGAGCGCCCCAACGGACTCGCATTTTCCCCCGATGAGAAAACCCTCTACGTGGCGAACTCACACAAGCCCCGAGCCATTATCCTCGCAGTTTCCATCGGCGATGACGGGATGGCGAAGGATACAAAAGTTTTTTTCGAGACGAAGGATCTGGATGGCAAAGGCTCTCCGGACGGGCTGAAAGTCGATGAGGCGGGCAACGTCTGGGCAACCGGCCCCGGTGGGTTGCTGATCCTTTCACCGCAGGGGAAACTCCTCGGACGAGTGCTGACTGGGAAAGCGACCGCGAACGTGGCTTTCGGTGGGAAAGACGGCAAAACGGTCTTTCTGACGGCCCATGACACATTGGTGCAGTTCATCAGGCTGTGAGGAATTGAAATGCTAAATGAGCAATGCCTCCCATACTCACGATTTCCTCACTCGATGCCCGCCGCTTCATGCGCCGGGCGACGGGCTTGGACGTGAAGTTTCTGGATATCGCGGAGGCTTTGAATCATCTGGGTTATATACAAATTGATCCGATCAACGTCTGTGGCCGGATGCAGGATCTCATCCTCCGCAACCGCGTGCATGGCTACTGCGAACATGGGCTGATGGAGCACTTGCATGGGAGTGAAAATCGAACCGCCTTCGAGCATCACCTTCCAGACTCCTGCAACCTAGCCGCAATGCCAATGGATGCCTGGCCTCATCTCCAGCGCACGATGGAGGAGCGCACTCATAGTGACAGCATCTGGTCTGGGAAGCTATCTGCAACGGAGAAGCCACTGGCCAAGTATGTGTTAGATCAAATTGCCGAAAAAGGCTCTATCAACTCACAAGACATCGTGAGTGCACGAAAGACCAAACAGCACGCATGGGACAGCACCACGCTAGCCAAAAGCACTCTGCAAAAGCTCTTTTTCCACGGTCGCGTAATGATAGTAAAGCGTGAGGGGAACCGCCGCTACTACGACCTACCCGAGCGCGTGCTGACCACCGCGATCTTGAATGCACCTACCCCGCTTCCTGCGGAAACCCTACGCTGGTTAGCACTTCTCAAACTCCGCCAAAGGCGCCTCGCCCTACTCAAAGCCAGCGAACTCCGTGCCTTGGACGGTGCCATCACCGAAGTCCGCATCAGCGATGCGGATACTCCCCGGCTGCATTGCATGAGTGCCGATGTTTCCTGGATACACGATGCTCCTCCACCTGCCCCTGAGCCGCTCCTGATCGCCCCGCTTGATCCCATCGTGTATGACCGTCGTCTCACTGACACTTTGTGGAAATTCGATTACCGATGGGAAGTTTACACTCCTCCGCAGAAACGAGTTCGCGGATACTATGCTCTGCCCCTGCTTGCCGCTGAAGCTTTTGTGGGTCACGTCGATTTGAAAGCCGACCGTGCGTTAGGAAAGCTTAATACCGTCGGCAAGAAGGTTCAGCGTGGTCACAGCCCCCAATCCGCAGTTCGATCACTTGCCGATTTCCTCGGTCTCACGCCGCGATGAACTCCTGACCTTGCAGCGAGAAATTAGGCATTTTTCCGATCATCCTGAATAGGGGAAACTCCTCGGGGAGGATGTCCGGGAAGGCCACCGCGAACGTGGCTATGGGAGGGAAAGACCCCAGTGTGGTTTTTTTGATAGCACGCGACTCTTTGCTTAGCTTGAAGGTGCGTAGAATGGGTTTTTGAACAACCCACACGAACCCGATGCACCAATAACAACATGAAAAAGACAATTACACTGATTTTGACCGGCGCGATCGCGCTCGTGTCAACGAATTGCACCACCACCTACGACGCCTACGGCAATCCCCGTCAATCGGTGGATCCCGGAACCGCCGTTGCCGGAGCCGCCGTGGCAGGTGTCCTAGGATACGCGATCGCCAACAACAGGGATAACAACCATCGCGGCCACAGCCGAGGCTACTACGGTCGCCACAGCCGCCATTGAACCTCCTTGGAGCCGCTCCGCATTCCTCTTTAACGCAACGCCCAAGAAAGCGGGTTGCCAAGTGTCACCCGGGCGGGCTATCATCCGCTTTCGAAAGAGAGATTTATGGCGATTGAAGGAGAAGATTTGGCGAAAGCCTGTGTGAAGGCTGCGGAAGAGATCCAGGCGGAGAACATCCGGGTATGGGACATGCGCGGCGTTTCGAACCTGACGGATTACATGATCGTGTGCTCCGGTTCCTCCATGCCGCACCTGCGCGCGATCATCCGCGATGTGGCCGGATTGGTCGAAAAGGATTCCGGTGCGAAGCCGGCCAACGCCGAAGGCAAGGCGGACTCGCGCTGGGTGGTGCTCGATTACATCGATGTGATGGTGCACGTGATGCACGATGAGATGCGTGAATTTTACGGTCTGGAAGAACTCTGGGCCGACGCGAAGGAGATGGAATGGAGCCCGGCGAGTGCGGGTAAGGGCGATGGCGGCAAGCGGACATCGAATTTCACCCATTGAGGGTGAACCCGCGAGCGGGCGGTTACGCATCGCCTCGACTTGGCGCGGGGTGATACTCGGTGGACTCGGCTTTTCCCTCATTGTGGTGGGGATATGGAGAGTTGATGGCATAATGGCGGCGATGGGGCTCGCGGTGGTCGCGTTGTTTGGGGTGGCTTTCGCATTGGGTTGGATGAATCTGCGCTCGCTTGCCCTGGCTTACAGCGGGCCGAGGCGGGTGGAGGCGGGAAAAAGTTTTTCGGGCAAGGTGACGCTGACGAACGGGAGCGTTTTTTTCGACAGCCTGTGGATCGAGTTCGGGGTGGATCGGATGGGGGAGGCGGTGGTTTCCGGGAAGTTGTTCTGGATCGCTGGACGCAGCGTAGCTGAGGTGGAGGGGCGGTCAGTATTGCGCACGAGGGGTTTGCGGAACGAGCAGCGGGGCTGGGTGAGATCGGGTTTCCCGCTGGGGCTGATGTCGTTTTCAAAATGCCTACCGGTGCAGGCGGAGATCGGCGTTTTGACGAAGCCCATCGTGCCGCGCGCGCTGACACTGCGCGGATATCTGCTAGATGGCGCACCGCTGAGAGGTTCGAAGCATTTCGGCGGGATCGGCGAGTGGAAAGGGCTGCGGGAGCGGCGGGGCGGCGACGGTCTGCGGCGCATCGCATGGGCGGCGAGCCTGCGATCCGAGGCGGCGGGCGGGGTGTTGCTGGTCCGTGAGGATGAGCCGCCGGGCTCGCAAGCGGAGGGCTGTCTGGTGGTGTTTCATTCCTATGGCGGCGCTGGAGATCTGATCCGTCCGGATCGCTTCGAGAAGGCCTTGTCCCTGCTGTGCGGTGCGATGGGAAATCTGATCGGTTTCGGAATGCCGGTGCGGTGGATCGCGGATTTCAACGGATGGGAGGAGGGCGTGGTAAAAACGCGGCGGCAGTTGGCGGGGGTAGGCGAGGGTTTGCTGACCGTGAAACGGGCTTCGGGCACCGAGGCGCATGATCTCATCGCCGCGCTGGCTAGGGCTCATGACCATGAATGCGTGGTGGTCGTTTCCGATATGCCTCGCTCCGGATGGGAGGGCTTTGTGCCGGACGGAGCCATCGCGCCAGTGCTGGTCGATATCCGCGAGTACGATGGTTCTCGTGAAAAAAGGGGAACGCTTGGAAGAGGGGGGCGTAGATGATTTTACGGCTCATCGTATTGTGCCTCGCGGGGGGAGGGGCGTATGCCTTGCTGCGGGGTTGGCCAGAGGGCTTGCCGACCTTGGTGCGATCCTGCCTTGCGGTGTTGCTGCTGGTCGGCGGCCTCGCTTGGTGGGCGGCGAAGCGTAGGAAATCTGATCTGCCGTTCGCGAAGGGCGGAAGGAAGCCGGGCTTGCGCGATTTCCTCGCGATGGGCATGGGCATCCTCGCGCTGGAGTGCGGCTTCCTCTGGCTACTGAATGCCGCGCCGCAACCGCTCGAGGAGGTGGCCATCCTAATTGAGGCGAAACTCCAGCCCGCCGCCGCCGCCGAGCGGGTGGCGAACGGGAATTCACCGGTCTCGGGGAACTGGCTTTGGAGCGATGAGAAACACCGCGCCTTGCCGCAGCGCACGAACCTGAAACCGGGCGCGAAGCCGGAGATTTTCGTGAAACTGCCGCAGGCGAAGGACGCCGAGCTTTTGCTGAAGCGGAAAGTATACGTGAGGGCTTTCAGCTTGGACAAATTCGAGGATGGAGTTTGGAGTCTTGGCGGCGGTGAGGCAATGGATCTGGAAGCGGATGATCAGGGCTGGATCGGGCTCGGCGAAAGGAGCGGCGGGGAGATTCTCCACGAAATTTTCCACGGAAAGGATGGCGGCGGCGGCAGGGATACCCTGACGGCGCTGCAAGGCGTGCGTGCGGCGAGACTTCCTAGCTTGCAAGTCGTGGCGGATGGCATGGGTTTCCTGCCGATTGTAGGCGGGGCGTCCGGATACTCGTATCTCGCCAGTTCGCTGCCGGTGGGCTTGGAAGACCTTCCGAAGACTGAGGATTGGGGAAAAGGGAAAGCGGTCGATGTGGCGGGCAGGTTCGGCGCTCTGTCCGCGAAGGCGGCGGGCGAGGGCGATGTGCTGAAGAAGCTGCTGAACATCCAATCGTTCTTCCGGGACAATTACGGATACTCGCTGATGACGGAAAACCGCGATGACCTCGACCCGCTGGAAAATTTCCTCTTCGCCGAGAAACGCGGGCACTGCGAGTTTTTCGCGACGGCGGGGGCGCTGATGGCGAGGGAGCTGGGGGTCGAGGCGCGGGTGGCCTACGGTTGGGCGGGCGGCGAGTATTTCGCGAACAGCCGGATGTTCGTTTTCCGGGCTCGCGAGGCGCACGCCTGGGTCGAGGTGAAGATGAAGGGAGTCTGGGTGGTGATGGAGCCGACGCCGCCTGTGGCGCTCGGCGGTGGTGGTGCGCCGAGGGTAGCGCCGACGGGCGAGAAGCCGCCCACGGCGGAGGAAGAGCTTGCCGAGGAACCGGAGAAAACGGCGGATAAGGGCGGTGATGTGGAGAAAACCGCATTGATTTTGATGGGTGCTTTCGGAGCGATCGCGGTCGGTTCCTTGCTATTCAGGGGAGCGCGGAGAGGCGAAGAATCGGGGATAGATCACGAGATTCCCGGAACAAAGCGAAGGGGCGGATATTTCGGGCTCTGGCAGCGTGCCTGTGAGAAAAAGGGGCTGGCGGGACGCGCGGGGTGGACGCTGAAACGGCAGCTCGCGGAAATGGAAGCACCGCCCGCTTTCGCCGACGATCTGCGCGAATACCACTACGCGCTGCACTACGAGGAAAAGCCGCCCGACTCGGATCGCGAGGAGCGGCTGGTTTCCGATATCAAGGGCTGGGAGTAAGGCTTTGCGGATGCCCATGGCAGTCCGATGATAGATGCGTTCGCTCCTTCCCAACGAAACTAGCGCGGGGCAACGCCAGGAAAAGGTCACAATGAAGCACGTGCCCTAACTCTCGCTAAGCGCCCTCTCCCTGATACCTACGGAATGGAAGCCGCCGACCTCGCCCGCCTCACCACCGAGCTCGCCGAATACCGCGCCATCATCGAAAGCCCCTTCGCTGGCATCGCCACCCGCAAGGCGCTCACCGCCGCCCCGCCTTCTGGATCGCCTCGCCCCTAAAAAAAGCCATGCTTTCTGACACTTTCTGACACTGGATCGCCTCGCCCCTAAAAAAAGCCATGCTTTCTGACAAGAATCCCCTTGCTCCGCGGATTCGGGCGGGTAGAGTGGGGGCGAGATGAGCAGGAACAACCGCAGACGATGGATCGCGCCTTGGAAA